>NZ_JAMXXP010000120.1 GCF_024129355.1 Acinetobacter lwoffii | reverse complement strand
AATATGATAAGAAAAACTATGGCATAACTATTAAATAAATATATGTTTTAAATAGAATTTATAGTTAGTAATTTAACATAAAATCTCTTATACGAAGCCAAAAATGTGAGCTATAAGCTCCCATTTTTAGTCTTTAATTCGCTTTTTCGCTTCGTCATAAACTATGCTATCAGCTCGTTTTCCGACGGTAATGAGCAGGATAAC
>NZ_JAMXXP010000119.1 GCF_024129355.1 Acinetobacter lwoffii | reverse complement strand
AAATATAGACTATAATCTATATTTTGGTTGTGGTATGTGGACAGTCATTACGACAGATCTATTTAATCAGTGGCTTGAACAGCAAGATGAACCTACACAAGAGAAGGTCCTAGCTGCCCTGGTTGTTCGGCACTGTTGCAAATAGGCTGACATGATAAGCTAAATATCTTATTTATTTCGAGATACAGCAGATGAATCCCTTCCACGGTCGGCACTTTC
>NZ_JAMXXP010000118.1 GCF_024129355.1 Acinetobacter lwoffii | reverse complement strand
TCCTATGGCAAAAACCATAAGAAAACAAAACCAAAGTTTTTTGGAGAGATGAGTCAACACGAATGCTATCTAGGAATAGAATTTAATCCAAAATATCTTAACGGAATTTCAAATATTTACAACTCAATATAATTGGCACTGTTGCAAATAGGCTGACATGATAAGCTAAATATCTTATTTATTTCGAGATACAGCAGATGAATCCCTTCCACGGTCGGCACTTTC
>NZ_JAMXXP010000117.1 GCF_024129355.1 Acinetobacter lwoffii | reverse complement strand
GCTTGCCGATCTGCAATGACCTGACGGCATTGCTTGGTGTCATAAGCTCCATCGGTATAAACAGAGTCAATCTGCTCATCTTGTGGAATCTGATTAAGTAAATCACCAAGCACCTGTGAATCACTGACATTATTGGTTGTAAGCTGAACTGCTCGTATTTGCAGGGTTTTGGCATCTATACCAATATGTAGTTTACGCCATTGGCGACGATATTCAGGTCCATGTTTCTTGCG
>NZ_JAMXXP010000116.1 GCF_024129355.1 Acinetobacter lwoffii | reverse complement strand
AGATTCCACAAGATGAGCAGATTGACTCTGTTTATACCGATGGAGCTTATGACACCAAGCAATGCCGTCAGGTCATTGCAGATCGGCAAGCGCATGCGGTGATTCCACCTAGAAAAAATGCGAAACCATGGAAAGATACAAAGAGTAGCTCGCTAGAACGAAATGAATTACTTCGAACAGTTAAACGTTTAGGCAGGACACTATGGAAAAAATGGTCAGGCTATCATCGGCGAAGTT
>NZ_JAMXXP010000115.1 GCF_024129355.1 Acinetobacter lwoffii | reverse complement strand
ATGCGGTGATTCCACCTAGAAAAAATGCGAAACCATGGAAAGATACAAAGAGTAGCTCGCTAGAGCGAAATGAATTACTTCGAACAGTTAAACGTTTAGGCAGGACATTATGGAAAAAATGGTCAGGCTATCATCGCCGCAGTTTGGTGGAAACCAAGATGCATTGCATCAAATTATTAGGCGATAAATTAATGGCAAGAAGCTTTCCTAGTCAGGTGAATGAAATTCATGCACGTGTAGCA
>NZ_JAMXXP010000114.1 GCF_024129355.1 Acinetobacter lwoffii | reverse complement strand
CGTGCCATTGAAAAAATATAGAAATCAAAAGAGCTTAAAGGAGGATTTTAAGTATTTAAAACCAATTTTTCAAATGAGGACACGCCCTAGTCTTTTACGACTAATAATTTTTGAATACTTAAATTTTTGAATAAAAAAATCCCCCTCTGCGTATGCGGAGGGGGATTTTGGAATAATGAGCTGGCGATGACTTACTCTCACATGGGTAACCCCACACTACCATCAGCGCTAAGAGGTTTCACTTC
>NZ_JAMXXP010000113.1 GCF_024129355.1 Acinetobacter lwoffii | reverse complement strand
GGATAAGCAACAGATTGTGATGATCTCTCATCACACTCATACAGTTGGCGTTTGTGCACTTAAGCACCGTACAGCTTCAATTAGATTCATACACCAAAACGCTTGATTCAGTTAATTTCGCTAGAACTCATTTCTTGTAGTTAACTACTTGAAACGAGTTTGAACAAATTATTTCAACTCAAATATATTCTGTTAATGATTTTTCCAGCCTTCGTCAGGTCAGGAAACTGTGATAAATCACAGAGATTATC
>NZ_JAMXXP010000112.1 GCF_024129355.1 Acinetobacter lwoffii | reverse complement strand
ATGATCCGTGCCTTTCATATCGCCATGGTTCATTTTCGAATGATCCATTCCTGAATGATCACCACCACCATGTCCCATATCTTCCATAGTCAAAAGCGAGCGTGGACGTGGCTGAGGCATATGAATGCCGTGTGTCACAGGATTTAGTTCATTGTGTAGCGTACCAATCGCATAACCTGAACGGTCAATTGACTCAGCTTCAATTTGATAATGTCCACCTTTTGGCTCCACAATCACATCATAAGTTTCAG
>NZ_JAMXXP010000111.1 GCF_024129355.1 Acinetobacter lwoffii | reverse complement strand
ACTGGACAATAAAATTGCCCATGACGAATAGCATTACTTCAGTCTGTAATTTCAGGAATATCTGATAGATCTAATAGCTCATCTGGTACATGTTTCGTATAAGCACCATTATGTTAAATGGATGGTGAATTGGTGGAAAATTCTAGTTTTTAAAATTGCGAATAAGAGATTTTATGTTAAATTACTAACTATAAATTCTATTTAAAACATATATTTATTTAATAGTTATGCCATAGTTTTTCTTATCATATT
>NZ_JAMXXP010000110.1 GCF_024129355.1 Acinetobacter lwoffii | reverse complement strand
TCCTATGGCAAAAACCATAAGAAAACAAAACCAAAGTTTTTTGGAGAGATGAGTCAACACGAATGCTATCTAGGAATAGAATTTAATCCAATATATCTTAACGGAATTTCAACTATTTACAACTCAATATAATTTAGTAGTTTCTCTAAAATTAACATAATACACCTTATACGAAATGCGTTTGTTAGAACCCATTTAAAGTGTCTATATTCTCACCAATAAAAATGTCTGGTTTATGATGGTTTTTATCACCATGGACTGGATATAAAATA
>NZ_JAMXXP010000109.1 GCF_024129355.1 Acinetobacter lwoffii | reverse complement strand
GGATAAGCAACAGATTGTGATGATCTCTCATCACACTCATACAGTTGGCGTTTGTGCACTTAAGCACCGTACAGCTTCAATTAGATTCATATACCAAAACGCTTGATTCAGTTTAATCGCTAGTAACTCATTTCTTTCATCTTCACATCACAGTAATAAATCACTGCTAGTGTTAATGTCAGTTATGAGTATGAACAAATTATTTCAACTCAAATATATTCTGTTAATGATTTTTCCAGCCTTCGTCAGGTCAGGAAACTGTGATAAATCACAGAGATTATC
>NZ_JAMXXP010000108.1 GCF_024129355.1 Acinetobacter lwoffii | reverse complement strand
GTACGAGGCATAGCGAATAGTAAAATTGGGTTTGGCGATTTGATTTTACTACTTCGCTATTTTTTTAAGCTAAAAGTGTCAACACACCCTAGTTTAATAATCTAAAATATCGATCAATAAAATAAAAACAAACTGTTTTACCTATTTATGCAATTCATTTAATATCCTGTTATCAAATAAACATTTACTCCTTTGGAGACGTTAGCAATGTTAGACCAAAATACTTCAGCTCAACTTAAAACCCTATTAGAACGTCTGGAAGGCCCGATTGAACTGGTGGCGACTTTGGATGGCTCTGACAAATCAGCCAAAATCCAGGAACTGGTGTCCGAAGTGGCTGCACTGT
>NZ_JAMXXP010000107.1 GCF_024129355.1 Acinetobacter lwoffii | reverse complement strand
AGAGCTGAATCATAAGCTTGTTGGGCAATATATTTCATTTCTGGAGTACCCGGATGGGACTGTGGCCCTCATGCACGAGGGACGAAAGCTCAACTACAGCATTTTCAATAAATTAGCTGGGCTACAGCAGAATGAGATCGTTGAGAATAAACGGTTAGGTACAGTCCTGGCACATATTCAGCAACAGCATGAAGAGTTGGAAAAACAGAATAAACGTTCCCGTCTCAAGAAAAGTATGCCGAGTCGTAAAGCTCAGAAAGCTGTTATTGAACAAAGAAAGTTAAATCCTGTGCTTGACTCTTGTGGTTAAAAACAGGACATTTTAAATGGTTTATCGCATAGACATTTTAATTGGTGAATAACA
>NZ_JAMXXP010000106.1 GCF_024129355.1 Acinetobacter lwoffii | reverse complement strand
TTCTTAGTGAAATTTAACCATCGGTATAAAAACTCGTGTTAAACCTGATTTATCATGTATTCATTAATATCAAAAATATTGATAATTTATTATATAAAATTAAATACTTATAAAAAAAAAGTTTTTTTTAAAAATACTCATTTTTTTAGTTAGATATTTACTATAATAAGTTGAAACGTAATGTAATACAAATAAACATTAATTACACATTAAATCCATAATGTAATTTAGGGTATCTATGCAATCAATGAATTTAACAAAGCTAAGTGCTGCTATTATTTTGGCACTAAGTACTGCTGCTTGTAGTAGTGGTGGAAGTCATTCAACAACATCTACTTCTCCAGTAATTACTGAACAGACTGCCGCTGAGAA
>NZ_JAMXXP010000105.1 GCF_024129355.1 Acinetobacter lwoffii | reverse complement strand
GCTGAACTGCTCGTATTTGCAGGGTTTTGGCATCTATACCAATATGTAGTTTACGCCATTGGCGACGATATTCAGGTCCATGTTTCTTGCGCTTCCATTCGACCTCACCTAGAAACTTCATGCCTGTAGAGTCCATGAGTAGATGTAGCCCATCTCTACTTTTTTGGTAGCTGATTACAATATCAATATGCTTTTGTCTTCTACATATGGTCGAATAATCTGGGGCCGTCCCATTTAAGCCAGAGAGTTTAATCAGACTTTGCACAAAGCCAGTAACCATACGTAAAGACAGACGGAATAAGGATTTAATCATTAAGCAGCATTGGATGGCTGCGTCGGAGTAGGTTTGATTTCGCCCTTGTTTGCCTTTTGATGG
>NZ_JAMXXP010000104.1 GCF_024129355.1 Acinetobacter lwoffii | reverse complement strand
CACTGCTGTCCCATAGTTTGCTTTAAATAAAAAAACCTGAGTCCTAACAGTTAAAATATGAGTGCAAACAAACACTTTAACGACCAGGATTCAGGTTTTGTCACATCAGAATACCGTATTTCATGAGCTAATTAAACCTGTTGTGCGACAGGATTTTGAACAACTTGCTAAAGTACACCATGTTGGACAGAAATTTAGAGCGGCTTCCCGGTGGGATCAGTTTATTGCCATATTGATGTCTCAATTCTCTTGTAGGCAAAGTCTGAGAGATATTCAATCCAATTTGGAGTGCCAACAGGAAAAGCTAAGTCATCTCGGAGCAAAGTCTATTCCCCGAAGCACGCTGGCACGAATCAATGAGCAGCAGCCTGCTGCCTTGTATCAACAGCT
>NZ_JAMXXP010000103.1 GCF_024129355.1 Acinetobacter lwoffii | reverse complement strand
GGCAAACCGATCCGTGAAACGCTGGCTGCCGATATTCCGCTGGCTATTGACCATTTCCGTTATTTTGCCGGCTGTATTCGTGCGCAGGAAGGCGGCATTTCCGAAATTGATGAAGATACCATTGCTTATCATTTTCATGAGCCGTTGGGCGTCGTGGGTCAGATTATCCCGTGGAACTTCCCGATTCTGATGGCTGCCTGGAAACTGGCACCTGCCTTGGCTGCGGGCAACTGCATTGTGTTGAAACCTGCAGAACAGACTCCGGTCAGCATTCTGGTGCTGGCTGAACTGATTCAGGATATTTTGCCACCGGGTGTCCTGAATATCGTCAATGGTTATGGGGTTGAAGTCGGTCGCCCGCTAGCCACCAACCCACGCATTGCCAAGATTGC
>NZ_JAMXXP010000102.1 GCF_024129355.1 Acinetobacter lwoffii | reverse complement strand
TTACAATCGACTGCTGAACGTGGCTCGCAGGAAGAAAATATCGCCAGTCTGTATGCCAACTGGCAATCGCTGAAAGCACAGCAAAATTTAGCCAAAGTTTCTTATGAGCGTGGTGCAAATTTATTTAAGGAAGGTGTGATTTCACGCCAGCGCCGTGATGAATTGTATGCAGCCAGTCAATCAGCGGCGCAAATGACAGAGGCGGCGTATCAGCAATATGCACGTGCCAAACGTGGCAGCACTTCGCAGCAAAAGAGTTCCGCCGATGCACAGGTAGATATTGCCCAGGCTGCGCTGGATGAAGCCAATGCTTTAGAAGCAGAAACCCAATTAGTAGCACCTGTAAACGGAACGGTGTCTAAAACCTATGGCAAAGTCTCGGAGCTGGTAGCCACCGCAGTCCCTGTGGTCAGCCT
>NZ_JAMXXP010000101.1 GCF_024129355.1 Acinetobacter lwoffii | reverse complement strand
AAAAGCTAAGTCATCTCGGAGCAAAGTCTATTCCCCGAAGCACGCTGGCACGAATCAATGAGCAGCAGCCTGCTGCCTTGTATCAACAGCTATTTTACAAGTTGCTTAAATACTATGAACACTCAAAAGTAGCTCATAAATTTCGCTTTAAGAATCCCTTGTATTCCTTGGATGCCAGTCATATTGACCTGTCGCTTTCCTTATGTGAATGGGCCAAAGTTCACAACTCAAAAGCCAGCATGAAACTCAGCATAGGATTGAATCACAGCAATGATATTCCTGAGTTTGTTACAGTTGAAAATGGCAAAGAAAATGACATGGTACAAGGCCGTAAATTCCAGTTTCCTGCTGGCAGCATTGTAGTTTTTGATAAAGGCTATGTCGATTACCAATGGTATGCAAATCTGACTGCTCAAAACATTG
>NZ_JAMXXP010000100.1 GCF_024129355.1 Acinetobacter lwoffii | reverse complement strand
AAAAGCTAAGTCATCTCGGAGCAAAGTCTATTCCCCGAAGCACGCTGGCACGAATCAATGAGCAGCAGCCTGCTGCCTTGTATCAACAGCTCTTTTACAAGTTGCTTAAATACTATGAACACTCAAAAGTAGCCCATAAATTTCGCTTTAAGAATCCCTTGTATTCCTTGGATGCCAGTCATATTGACCTGTCGCTTTCCTTATGTGAATGGGCCAAAGTTCACGACTCAAAAGCCAGCATGAAACTCAGCATAGGATTGAATCACAGCAATGATATTCCTGAGTTTGTTGCAGTTGAAAATGGCAAAGAAAATGACATGGTACAAGGCCGCAAATTCCAGTTTCCTGCTGGCAGCATTGTAGTTTTTGATAAAGGCTATGTCGATTACCAATGGTATGCAAATCTGACTGCTCAAAACATTG
>NZ_JAMXXP010000099.1 GCF_024129355.1 Acinetobacter lwoffii | reverse complement strand
GTCCATTGCATATTTCACTGCAAGCTGGATTAATGCTGCTGATCTATGCCCTAGTCTACGCTCTGCTGGCTTATCTGTTTCTTAAAAAAATAGCTAAAGGAGCAGTCCAATGAAATCCCTCTGGTTTTACTATCTGCAAAGCTTCAAGGATATTGTCAGTCACGGCACGATCTTTACCACGCTTATTCTATCCGTCTTATTTTACAGCTTTTTTTATCCAACCGCTTATCAGGCACAGCAGGCTGAAGCCTTACCCATTATTATTGTCGATGAAGAACAAAGTAACTTAAGCACCCGTATTATTGGTCAGGTGGCACAAAGCCCCAATGTGGAAATTGAGGCGATTACCGGCAATTTTGCCGAAGCCAAACAATGGGTTGAATCTCAAAAAGCCGATGGTATCTTGTTACTACCGGACAATTTATCGCA
>NZ_JAMXXP010000098.1 GCF_024129355.1 Acinetobacter lwoffii | reverse complement strand
TGGATGCCTTTGACTGTGCCATCGGCATGATACAGAATTTCCGAGGCTGCAAAGCCTGGGAAGATCGACACTTCCAGTTCTTCGGCTTTCTGGCCTAACCAGCGCACCACGTTGCCGAGCGAGATGACATAGTTGCCATCGTTATGCATGGTTTTAGGTACCATCCAGTGTGGTGCTTCCTGTGATTTTTCATCTGACAGCAGGAAGAAGGTTTTATCTTCAGTCACTGGGACATTTAGCGGGGCACCCTGTTCTTTCCAGTCGGGGAACAGCTCGTTCATGGCACGTGGTTCAAGCACAGCACCAGACAGAATATGTGCACCGACTTCGGAGCCTTTTTCTACGACACAAACGGACAAATCGTTTAAGTTGTTTTCAATTGCAAGTTGACGGATTTTGATCGCAGCAGAAAGACCCGCAGGGCCTGCGCCTA
>NZ_JAMXXP010000097.1 GCF_024129355.1 Acinetobacter lwoffii | reverse complement strand
AAGAATCGCATGATGCACATTATGATGCCAAACTTTTATATAGCCGTATGATTTCAGACTTTTGGGATGCACAGATTGGTGCACGTTATCGCAGTGAAAAAGTTGAACTCGATGATCATCGCAAAGACACCGAAGAAAATGTTGATGCAGTGATTGGCTTACATGGTATGGCACCATATTTCTTTGAAACTGATGCTTATCTCTATGCAGGAGAAGACAGTTATGCGGGTTTTAGTCTAGAAACGGAACGTGATTTTCTGATTACGCAAAAGTTGATTATTCAAACTTATTTAGAGTTGGATGCGATCTTTAGTGATGACTCTAAATATGCGAAAAAAACTGGTTTAAGCAGTGCAACCGCAGGGCTTGAAACTCGCTATGAAATCAGTAAAAAGATCATGCCGTATATCGACATTGCCTATGAGTATTCAAAAGGTAATGATGAAACGTCGTGGCA
>NZ_JAMXXP010000096.1 GCF_024129355.1 Acinetobacter lwoffii | reverse complement strand
CCTTTAGAAAAAAACAATTATTCCTGGATAACAGAAGTAGATAATAGCTGTGATATCTCACAAGTTATCGTTATTAATAAACTCATAAGGCCAATTTAACAGAACTATCAAAATGAAGAATAGCCTATTTTACTGTCTTGTATTATTTCTACTTATAGGATGCCAGCCATTTGAAAAAACTGGATATATTTCTATTAAAAATCAGACTGAT
Organism: Acinetobacter lwoffii; assembly: GCF_024129355.1. Classification (GTDB taxonomy): domain Bacteria; phylum Pseudomonadota; class Gammaproteobacteria; order Pseudomonadales; family Moraxellaceae; genus Acinetobacter; species Acinetobacter lwoffii_I. Next base: position 281 of record NZ_JAMXXP010000096.1, on the reverse strand, counting down.
TACCCAATTACCGACCTTAAAATAACTTATATTAGCGCTCAAAAAACTTATAGTTTAGGTACTCTTTATCCTTATTCAGAATATAAATACGCCATTAATTATGAGCATCATAATGAGGATTCGATAAAACTTTCATACCTAGATAAAAGTGATAAAAAGATTAATCACGAAGTAGCTCCTTATGTAGCTAAATATGATAAGAAAAACTATGGCATAACTATTAAATAAATATATGTTTTAAATAGAATTTATAGTTAGTAATTTAACATAAAATCTCTTAT
>NZ_JAMXXP010000095.1 GCF_024129355.1 Acinetobacter lwoffii | reverse complement strand
CGCTTTAACTTACCATGATCACATTCAATGACATTATTTTTATACTTAATCTGCCTGTGCTCAATATCTACTGGACATTTTCCTTCTCGCTTTAACCGTGATAAAGCATGGCCATAGGTCGCTGCTTTATCTGTATTGATGACCCGTGGAATTTGCCATTTTTTCACCGTATTGAAGATCTTTCCTAGAAAACTATAGGCTGATTTACTGTTCCGTCTAGCGGAAAGGTAAAAGTCAATCGTATGACCCCGTTGATCAACTGCACGATACAGGTAAGTCCATCGCCCCTTCACTTTGATATAAGTCTCATCCATATGCCATGAATGTAAATCTGTAGGATTACGCCAATACCAGCGTAAGCGTTTTTCCATTTCTGGAGCATAACGCTGAACCCAACGATAAATTGTACTGTGATCCACATTTATGCCTCGTTCAGCGAGCATTTCTTGAAGTTCACGATAGCTGATGCCATATTTACAATACCAACGAACAGCCCAAAGAATGATTTCACCTTGAAAGTGCCGACC
>NZ_JAMXXP010000094.1 GCF_024129355.1 Acinetobacter lwoffii | reverse complement strand
CCCAATTAGTAGCACCTGTAAACGGAACGGTGTCTAAAACCTATGGCAAAGTCTCGGAGCTGGTAGCCACCGCAGTCCCTGTGGTCAGCCTGATTGAAGATCAAATGTGGGTGAGCCTGAATATTCGTGAAGACCAATATGCCCCGTTTCAGAAAATGAGCAGTATTGAAGGTTATATTCCCGCCCTAGATAAAACCGCCACTTTTAAAATCAAGCAGATCAGTGCTGAAGGTGAATTTGCCACCATTAAGACCACACGCCAAACCGGCGGTTATGATGTGCGAAGTTTTAAACTGCATCTTGTACCCACACCAGCGATTCCTGAACTGAAAGTCGGGATGAGCGTGTTATTTAAACTGAAAGAGACCCGATAATGTGGACGGGTATATGGCGCGAACTGCGCTATCTGCTCAGCGAAAAATGGGATCTGTGTCTGGTCACGCTGGCACCTGCACTGGTGATTATTTTATTCAGCAGCATGTTTGCTCAAGGGAAACCGGATCATTTACCGATTGCGATTATTGATCAAGACCAGA
>NZ_JAMXXP010000093.1 GCF_024129355.1 Acinetobacter lwoffii | reverse complement strand
TCTGGTCTTGATCAATAATCGCAATCGGTAAATGATCCGGTTTCCCTTGAGCAAACATGCTGCTGAATAAAATAATCACCAGTGCAGGTGCGAGCGTGACCAGACACAGATCCCATTTTTCTCGGAGCAGATAGCGCAGTTCGCGCCATATACCCGTCCACATTATGGGGTCTCTTTCAGTTTAAATAATACGCTCATCCCGACTTTGAGTTCAGGAATCGCTGGTGCGGGCACAAGATGCAGCTTAAAACTGCGCACATCATAACCGCCGGTTTGGCGTGTGGTCTTAATGGTGGCAAATTCGCCTTCAGCACTGATCTGTCTAATTTGAAAAGTGGCGGTTTTATCTAGGGCGGGAATATAACCTGCAATACTGCTCATTTTCTGAAATGGGGCATATTGGTCTTCACGAATATTCAGGCTCACCCACATCTTGTCTTCAATGAGGCTGACCACAGGGACTGCGGTGGCTACCAGCTCCGAGACTTTGCCATAGGTTTTAGACACCGTTCCGTTTACAGGTGCTACTAATTGGG
>NZ_JAMXXP010000092.1 GCF_024129355.1 Acinetobacter lwoffii | reverse complement strand
TTTCCTATTCCTGTTTGTCGCTATGCTCGAGCAAAAAAACATAGAAATTTTAAAACCGATGCTGGCTTCAGTTATTGTGCAGCTAAACAAGAAAAATATTATGGTTTTAAAGGACATATTGTGATTAATTTCTCAGGAATGATTACAGATTATACTTTTGCTCCAGCAAACTGCGATGAACGAGATGTTGCACCTGAAATTACACAGAATATTCATGGTCTGCTTGGTGCTGATAAAGGGTATTTAAGACCTGAACTAAAAAAATATTATGATTTACAGTCTGTTGATTTACAAACACCATTTAGAAAAAATATGGTTGACCATCGACCGAAAGAAGCTATGAGAATACTGATGAATGCCCGAAGGAAAATTGAAACAGTCATAGGACAACTAACAGCGCAGTTTAATATACAAAAAGTCAGGGCTAGAGATCTATGGCATTTATCTCATCGTATCACTCGAAAAATTCTTTCACATACAATTTCAGTCGTTTTAAATTCTCAATTAGGTAATCCTCCTTTACAGTTGGAAAACTTAATTAAAAGTTGAGATTGGCGTA
>NZ_JAMXXP010000091.1 GCF_024129355.1 Acinetobacter lwoffii | reverse complement strand
AGCGAGAAGGAAAATGTCCAGTAGATATTGAGCACAGGCAGATTAAGTATAAAAATAATGTCATTGAATGTGATCATGGTAAGTTAAAGCGAATCATCAGGGCCACATTAGGATTCAAATCTATGAAGACTGCTTATGCCACAATTAAAGGTATTGAAGTCATGCGTGCACTACGTAAAGGACAAGCATCGTCATTTTATTATGGTCAGCCTCAGGGTGAAGTGTGTCTAATCAACAGGGTTTTCGGTCTCTAAGCACTTTTTAAAGGGAACATCATCGACTCAAATCACTATTTGCAACAGTGCCCTTTAACAAGACAAAATAGAACAGAAAGTGAACCGCTTAAAAGAGAACTTCAACAAACTATTGAGCTTTATAGGGCTTTAATACAATCTGCTTCTCGGGGATAAAAATGTTAATAGTAGATTCTAAACAACTTATTGAAATAGTTAATTCTGAATGGCTTTGTTGCACAAAGATTTCATAACTATATGATTTTAAAAGTTTTGATTATTTTTTGATCCAAAATTAAATTTATTTAAATCAGATGCTTACATATTTATGCAACAAAG
>NZ_JAMXXP010000090.1 GCF_024129355.1 Acinetobacter lwoffii | reverse complement strand
ATCTCTATAATATACACAGCCATTGGGGACGTGGCGAAATTGGTAGACGCACTGGATTTAGGTTCCAGCGCCGCGAGGTGTGAGAGTTCGAGTCTCTCCGTCCCCACCAATCAATATTTGAGTAACTGGATATTGGGTGGAAGTAGAGGATTGGTGTAATGGTAGCATGACGGTCTCCAAAACCGTTCGTCAAGGTTCGAATCCTTGATCCTCTGCCAAAGTTTGAAAGAAATCCAACGTTAAGTTGGTACCCTGATGGGGACGTGGCGAAATTGGTAGACGCACTGGATTTAGGTTCCAGCGCCGCGAGGTGTGAGAGTTCGAGTCTCTCCGTCCCCACCAATCAATATTTGAGTAACTGGATATTGGGTGGAAGTAGAGGATTGGTGTAATGGTAGCATGACGGTCTCCAAAACCGTTCGTCAAGGTTCGAATCCTTGATCCTCTGCCAAAGTTTGAAAGAAATCCAACGTTAAGTTGGTACCCTGATGGGGACGTGGCGAAATTGGTAGACGCACTGGATTTAGGTTCCAGCGCCGCGAGGTGTGAGAGTTCGAGTCTCTCCGTCCCCACCA
>NZ_JAMXXP010000089.1 GCF_024129355.1 Acinetobacter lwoffii | reverse complement strand
CATTGCTGTCCCACAATTTTTCACAAGAGGAAGCTCATTTGAGCTTCCTCTTGTTTTATGGGTATTTTATCGGGTGAAAATAAAGCTTTTAAAGTTCTTCTTTCAAACAAATTCACTTGAATTATTCTGAGTAAACGTTGAACTGTCCAACCTGTTTTTCCTAAATGTTGAGCGAAACTCACCAATAAATAGGCGATCATCGCAATCCAGATTTGTGTCTGAATTGCGTTCCTGCTGCGGCCTAGAAACGCTTTTAATTTGAGATTCTGCTTAATCGCCTTAAAGAACAGCTCAACTTTCCAACGATCTTTATAAATCGCCGCAATGGTGGAGGCGGCTAAATGAAAGTTATTGCTGAGAAAGCTAAAGTGCTTGCCACTTTGCTGATCTCTATATTCAATTCTTCTTAACACTGGGGCTTTTCTTTTTAGGGCATGTGCGCTATTCAGCTGAATGGTTTCATCTTTTAGAATACCTTTGGATTCAAGCACTGGATGTTGCTGGATCACCTGATACACAGATTTAGGCCTAAAACGTGTGACAAATCCAATGTTTTGAGCAGTCAGATTTGCATACCATTGGTAATCGACATAGCCTTTATCAAAAACTACAATGCTGCCAGCAGGAAACTGGAATTT
>NZ_JAMXXP010000088.1 GCF_024129355.1 Acinetobacter lwoffii | reverse complement strand
GAGTTAAATTTCCTTGAAAGATTGCTTCTAGTTGAGCTAAATTTGGATCAAACCTTACATCTTTAGCTAAAATAAAAAATTGCTTATAGTCACTTTTCAGAGGTTTGATATTAGTATTTTCAGCGGATACTGATGGATCGATATTGGATTTATTGTTGCTGTTACTGATTTCATTAGTATCGAAAAAACAGCCATTTAGAAAAAACAAACTGAATACTAAAATATAAGACTGAATTTTCATGCTCATGTTTTCCTTCTACCTATTTTTATAAATTTTTATACAATTCATGACCAAATTATTCTGATATGGTTTGCTTTAATTACCATGGCATTAAATACTCATACAGGTTTCAATATATGAAAAAATTTGTATTTTTCCTAGTCAGTCCGCTTGTAGCCTGTAGTCCAATTACAGAAAAAATTGATTCAAATGTAAGTATTCCACGCATCCAATACACAGGTGGAGCGGATAATGCAAGTTATAGTGAAGCTAAGCTTATTAGGGAAGGCAAATGTTTATACCTACAACATACTGATGGCTCTAAAGTTCTGCCAATTTTTGCTACGAAAACTATAAATTGGGATAATAAAACTCATAGTCTAAAAGTAGATTCAGACACTTATTATGTGGGTGATAAAGCAGCGTATGGAGGGGGGGAATCTTATCCTTTAGAAAAAAACAATTATTCCTGGATAACAGAAGTAGATAATAGCTGTGATATCTCACAAGTTATCGTTATTAATAAACTCATAAGGC
>NZ_JAMXXP010000087.1 GCF_024129355.1 Acinetobacter lwoffii | reverse complement strand
GAGTTAAATTTCCTTGAAAGATTGCTTCTAGTTGAGCTAAATTTGGATCAAACCTTACATCTTTAGCTAAAATAAAAAATTGCTTATAGTCGCTTTTCATAGGTTTGATATTAGTATTTTCAGCGGATACTGATGGATCGATATTGGATTTATTGTTGCTGTTATTGATTTCATTAGTATCGAAAAAACAGCCATTTAGAAAAAACAAACTGAATCCTAAAATATAAAACTGAATTTTCATGCTCATGTTTTCCTCCTACCTATTTTTATAAATTTTTATACAATTCATGACCAAATTATTCTGATATGGTTTGTTTTAATTACCCTAGCATTAAATACTCATACAGGTTTCAATATATGAAAAAATTTGTATTTTTCTTAGTCAGTCCGCTTGTAGCCTGTAGCCCAATTACAGAAAAAATTGATTCAAATGTAAGTATTCCACGCATCAAATACACAGGTGGAGCGGATAATGCAAGTTATGGTGAAGCTAAGCTTATTAGGGAAGGCAAATGTTTATACCTACAACATACTGATGGCTCTAAAGTTCTGCCAATTTTTGCCACAAAAACTGTAAATTGGGATAGTAAAACTCATAGTTTAAAAGTAGATTCAGATACTTATTTTCTGGGTGATAAAGCAGCGTATGGAGGGGGACAATCTTACCCTTTAGAAAAAAACAATTATTCCTGGATAACAGAAGTAGATAATAGCTGTGATATCTCACAAGTTATCGTTATTAATAAACTCATAAGGC
>NZ_JAMXXP010000086.1 GCF_024129355.1 Acinetobacter lwoffii | reverse complement strand
TTTACTATTCGCTATGCCTCGTACCATGCTGACAGATCAACACTGGCAAAAGTTGAAAGTTATTCTGCGTAATTTATCCATTCACCACAACTCAAATTTACGCAATTTTATTGAAGCTATTCTCTATAGAATTAGAACAGGCTGTCCGTGGCGAGATATTCCTTGTTGTTTTGGTCATTCAAACTCTATTTTCAAACGTTTTAATCGTTGGTCAAGCAGCGGTAAGTTACTTAGATTATTCAAATTACTAGCCTCATGCCCCGATATGGAGTGGATTTTTATTGATGGCTCTCATGTACGTGCTCATCAACATTCTGCCGGCATAGCGAATCAATCTATTTCTAAAAGTGTAGGAGGAAACTCCTCAAAAATACATTTGATTGTTGATGCACATGGCAATCCTATTGATTTCATGATTACCGATGGAACCACACATGATGTTAAAGTTGCACCTGATTTAATATCAACATTAGATTTAAAAGAGACAAAAGTGGTATGTGCAGATAAAGGCTATGATTCAGAACCACTGCGTGAACAGATCAGGAAAACAGGGACTAAAGCGAATATACCAAAGAAAACAAATAGCCAATCGAACAATGACCATATGGACTGGTGTTTATATAAAATCAGGCATTTAGTTGAAAATATGTTTTGTAGATTAAAGCAATTTAGAGGAATAGCTACTCGATATGACAAGCTCAAAAGAAATTATCAAAGTTCTGTTGCTTTAGCCTGTATATTTTTATGGCTACCTTTATAGGGTTAATTATGAACAGTAA
>NZ_JAMXXP010000085.1 GCF_024129355.1 Acinetobacter lwoffii | reverse complement strand
TAGGGCGTGTCCTCATTTGAAAAATTGGTTTTAAATACTTAAAATCCTCCTTTAAGCTCTTTTGATTTCTATATTTTTTCAATGGCACGTACTCTTCTCACCGATGATATCTGGCAGCAAATTCAAGATACTATGCGATTACACGGTTGTTACTGTTCAAAGAATAGTAGAAATATCATGGAAGCGATCTTATGGAAACTGCGTACAGGCGCCACATGGCGTGATATTCCCCAAGAATTTTGTCCTTGGCAAACTGCTTACAATCGCTTTAATCGTTGGGCAAGCAAGGGATTGTGGGATAAATTTTTTTTAGATTACGAGGCGTCTTGGATCAAGAATGGGTATTCATTGACGGAAGTTACATACGCGTGCATCAACATGCAAGTGGAGCTCGGCATGGTTTCGAAAGAGCAATTGGACAATCACGTGGTGGACGAACAACAAAAATACATCTTGCAACCGACGCGAATGGATTACCGATTGATTTTAAAATCACTGGGGGTGACGTCCACGACAGTCAAGTTGCAAAACAACTGATTGATACGGTAGACGAGGCAACTTATCTCATTGCTGATAAGGGGTATGATGCTGAGCACATTAGAATATATGCCAAGAACAAGAATATGATTCCCATTATTCCATTGAGATCAAACAGTAAGAGATCGAATAAGGAATTTGATAAATATCTATATAAATTAAGACATTTAGTTGAAAATGCTTTTGCGAGATTAAAACATTTCCGTGCTATTGCAACTCGATTTGATAAACTGGCACGCAATTATAAATCTATGATTCGTATAGCCTGTATATTTATTTGGTGCAAAGCCAAATGAGGACACACCCTA
>NZ_JAMXXP010000084.1 GCF_024129355.1 Acinetobacter lwoffii | reverse complement strand
TAGATCTCTTGCGAAAGTAAAAAATTGTTTATACTAGCCCCATGAAATATGAAAATTTAACTAGATTTAATGATGGGGAATTTAAACGACTCGTTGGAGTTCCTCGTCCATTATTCTTAAAAATGGTATCGGTGTTACAACACGCTGAACTTGCCAAGAAAAAATCTGGAAGACCTCATTCGTTGTGTTTAGAGGATCAATTGTTGTTAACTTTAAATTACTTACGCTGTTATAGAACTCAAATTGAGTTATCCGCTGACTATAACCTAGCTGAAAGCAATGTGAATCGTACTATTCAAAAAGTTGAAAATGCTCTGATTCAATCACGGATTTTCGCATTGCCTAAAAGGAATCAAAAGTTTAGTGAGGGGGATTATGTGATCGTTGATGTCACTGAGTCACAGATTGAGCATCCCAAAAAAACAAAGAAAATTCTATAGTGGTAAAAAGAAGAAACATACGCTAAAAACACAGGTCATTTTTAACCCAAGACTAAAGAAAATTGTAAGTATACAGGTCGAAAGTGGCAGAAAACATGATCTGACGATTGCGCGTAAGTATTTGAAGGAGATGATTATTTATCCTTGTATCATGGCAGATTTAGCCTATAAAGGATTTCATCAGATTAAGAGTAAGTTACTCATTCCAATCAAGAAACCTAAGAATTTATCATTACCCAAAATAGCAAAAAAGATCAACCAAGAAATCAGTCGGCGTAGGACAGCCATTGAACATATCAACGGCAAACTTAAACATTTTCGGATATTAACAGAACGCTATAGAAATAGACGGAAACGATTTGGTCTAAGAATGAATTTAATTGCTGGAATGGTGAATTGGATGCTCTTAAATTAACTTTCGCAAGAGATCTA
>NZ_JAMXXP010000083.1 GCF_024129355.1 Acinetobacter lwoffii | reverse complement strand
GACAGAATCACGGTTTTTGATTCCAGTTTGGCACCATTCTCTAACGTCACTTCCACCAGACCATTGGCTGTTTCATCAGCCCCTTTGATATCAGACACGCGTTGCAGGTTCATGATGTCGACCCCGTACTCACGCACGTGGGCTTCCATTTCCGCTGCAAACTTCGGACCTTGGGTCTTTTGCACTGAAGTAAAATTTTCAATGTCCATGGTATCCATGACCTGACCGCCCATGCGCTCCGCCACGATCCCGGTCTTAATGCCTTTACGTGCTGCATAGATCGCAGAAGTATTCCCTGCAGGACCACCACCGATCACCAGGACATCAAAGGCATCTTTGGCATTCAGCTTTTCCGCATCTTTGGTAGCGGCATTGCTGTCCAACTTGGCAATGATTTCTTCCAGCGTCATACGACCCTGACCGATATGCTGGTTGTCCTGAAACACCATCGGAACCGCCATGATTTTGCGTTCTTCTACTTCTTCCTGGAAGAAAGCCCCATCAATCATGGTCGCTGTGGTCCCCGGGTTATAAATGGCAATCAGGTTGAGTGCCTGAACCACATCCGGACAGTTATGGCAGCTTAAGGATACGAACACATCGAAATTAGATTGAACACCCAGGCTTTTAATATTCGCCAGTACTTCATCAGAGACTTTCGGTGCATAACCTGAAGTTTGCAGCAATGCCAGAATCAGCGAGGTAAACTCATGACCCATTGGCAAGCCTGCAAAGAATACACGTGGTTCCTCACCAGCTTTTGCAATCCCGAAACTTGGCGCACGTGCATTGGTCCCGTCAAAGCGTGCAGTGACCAGGTCAGACAGTGCAGCCACTTCGGACACCAGTTCCTGGATTTTGGCTGATTTGTCAGAGCCATCCAAAGTCGCCACCAGTTCAATCGGGCCTTCCAG
>NZ_JAMXXP010000082.1 GCF_024129355.1 Acinetobacter lwoffii | reverse complement strand
TCGAACTCTCACACCTCGCGGCGCTGGAACCTAAATCCAGTGCGTCTACCAATTTCGCCACGTCCCCAATGGCTGTGTATATTATAGAGATAGACCGACATTGACAAGCGATTTTACAAGCAATCACAATCTATTCCGCTATAAAATAAACAGTTAGTTCTATTTTTTAATTTTTTATAAAATTTCTGCCGAAAATTTGATTCATTTTAGGATATGACTGCCCATTCGTTATTTTTAATCATTTCGATTCAATTCCAGCATTTTAAATTAAAACTCAAATGAATTTCTAATCTTGATCAACATAGGCATTCAGAATACTGAAACTATTATTGATAAATAATGTCTGAACCAGTGCTTGAAATCAGAATACAATACCGCATAAATAACAACAGCTTTACCAAATTTCAGGCAATACAAAAGCAAGGCACTCGCCTTGCTTTAATATGATGGTGGGGATAGAGAGACTCGAACTCTCACGCCCAGAAGGCGCTGCGACCTGAACACAGTGCGTCTACCAATTCCGCCATATCCCCATGGCTGTGTATATTATAGCGATCAGACCTGATTCACAAGTAGTTCTGCAAAAAGCTAAATACTTTTATATCAAAAATTAGTCAGTTAATTCACTATTGATCAAATACCGATCTATTTAGACCAATATATAAAATTGATAGACACCATGGAACTGATTCATATGACATTTAAATTATTGAATATGCAGATCGCATGAATTATTGCATGCAATACAATGACATTTATTAAAGCCCTGCCCTTGTATGATCATTCGTTGGAGAATTTAAGCCCAGAACACATTGATGTTCATCAGGCATAACAGCAAAATCTGGTACTAAAAAAACCGATCTCAAATTTCAGGTAATAAAAAAGCAAGGCATTTGCCTTGCTTTAATATGATGGTGGGGACGGAGAGACTCGAACTCTCACACCTCGCGGCGCTGGAACCTAAAT
>NZ_JAMXXP010000081.1 GCF_024129355.1 Acinetobacter lwoffii | reverse complement strand
GCACCTGCACTGGTGATTATTTTATTCAGCAGCATGTTTGCTCAAGGGAAACCGGATCATTTACCGATTGCGATTATTGATCAAGACCAGAGTGCGCTGAGTCAAAGCATTTATCAGCATGTGGCCCTGAATCATACTCTTAAAATTGCTACAGTGTCGGAACAAACAGCTGAGATTGAGCGCCTGCTAAATCAAAATAAAATTTGGGGTTATATCCATATTCCAAGCGGCGCCGAGCAACGTCTGGTTCGTGCCCAGGATGCTGACATCAGTATTGCCTTTAACCAGAGTTATTTCAGTATCGGAAATACCATCTCCTCTGCCATGCTGGTCAGTACCCTGCAAGCACTGGCTGAATTTAGCGGACAGCAATATCTTGGCAACCGGCTGCCCTCTCTCGAAGCACCGTCACCGCATATCAAAATATCGCCGCTGTATAATCCGCAGCTGAATTATGAATTCTATCTGGAACTCTATGTCATTCCGGCAATTCTGCATTTACTGCTGTGTTGTTGTGTGGCATTTTCCGTCGGTCAGGAACTGAAGCGGCAGACCTTAACAAGCTGGATTAGCAACTCATCCATCTGGATGGCATTACTGTCTAAGAACCTGGTCTATGTGGCTATTTTTAGTCTATGGACCTGGATCTGGATGTTCTGGCTGATTGAAATTCGCGGCTGGTTTGTTGCCGGCTCGCTCGCTCTGATTCTATCGGCACAATTTCTGCTATATAGCGCTTATGCATTTTTAAGCAGTGCAGTGGTTCTGGCAACCAAAGATTTAAGTAAATCTTTTGGCATCATTGCGGTCTATGGTGGTTCATCTTTAAGTTTTGCCGGTGTGACTTTACCTTTAAATAATGCGCCCCTATTCACCCAGTTTTGGTCCAATATTATTCCGTTCACGCCCTATGCCAAATTACAAACTGAACAATGGGTGATTGGTAGTCCATTGCATATTTCACTGCAAGCTGGATTAATGCTGCTGATCTATGCCCTAGTCTACGCTCTGCTGGCTTATCTGTTTCTTAAAAAAAT
>NZ_JAMXXP010000080.1 GCF_024129355.1 Acinetobacter lwoffii | reverse complement strand
GATTTTGAAACAAGTCGGCTTTTTTATGTTCGATTCTGTAAGCTTTTGCCAATAAAAAATGGAAGAACTTTGCAAAATTTACAATTTTGTATTAACATTTTTATATTAACAAAAAGCGATGCAACTATGGAAATTGAGTTTTCATGGGATGAGCATAAAGCAGATACAAACCTCAAAAAACATGGTGTAGCTTTTGAAGATGCAACATTGGTTTTTTATGATGCTTATGCCGTCTTCAAACAGGATCGCTTTGAAAATGGTGAATATCGTTGGCAAGCGATAGGTCTCGTACACGGCCAAACAGTTTTATTAGTGGCTCATACTGTACAAGATCATAATGGGATTGATCATATCCGTATTATTTCCGCACGACAGGCAGAGAAAAAAGAGAGGAAACAATATGAGCAAAATCGTTACCTACAAAATGGATTTGAATAAGTCTCCTGTTTTGTCTGAAGAACAAAAGGCAAGACTCGAAGCCCTGGCTAAATGCCCAGACAGTGAAATAGACTTTTCGGATATTCCTGAACTTGATGAAAGCTTTTGGAAAAATGCAGTTCAAAATCCGTTTTATAAGCCAACTAAACAAGTGACAACTGTTCGCATTGATGCCGATGTTATGCAGTGGTTAAAGGCTCAAGGTAAAGGCTATCAGACACGAATGAACAAAATTCTGCGTGATGCTATGTTGAATGATTTGAAAAATCATCCATAAAGAACGAGAACTAAGCCTTGTTCTTTATGAAGTAATATTAAGCCTGTAGATTTAAAATGACGAATAAGTTATTTTTTTAATTTTTCAATACTTCCAGGTAAAGCGAATCTTGGAGGACAGTAATCAGGTAGCTTTTCACCTAACTTCATTTTTTCATCATCAAAAGCTATTCCTGAAAATTGTAAAGACTCACCTAATCTATAAAGCTCTTTTGATTTAATATTTTTTAGACCTATCACCTTATTATAATTATCGAAAAAGACCTCATATTGTTTAGGTATGACTAGAGTATGCATAGTTTCTCTATCACCTCTTACTATGATAGATAAGCAATTATTATGAAGAGTTAAATTTCCTTGAAAGATTGCTTCTAGTTGAGCTAAATTTGGATCAAACCTTACATCTTTAGCTAAAATAAAAAATTGCTTATAGTC
>NZ_JAMXXP010000079.1 GCF_024129355.1 Acinetobacter lwoffii | reverse complement strand
CATGGCTAAGGCTAAGTTTGAACGTAATAAGCCACACGTTAACGTGGGCACAATTGGTCACGTTGACCATGGTAAAACAACTTTAACAGCTGCAATTGCAACTGTATGTGCGAAGAAATTCGGTGGCGAAGCGAAAGACTACGCTGCAATCGACTCTGCACCAGAAGAAAAAGCACGTGGTATTACAATTAATACTTCACACGTAGAATACGATTCTCCAACTCGTCACTACGCTCACGTAGACTGCCCGGGCCACGCCGATTATGTTAAAAACATGATTACTGGTGCTGCTCAGATGGATGGTGCGATCCTTGTATGTGCTGCGACTGATGGTCCTATGCCACAGACTCGTGAACACATCCTGCTTTCTCGTCAGGTAGGTGTACCTTACATCGTTGTATTCTTGAACAAATGCGACCTTGTAGACGATGAAGAGCTTCTTGAACTAGTTGAAATGGAAGTTCGTGAACTTCTTTCTACTTACGACTTCCCGGGTGATGACACTCCAGTGATCCGTGGTTCTGCTCTTCTTGCGCTTAACGGTGATGACAGCCAATACGGCGAGCCAGCGGTAGTTGCGCTTGTTGAAGCACTTGACTCTTACATTCCAGAGCCAGAGCGTGCAATTGACCTTCCATTCCTTATGCCAATTGAAGACGTATTCTCAATCTCTGGTCGTGGTACAGTAGTAACTGGCCGTGTAGAGACTGGTATCGTTAAAGTAGGTGAGTCTGTAGAAATCGTTGGTATCCGTGATACTCAAACTACTACAGTAACCGGCGTAGAAATGTTCCGTAAACTTCTTGACGAAGGTCGTGCGGGCGAGAACTGTGGTGTTCTTCTTCGTGGTACTAAGCGTGAAGACGTACAACGTGGTCAAGTATTGACTAAACCAGGTGCGATCAAGCCACACACTAAATTCGATGCGGAAGTATACGTACTTTCTAAAGAAGAAGGTGGTCGTCACACTCCATTCCTTAACGGTTACCGTCCACAGTTCTACTTCCGTACTACGGACGTAACTGGTGCGATCGCGCTTAAAGAAGGCGTGGAAATGGTTATGCCTGGTGACAACGTTGAGATGTCAGTAGAGCTAATCCACCCGATCGCAATGGACCCAGGTCTACGTTTTGCGATCCGTGAAGGCGGTCGTACAGT
>NZ_JAMXXP010000078.1 GCF_024129355.1 Acinetobacter lwoffii | reverse complement strand
GAGATACCGTCTTGGTAGTCAATCAGGTTTTGAGATTATTCGACCAATAAATAATCTCTTTGATAGGCAGTCTGATGTTTTAAAACGCCATAACACAGATGTATAAGCTTGCGCATTGCAGCACCTAAAGCACACATTTTATTTTTACCCTGGCTTAATAATCGTTGATATAAAGCTTCAATGTGTGGATTATATTTAATCGCTGTTAATGCTGACATATACAATACTGAGCGTATTTTACTGTCACCTGCTTTTGATAAGTGACTTTGCTTGTTGACTGAACTGCCAGACAACTGATGTACTGGAACCAAACCTACATATGCAGCAGCTTGACTTGCTTTTTCAAACTTGTGCGAATGAAATAACCCCAACAGTAATAAGCCTGATCGTTCACCGATTGAAGGAATAGTTTGCAGTAATTTCAAATCCTGTTTCAATGTTGGATCTTGATCTATGTGATTATTTATTAACTTATCAATATGTTCAAGTTGCTGATTTAAATACTCAATATTCTCTTCAAGTAATTTAATCACAACAACGGAGGTATGAGTGGACTGCGCCTTTTCAAGTCGATTCTTTTCCTGCAATAGACTACCTAGATAGACATCTCGTCTGCCTAGTAAAGCTTTTAATAATCTGACATTTTCAGGTTCAGGCTGCCATATGATTAACTTTGCGGTGTAACCATAACGTGAAAGAGCTTCACTATCAGCTTTATCCGTTTTATTTAGCATGGACATGCCTTTGGCAAAGGCTCTTACTCGTGAAGGATTAGCCACACAAACCTTTACACCTGCATCATATAGATAATATCCCAAATTCTCATGATAAACCGAAGTCGCTTCCATGATTGCTGTCACTTGATCAGGTTCAATTTTAAGAGTGATGAGCCATTTGAGCAGACTGCCAAAGCCACTTTCTGTATTAGTAAATATTTTATTTTTTCTTTTTCCAGTCAAACCTTGAGGGAAAATGCAACAATCTATTTTGGTTTTACTGACATCAATACCTAGCATAATCATGGTGATATTCCTTGAGTTTAAGCTATGATTTTTATCCCATTAACCATCATCTTACCTTGTGAATACAGCATCAAAGTGCTTAGTTACCGTTCAGAGTTGTATGAGGGATAAGGGCAAATTGTAGGTTTTATCTCAGGTTCAAATTTAAGATTTTAGCAGCACTCCAAACTCTACAATTTGCGTATAGTGGTAGCTAATCACTATATCAATCAAGATACAAG
>NZ_JAMXXP010000077.1 GCF_024129355.1 Acinetobacter lwoffii | reverse complement strand
ATCTGTGCATCCCAAAAGTCTGAAATCATACGGCTATATAAAAGTTTGGCATCATAATGTGCATCATGCGATTCTTCTTTATCGGCATGAACTTTAATAAAAACCTTATTTTCATCTGTGCCAATACGGGTTTCAAACTCTGACTTTAAACCGCCTGTGCCATCTTCATTGACAAACCACTTATTATCCACCGTCGTAATCGCATAAATTTGCGCACCGTGTTCTGAGCGATGATCATAATGCGAACTCTGCTGAGTATTCGCATCTGGTACATGATGTAAATGATTAACCGTAGATGTTGCCTGATGTTGTGCATGATTCATCTGACCATGGTTCATTTTCCCCATCATCTGCATGTGTTGTGCATGCTCTTGTGCAGAATGTTGTGAATGATTCATCTCAGACATGGCTTGATGATTCATTGATGGCATATTTTTCCCATTATTCTGAGTAGTTGAATGATGCCCTTCGTGCGCCACACTTAAGGTCGTTAAACTCAATACCGCAACAGAAAAAATCGCTTTCAATACAAAATTAGTGATGTGCATGTTCAGCTCCTTTTTGCTCAGTTACTTGTTGAGTTTGAGTCGAATTTGTACCTTGAATTGGCATTGTAGATACTTGTTCATCGCTAACATTCGCCACGATTAACTTGTTCATCATCCCCGCACTCATGTGATACAACAAATGACAATGGATTGCCCATTCACCCAATTCATCCGCAGTTAATAAAGCCGTAACTGTTTTACCCGGTGGTACGATCAATGTGTGTTTATTTGGCATATCTACCGACTCTTGACCATTCTCCAACTGCATAAACATACCGTGTAAATGCATCGGGTGCGCCATCATACTGTCATTAATAAATTTGATACGGATACGCTCGCCATATTTCACTTTTAACGGCTCAGCATCACTAAATTTTTTACCGTTAATGGTCCAAATATAACGTTCCATAGTACCGCCCAAACGCACGACCAATTCACTGCTGGCTTCACGAGTATCTTTTTGCGGCTCTAATGATTTTAAATCGCTATATTGCAAGGCTTTATTACCTGCAGGTGTAGAGGCATTTGCCCAACCATAAACCACTTGATCATTTTTTTGCGGTTTTACTGCGCTATGCTGTGAATGATCCGTGCCTTTCATATCGCCATGGTTCATTTTCGAATGATCCATTCCTGAATGATCACCACCACCATGTCCCATATCTTCCATAGTCGGTTTTACTGCGCTATGCTGTGAATGATCCGTGCCTTTCATATCGCCATGGTTCATTTTCGAATGATCCATTCCTGAATGATCACCACCA
>NZ_JAMXXP010000076.1 GCF_024129355.1 Acinetobacter lwoffii | reverse complement strand
TCATAACTATATGATTTTAAAAGTTTTGATTATTTTTTGATCCAAAATTAAATTTATTTAAATCAGATGCTTACATATTTATGCAACAAAGCCTCATTTTAAGGGATGTTATCAAGTGCTACAAAATTTTTTTGAAAAGAGTAGATTTTTAGTTATTATAGTTATTATAAATTGCATAATATCTTCTATTTTTTTATATTTATCAACTATATATCTTCTAATTGATGCAATAATTTTTATTATAAAAAATATATATGCAACTAATTTTGAAGTAAAAATAGTTGTTGTTAAATTTTTAAAAATCCTCGATGTCTCGTTAATTGCTATTACATTTCATTTAATTTCAGCAGGTTTTTATAAATTATTTATTCAACAAGCTATTTTTGACAATAGTTCTTTTCTTAAGACACTATCAATTAATAAGTTTCATGATCTAAAAGTTATTATATTACATGTATCTATTATAGTTATAGTCATCTTGTTTTTAGAAGATATTGTTGTTTTTGGTGGAACTTTAGCCAACTTATATGCTGGTATTTCTTCTAGCCTAGTCATATTAGCAATAATTTTTACTTGTAAGCTATTAGATAATGATCATCACAAAGACGATGAATAACTTAAATCGCAAGGACTCATTTATAATTACTCTTTTATTTGAGCATTTAATTGAAGTTAAGATTAGAGATCGTCATGTATTGAGAAAAAATGTCTGATTCAAACTTCACTAAACTCAAAATTGCGTCAAAGATTGCAGCTTCAAATAGAAATACTGCACTCTTTCTTTAATCAAAAAATCTGCATGCTTGGTTTTTCCATAAGAAAAAAACCAAAAAATGATCCAATATTCTTAGAAACTGCCAAAAATTTTCTAAAAAAATCCCGATCAGGATTCGGAACTTTTCTAACTCCAAATGGCTTTGTTGCACAAACCTAGCCATTCTGAATTAAAAAAGCTGGATGAATACTTTGTTGGGCTGAATGTGATTTCGGTTGAGAAAGCAAATTCAAGTTTTATTTTTCGTTGTGACGGCTTAGACAGCCCTGAAAAAATTATTCTAGCTAATAATTTATTAGAGGAAATTAATCAAAAAATCTATTCTAATTATAGATTAATTTAAATTTTCCTAAAGTTTTTAGAAAATCAAAAATGGGAGCTTAAACTCCCATTTTTATTAATGATTTTTTAAATCTTTTAACATTGCTTCACGCAGAATTTTATTCATGCGTGTCTGATAGCCTTTCCCTTGTGCTTTTAACCATGCAAGTACATCAGCATCAAGACGAACAGAGGTTTGTTGCTTTACTGGACAATAAAATTGCCCATGACGAATAGCATTACTTCAGTCTGTAATTTCAGGAATATCTGATAGATCTAATAGCTCATCTGGTACAT
>NZ_JAMXXP010000075.1 GCF_024129355.1 Acinetobacter lwoffii | reverse complement strand
GTACCAATCGCATAACCTGAACGGTCAATTGACTCAGCTTCAATTTGATAATGTCCACCTTTTGGCTCCACAATCACATCATAAGTTTCAGCCGTACCAATACGGAATTCATCTACAGAAATGGGTTTCACAGGCTGACCATCAGCACTAACCACAGTCATTTTCAAGTTAGGAATACGGACATCGTAGAAAGACATCGCAGATGCATTCACAAAACGTAGGCGAATTTTTTCATTCGGTTTAAACATTCCTGTCCAATTTTGTTCAGGTGTTTTGCCATTAATGAGGAAGGTATAACCTGTAACATCCGACATGTCGGTTTTTAGCATACGCATCTGATTCCACATTTTGCGGTCAGACCATGTCGCTTTTATGCCATCACGTTTAACCTGCTTCCAAACATCACCCAAGGTTTCACGCTGATCTTGATAATATTCAGCTGAAATTTTAAGATCTTTCTGAATTTGATCACTGGTTTTTTCATGAAAATCTGACAACATCACCACATAGTCACGTTCAGCTTTTTCATGTGCTGCCAATGGTGTTTTACCTTTTGGATAAATCACAAAAGAACCATATAAGCCGTCTTGTTCCTGTCCTTTAGAATGAGCGTGATACCAATAAGTCCCGCTTTGGCGAATCTTGAATTTATAAACATACTCGCTTTGAGGCTTAATACCGTTAAAACCATTAAATCCTGGTACACCATCCATAATGCCCGGCAACAACAGTCCGTGCCAATGAATAGAAGAATCTTGGTTTTTTAAATTATTTTTCACGCGAATGATGGCTTCATCACCCTCTTCAAACTCAAGCAAAGGCGCAGGAAATTGACCATTTACGGTAATGCGCTTTACAGGCTTTCCAGTTGGGCTGACCACTGCTTCATCAATAACAAGCTGATATTCACGCACTTCGGCAAAAACCAAAGGCGACGATGCAAAACAAATACCTGCTAATAGGTACGAACTAATTTTATGAGACATAACTTAACCTTAATTTTTGAAAAATAAATAAATTTTAAAAAAAATTGGTTAAGTTTTAGGAGGACGTGAAATTTCTTGCCAATACCCATTTAGATATTGGTTGAGGTAATAAAAATTAGGCTGATCTATAGAATAGAAGGTATCTAGGGGATCTAGCGAGCTTTGCAAAGAATGAAGACATGAGATCTGTGTCTGGCAGGATAAGCTAGAACATTCCTGACACTTTTTGTGATCTATATTCTGATTAATAGCTAAATGATTATGGCAATCGGTATTCGTCTGTACTTCGTGATTAATACCATGTTGAGTGACTTGCTGTGCTTGATCTAAACAATGATCTTGGCTCATTTCAGTTTGCATATTGATATGCATTATCTTTACTGATGCAACAGACACACTACTCCATCCTATGGCAAAAACCATAAGAAAACAAAACCAAAGTTTTTTGGAGAGATGAGTCAACACGAATGCTATCTAGGAATAGAATTTAATCCAA
>NZ_JAMXXP010000074.1 GCF_024129355.1 Acinetobacter lwoffii | reverse complement strand
AATTATCAAAGTTCTGTTGCTTTAGCCTGTATATTTTTATGGCTACCTTTATAGGGTTAATTATGAACAGTAAATGTCAACAGACCCTATTTAAAAACTTTTTCCAGCACATGCCGGTGAATAAATCGTAACTTGTCTTTAACTGCTTCGCTCAGTTTGAAGGGGTAGGCATCTTCCAGACCCATACAACGGTTTAAGGCATTCAGATTAAAGGTCAAGGTAACCCAGTTTTCCAGAATATGTTCAAAATCCTGTCCACCAATCGGGCATTCTTTAAAATCCATACTGGCCAGATAGCTGCCATTTCCTTCGACACGCATACCACCATAGTAGGCAGTTTCCAGTGTTTCCATCATATGCAGATAATGTGCCCAGGTTTCTGCCCAGTCTTCCCAGGGATGGGCGGTGGCATAAGCACTGATATACTTTTCCTGCCAGTTGATTGGTGCGCCTTCGTTATAATGGCGTTCAAGTGCCTTGCTGTAGTCTTGCCGCTCATCGCCAAAATACTGACGGAATTCATCTAGCAATTCCGGATGCATATGTTGCATGAGCGCAAAATAATAATGGCCGCTTTCATGGCGAAAATGACCTAATAAAGTCCGGTAGTTTTCACCCATATTTACACGTGTAGTTTCCCGATAAACTACATCTGCTTCAATTGCATTTAGGGTAATGACCCCATTGGCATGACCAATTAAAACAGGCTTATCTTCTTGGGGCAGGAGAAAATCAAAACGCAGACCAAATGGATCATCTTCAGACTTTTTAGGGCGTGGCATCATGTTCATGCGCTGGGCCAAATACAGGAATCGACGTTTGGCTTCTTCCAGTCGAAACCAGTAAATCAGGTTCTCAGAATTTTCCAAATCAGGAATGACATGGGTCAACTGACAGGATTCACAAAATTCCTCATCTTCATCGCTGGGAATCATCCAGTTGCATACCTGATAATTTACATAATTGTGACAGGGTTTATAACTGGCATGCTGGTAGTTTTTGGCGATTGGAACCCATCGCTCAGCACTCTGTTTTTCGAATGCGCATAGCTCTTTTTCCGAAGCGATATAACCGATCGGTGACAGACAGTGATCACAAACTGATTTGTAAAAAAACAGCTGTTGCTTGCAGACGGCACATTCAAAATGTTTCATTAAACTCCCTGTAGGGAAACGAACGACCTAAAATGTTTATCGATGATGAACACGAAAAAAGGTTCAGAATGCCTACCTAAATTTCTTCCTGATAAAGAAACATCATAAAAATTTCATTGAAAATTCTATATGGATGAATTGTAAAAAAGGTGTGAATGAATATCCCATCAAAGATAGTTTAATGATTATTGATATTGCTTTAGTTTTTGATTTATAAGAAAATTACCATTATTTAATTATAAAAATTGGTTTAGTATGGCTTTTTCATTTCTTAGTAATTCATTTAGCAATGTTATCATTCAATTAAAAAAATATATTTCTGAAATTAAAGAAAGGACAGATATTGATGAGTGGGAAAAGGAGTTACTAAAAAATTTAGATCCTATAGATCTTTATGATAATGAAAGGCTAAATGAGTTTGAAGAACACTGTATAGAGATCAAAAAAAGAAATGATTTAAGTTTAAAGTTGGTATTTGATAATGAGTATGGGGAATTAGGGCATCATTTTGAATATTCGGATCGAATAAAGCTAGAGTATATAAATTTATTAATAGATCTCTTGCGAAAGTTAATTTAAGAGCATCCAATTCACCATTCCAGCAATTAAATTCATTCTTAGACCAAATCGTTTCCGTCTATT
>NZ_JAMXXP010000073.1 GCF_024129355.1 Acinetobacter lwoffii | reverse complement strand
ATATTTTATATCCAGTCCATGGTGATAAAAACCATCATAAACCAGACATTTTTATTGGTGAGAATATAGACACTTTAAATGGGTTCTAACACATACATTTCGTATAAGGTGTATTATGTTAATTGTAGGGAAGCTTAAAAATTGAATATTCTGTTCTCATCTTATATATTAGGTATATCGGTCTACCTAAATTAAACCTTATGAAAACTGCCAAGCAACGAATTTTAGAAGCAGCCTCGATCCTATTTTATAACGATGGCATAAATAACACTGGAATTAATGCCATTACAGAAAAGGCAAAAGTTGCAAAAATGTCCTTATATAATAATTTCCCTGCTAAATCTCATATAGTTAACTCTTATATTGAGGCTAGACATCAAGAGTGGCTTGATTTATATGCCATTAGAAGTAAGGAAGCACATACTCCTTTAGATAAAATATTAGCAGTTTTTGATGCCTATCAAGATCATGCTGAATTTGCTTATGAAAAGGGTTTTCGAGGATGTGGTCTATTAAATGCAGCTGCTGAATTTCCAGCGAATAGTCCTGAAAGATGGGCTATTAAATTGCATAAAGATGAAATTGAAAACATTATTTCTAATCAGCTTTCTGAGATTTTTCCAAATCAAGATAAAGTTCAAAAAATAGCTTTAATGCTATCTTTTATTCTAGAAGGATCCATTGCTAGAGCAGGTTTAGAAGGCTCAAGTCATAAAATTCAAGCTGCAAAAAGAATCGTCCTTAATATTTTAGAGCAAGAAGTTGTATGAGTAATATGCTTCCTAATGCTTCTAATTACGGATTTATTGCTGTTCTTTTAGCTGCTTTTCTTTGGGGAACTACAGGTACAGCTGCTACGTTTGCTCCAAATCTCAGTCCTCTTGCTATCGGTGCTGCCGCTATGGGTGGTGGTGGTCTTTTACAAGCACTTTTAGCCCGAAAAAGTATTAAAAAGAATTTAATTCACATAAATTCTAATCTTGTTATTCTGATAACAGGAGTCGTTTCTGTCTTTATTTATCCTTTGGCATTTTATTCTTCTATGCATTTAGCTGGGGTAACTATTGGTACTGTTGTTTCAATTGGTACTGCCCCTTTATTTACAGCACTTTTAGAACGTTTTTTTGATCAAAAAAAACTTTCTATGATTTGGTTTATTAGTTTTATCTTGGGAATTATGGGTGTAATTTTTTTATCTATAGGTGAGTCACACTCACCGACAACCTCAGATAAAATAACAAATAATGGACAAATTTTAGGAATCATTTTAGGTGCTGTTGCTGGACTAACCTATGCCTTATATTCCTGGGCAGCTAAAAAACTTATAGATCGGGGAATAGATTCAAAAGCCTCTATGGGGCTGATTTTTGGTTTCGCATCGCTTTTATTGTTGCCTACTTTATTCTTTACTGGCTCAAATTTATTTGAACAGAATATAAATATTTATGTCGTAGGCTACATGATGCTTATTCCAATGTTTTTAGGATATGTATTATTTGGCTATGGTTTAAAAACTGTTCCAGCAAGTAAAGCAATTACTTTAACTTTGTTTGAGCCTTTAGTTGCTGCAATATTGGCAATAGCATTAGTTGGAGAAAAGTTAACTCCCATTGGCTGGATAGGTATGATTTTTATTTCTTTATGCTTAGCACTCCTTTCTAAAGCCAAAGATTCCCCCATTTAACATAATGGAGGTTATGCGAAGTCGACTTGTTAGAACCCATTTAAAGTGTCTATATTCTCACCAATAAAAATGTCTGGTTTATGATGGTTTTTATCACCATGGACTGGATATAAAAT
>NZ_JAMXXP010000072.1 GCF_024129355.1 Acinetobacter lwoffii | reverse complement strand
TGAACAAATTATTTCAACTCAAATATATTCTGTTAATGATTTTTCCAGCCTTCGTCAGGTCAGGAAACTGTGATAAATCACAGAGATTATCAAGTGCGCGTATCATAACGCTTGTACTTGTTAATCTCTAGGATCTCATCACTTGATCGCTTAAGGACTAAACTAACAATCAACTGATTGTCTATTTATTAGCTTTTGTCTTTATACATTCCGTAGGAATGTATGGTGGAGACTAGGAGAGTCGAACTCCTGACCTCCTGCGTGCAAAGCAGGCGCTCTACCAACTAAGCTAAGTCCCCAGCTTATCAATAAGTCAATGTTTCTGATTTTCCGTACTTCGTCAGTAGTGGTGGGTCTGACAAGACTTGAACTTGTGACCCCACGCTTATCAAGCGTGTGCTCTAACCAACTGAGCTACAGACCCTCAGATACATCGTATGAAGAACAACTTGTTGTGGATTCTTACCAATCGTCAATCTTTCGTTAAGGAGGTGATCCAGCCGCAGGTTCCCCTACGGCTACCTTGTTACGACTTCACCCCAGTCATCTGCCACACCGTGGTAAGCGTCCCCCCTAAGGTTAGACTACCTACTTCTGGTGCAACAAACTCCCATGGTGTGACGGGCGGTGTGTACAAGGCCCGGGAACGTATTCACCGCGGCATTCTGATCCGCGATTACTAGCGATTCCGACTTCATGGAGTCGAGTTGCAGACTCCAATCCGGACTACGATCGGCTTTTTGAGATTAGCATCCTCTCGCGAGGTAGCAACCCTTTGTACCGACCATTGTAGCACGTGTGTAGCCCTGGTCGTAAGGGCCATGATGACTTGACGTCGTCCCCGCCTTCCTCCAGTTTGTCACTGGCAGTATCCTTAAAGTTCCCGGCTTAACCCGCTGGCAAATAAGGAAAAGGGTTGCGCTCGTTGCGGGACTTAACCCAACATCTCACGACACGAGCTGACGACAGCCATGCAGCACCTGTATGTAAGTTCCCGAAGGCACCAATCCATCTCTGGAAAGTTCTTACTATGTCAAGACCAGGTAAGGTTCTTCGCGTTGCATCGAATTAAACCACATGCTCCACCGCTTGTGCGGGCCCCCGTCAATTCATTTGAGTTTTAGTCTTGCGACCGTACTCCCCAGGCGGTCTACTTATCGCGTTAGCTGCGCCACTAAAGCCTCAAAGGCCCCAACGGCTAGTAGACATCGTTTACGGCATGGACTACCAGGGTATCTAATCCTGTTTGCTCCCCATGCTTTCGCACCTCAGTGTCAGTATTAGGCCAGATGGCTGCCTTCGCCATCGGTATTCCTCCAGATCTCTACGCATTTCACCGCTACACCTGGAATTCTACCATCCTCTCCCATACTCTAGCCAACCAGTATCGAATGCAATTCCCAAGTTAAGCTCGGGGATTTCACATTTGACTTAATTGGCCACCTACGCGCGCTTTACGCCCAGTAAATCCGATTAACGCTTGCACCCTCTGTATTACCGCGGCTGCTGGCACAGAGTTAGCCGGTGCTTATTCTGCGAGTAACGTCCACTATCCAAGAGTATTAATCTCGGTAGCCTCCTCCTCGCTTAAAGTGCTTTACAACCAAAAGGCCTTCTTCACACACGCGGCATGGCTGGATCAGGGTTCCCCCCATTGTCCAATATTCCCCACTGCTGCCTCCCGTAGGAGTCTGGGCCGTGTCTCAGTCCCAGTGTGGCGGATCATCCTCTCAGACCCGCTACAGATCGTCGCCTTGGTAGGCCTTTACCCCACCAACTAGCTAATCCGACTTAGGCTCATCTATTAGCGCAAGGCCCGAAGGTCCCCTGCTTTCTCCCGTAGGACGTATGCGGTATTAGCATCCCTTTCGAGATGTTGTCCCCCACTAATAGGCAGATTCCTAAGCATTACTCACCCGTCCGCCGCTAGGTTAAGTAGCAAGCTACCTTTCCCCGCTCGACTTGCATGTGTTAAGCCTGCCGCCAGCGTTCAATCTGAGCCATGATCAAACTCTTCAGTTTAAAATCAGTAGTACCTTTAAAGGGCACCAATCTTGGCTCATCAATTTTCTGACAAATATTTCTCAAATAAACTTCGAGTAATTTCTACCATCAATCAATGAAAATAATTTCGATCAATCAA
>NZ_JAMXXP010000071.1 GCF_024129355.1 Acinetobacter lwoffii | reverse complement strand
TTCAATTGCATTTTTTTCTGTTTCTTCTGCTAGTTCCTGATCTGTTTTTTCTTCAACACAAAGTAATTTTTTAAGACCACGACCCCAAACAAGTTGAGAAGAACCTTTAATCGAAAAAGCAAATTCCTGAAATAATTTAGAGGGCAATTTATCACCGTATAAAGGCTTATCTTCGATAGATAACTGGAGAAGATCGAAAGGAGTAAAACCACCATTACGACCTTTCTTCATATGCCCTTTAGTAATTTCTTCAGGAAGACCCCATTTATTTTGATCCGGTAAACCATATTTACTGATGTATTCATCAGCATGTGATCCATCACGAATATCTAAACCATGTTCCATACTTGGAGAACGAAGACCTGCTTTAAGACATGAGCTAATCCAGATACGAGCCAATTCATTTCTATAAGACTCAAATCCTAAAACGGTATATTTAGTTAAAAGTAAAATATGATTATGTGGATGCCAACCATTTTGACCCCATAAAATTTCTAGCCCTTTAATCTTATTTTCAACGCCTATAGCCTTAAAAATCTCTTTTACACGTCTATGAGCAACAAAACGAGCATAAGCATCCCTAAGCCCTAAAAGAGAAGCTTTAAGAGGCATATTAAGGGAATGAGAGAAAGTAAGAGTAAGAAGCAGGCAACCGCCTAAAAATTCTTTTTTCCAACGATCAATAGCAGAAGAAAGCTCAGAACGTCGACCTTCTGTAATTTGTTTAGCACAAACAGGATCAATCCAAAGACAACCGCATCGTTGCATATTAGACCAGTGTGCTTTTTTTCGTTCTACATTGTATTTAACAAGGCGATCTTTAGTTTTATCTATTCGTTTTTTTAGACAATTACAAACACGATGTTTAGGTAAAAGTTTGCAGGCTTGGTCTTGTAAAATGAAATTATGAAGACGTTCAACACCCGTATTTTTAAAAGTGGCCTGAGATTTCGTATATATACCTAGGAAACCCCCATCAATTCCCTTATGAGGTTTTAAATGCGCTGGAAGGTCATCCCATCCCATCGCTTGCGAGCCCTCAGCCGACTGGCGATGTGCTGACCTATCAGCTATTTGACATACGTCATGGTTACCGTACAATAGAGTTACTCCTAACTGTTGCCGTACAACTACAGGATTCCAAAGCCTTGAGAATTGCAGTTCTCAGGGCTTTTTCATTATTTAAGGTTTTTAACCTCGACAGCCATTTGCCCTAGCTTTTGGTTACCATCTAGCAGCATTTCATGCGCAAACTGTTTTGCAATATTCACAGCGTTTTCTTTGTTTTCTTGAATCTGCTCCAAAGCATCTAATGTCTGTTGAAGCACAGGAACAAATTCTTCCAATAATTCTAAAATTATCTTGGTCTTTGGCTGTTGTGTTAAAACTGAAATACGATCTAAAACGTCATCCATTTCAGGAGGAACACTCAAAGCAATTCGTTTTCTAGTCATGTTACCAATTCCATTTTATGTTGCCACTCAAATATTGCACATACTTAAAAAATAAGCAAATATTTTTCAGGAAGTCGGCATAGCCGAAAAACTCCCGATCTTGGTTTAGATGGGAGCTGTAATCAGGGAAGGAAGGTTTTAGATTTTGATTATGTCAGATCGGGGGTAACTCCACCCCCTCTGTTACTTTCATGAAATGCGCACTTACGACTTAAATTTCATTTAAATCCTAATCGCGGAAATCTAACTTTTTTCGCAAGTTATCAATCATGGCGTATTGTTCGCAATAATAAATATATTGTTCCCTGTCTTCCTTTTCTAATTCTTTAGAATCAACATATGAAGCGACTTCTTCATAATCAGATTCAACAAGACTAAGTAAATATTCAATTTCTTTGGGTGTTAGCTCGTTTTTAAAATTCATCATCAAATCCATCAAAATCGGCTAAAAACATATCTTTTCCTTTATCCATTTCCTTTTGAATAAAATCATCGGTATGTTCAAGTGATGCGTAACCAATAGCTTTTAAATATTGAAAAGTCTTAACCACTGTAAAATTATCTTTTTTCAAATCATTTTGATCTATGTAATTTTGAGCACGTTCAGGATTAACAAATAAATAAGCATCTGCAAAAGGAACAGGAAAAAATTCCCCATTCTTAGAAACTAAAGCATCATTTTTATTCATAACTGAATAGCCTAAGACGTAAAATTTTTGATTATCACTGCGTCCAGGGAAAACACGTAAATCCATAATAAAACCTCATAATAATAAAACTTGTATTTTTGCTGCGTCCTCCGCTTCCTCGTTGTCGCAGCTCCTCCTCGTCATTGTCGTCCTTGCAACTATTCAAGTTGTTTAAATTTTTGGATTTCTAAATATTTAAAATGAAGTTCATCCAAAAGAGCGTTAGCACTGGAGAAACCATCCTTTTGTTCATAATCCCTAGCAACACAATCTAAAAAGACGTGTCTTTTTTGGAAAACAGTCAAAAGAGTAAATCCATAATCAGCAACAGAAGTCAGTTCAATTGCATTTTTTTCTGTTTCTTCTGCTAGTTCCTGATCTGTTTTTTCTTCAACACAAAGTAATTTTTTAAGACCACGACCCCAAACA
>NZ_JAMXXP010000070.1 GCF_024129355.1 Acinetobacter lwoffii | reverse complement strand
ATCTTGCTGTTCAAGCCACTGATTAAATAGATCTGTCGTAATGACTGTCCACATACCACAACCAAAATATAGATTATAGTCTATATTTTAGGGGCATTATGTTTGTTTTGCAAATGAGAAAGGATAGGCAATAAAAAAGCCCGACATCCTGTCGGGCTTTTCCATATTTGGCGCTTAGATCTGACTCCTGTCTGATCTCACGTTCCTTGTTGTTCATCTTATTCTTTTTATCTGGAGCATCCTGCTCTCTATGTCTTCATGATAGGAAATTTCCAGTATTGCGGATAGCAGCAAAGGGCCGAGATTGGTATGAGCCAGGGCTTACAAAATAGCCTAAATTTTATCCACAAAAAATGTGGATAATTTTGGACATTGAGGCATTGATAAAATTTGAAAAATCTCAAAACTGACTATTTTTTAGTCAAATTTATTGGCAAAACATATCAAAACCGCTCATAAAAAAGCCGACTTGTTTCAAAATCGGCTTTTTGGCATTTTTAGATTTTTATCATTTAAATAAGTATCTGATATTTATATTAATATACAAGTGTACTTCGTATAACGCCCATTATGTTAAATGGGGGATTTATGAATTCTGAATATATCTTTATATGTAAATAAATATTGACAAGTATTATTGATAATGAGCATATCTTCTCATATAAGCACAAGTATATGCAGAGGAAAACTATGGACGTTCTATTTTCGAATTTTTTAGATAAACCTGTTTGGATGTGGATTTTCTTTATCCTTATTGTACTTGTCCTGCTTATTCTAGATCTTGGAGTATTTCATCGTAAGGTAAGAGAGATTGGTGTTAAAGAAAGCTTAGCACTATCAGCATTTTATATTACATTAGGTTTACTTTTCGGCGCATGGGTGTGGTGGTATCTCGGACCCACGGCAGGGATTAACTATGTAACCGGTTTTGTAATTGAAAAATCATTAGCGATGGATAATATCTTTGTCATTGCAATGATTTTTTCATATTTCTCGATACCAAGAATTTATCAGCATAGAGTCTTATTTTGGGGAATTATAGGTGTAATTTTTCTAAGAGCTATCATGATTGGCGTGGGCGCAACACTGGTTAGCCAATTTTCATGGGTTCTTTATATATTTGCAGCCTTTCTTATTTTTACAGGGATAAAAATGTGGCTAAGTGTTGATAAAGAATATGAAGTCGGAAATTCTCCTATTTTGAACTTTATTAAAAAAAGATTTCGTGTCACTGAGCAGCTTCATGCAGAGAAGTTCTGGGTGAAAAAGATTGATCCAAAAACTAACCAATTAACCTGGTTTATGACACCACTTTTTCTAGCCTTGATCATGATTGAATTTGTAGATCTGATCTTTGCAATAGATAGTGTTCCTGCGATTTTTGCGATTACGACAGATCCATTTATTGTTTATACTTCAAATATTTTCGCAATTTTGGGATTACGTGCTTTATATTTTGCCCTATCAGCAATGGTCGACCGCTTCCATTATTTGAAGTACGCATTAGCAGTATTGTTAGTCTTTATTGGATCAAAAATTTTTATAGCTGATGGATTAGGTATAGCAAAAATTCCACCGCCAGTCTCCCTTTCGATCACGTTCATCATCTTGTTTACAGGAATTCTATACTCTCTTTGGAAAACAAAAGATCAAAGTACTCATAGGTAAAAATTACAATCCTTTAAATAATTAATAGCTACCAATAAAACAGTGGCTGTTAATTATTCTGATTATAAGTTTTCCTAAAATTAACATAATACACCTTATACGAAATACTTGATATTTATCATTAAATTTCAGTATATTAGATCAAGCCGTTGTGGGGCATAGGGTACCAGAGCGGCTTTTTATTGATTATTTATGTTCCACGCTTAAAATTCGAACAATGTTTCATGATTTTTATAAGTTAAACTAAATTTAGTTGCCAATCCCAATAAGCTATTCACTAACTTGTAAATATCGGTATACCGCCTGACGACTAATCCCAAAAGCTTTTCCTAATGCCATTTTTGATGGATACTTCCCTTCCCTCCATGCTTGTCGTAAAGCTTCAGCTTGGTCAGGCTTTAGTTTATGCACCCGACCTTTGTACTTCCCCTGAGCAGAGGCGAGTTTTATTCCTTCCTTTTGCCGCTCTAAAATGATCTCACGTTCGAACTGTGCAAAAGCACCCATCAATTGCAGCATCAAATTATCCATCGGGGTGGATTCGGCCGTAAAAGTAATATTTTCTTTTACAAACTGGATGGCAATCCCTCGTTTGACCAGTTTATCTACTTCAGTGACCAAATCTTTCAGGCTTCGCGCAAAACGATCCATGGAATGTACAATCACCCTGTCCCCTTCCCGGACATAGTTCAACATTTCCTGAAATTTAGGTCGGTCAGTATTTTTACCTGAAGCACGGTCAACAAAAATCCGGTCGACTTCAATTCCCTCAAGTTGACGTCCAGTGTTTTGCTCGACAGAACTTACCCGGATATACCCTACTTTTTGGCCTTTCAATTTTTCACGCCCCAATTGGATAAAAATGAACAATTTCGTAAATTATAAATCTTTAATACTAAAGTTACATGTTATTTATGATTAAAAATCATTTAAATGATACATAATTTTCATGAACTTTCAGATTGTAACTTTAGGGTATACTCTAAGTATACAAAATATATATGTGCAATTTTAATTTGTTCGTCATGAAATACATAAAATGGGCTTTGTTGCACAAACCTATCTGTAAAGGGTTTTTCAGCGATATAATTTTCAAATGAAGAAGCCTACACACAAAATCTACCGCACAACC
>NZ_JAMXXP010000069.1 GCF_024129355.1 Acinetobacter lwoffii | reverse complement strand
AGCTCGCTAGAACGAAATGAATTACTTCGAACAGTTAAACGTTTAGGCAGGACACTATGGAAAAAATGGTCAGGCTATCATCGGCGAAGTTGGTTGAAACTAAGATGCACTGCATTAAATTATTAGGAGATAAACTCAGCGCAAGGAGTTTTGATAGCCAAGTGAATGAAATTCATGCACGTGTAGCAGTCCTCAACAGATTTACGGAATCAGGTCGACCATTTACCCAAGTTACGCCTTAAATTTGGCTCAATTAGGGGCGCTTTGCATTTCAAATCTTTGTGCAACAAAGCCCTTTGAAAGCGTAAAACTTTCATTGAGAACAACAATGGGTATAGACAGGGACAGTACGAGTTGAGGTGAAACAATAATATTAGTTGTTTTTTAGTTGAACCTTTTTTTGTCAATCGAATTGTTTTTAGTTCAAACATGATGAAGTTTATGAATTAAAATTTAATTCAACATATCATATTTATCTAATTAAAGGATAGTACTTTAACTTATTGAAATCAGGTGAGTGCAAGGGATATATGAAGTTATTGTTTGGTATACTTCGCTTAACATAATCAATATTATACGAAATCAGTGTGTTAGAACCCATTCAAAATGTCTATATTCTCACCAATAAAAATGTCTGGTTTATGATGGTTTTTATCACCATGGACTGGATATAAAATATAGATGCTGATCACTATGTCTGACAAAGAAATTCAACGTCTTGCAGAACTGCAAGACGTTCGAGATCATCATATTACCCAGATTCGTGCTGCTGAAATCCTGAATCTTTCCACCCGTCAAATTACCCGGTTACTGCAGAAATACAAAGTTCAAGGTCCAGCTGCATTAGCCCATACGGGTCGTGGCCAAACCAGCAATTCCAGGCTTTCTTAAGAACTCAGACTCAAGTGCCTCAATATTGTTTCTGATCAACTGCATGGTTTCGGACCAACCTTGGCGCATGAAAAGCTTATTCAACAGGAGTTATGGTTCATTCTGGCCAAGGCAGTCAGTACTGTAGTCGTGCTTTTAGAGCACTATTATTGACGAATAACTGTATTCAAAGTATGTCACGCAGTCTTGCGCAGTACACTGCTCATGTTGGGACAATGCAGTGACTGAAAGCTTCTTTCATACATTGAAAGGTCATGTAATCCATGGCGTGTGTTTGCCACTCGAAAAGAAGCGAATGCTGTCTTGTTTGACTATATCGAGATTTATTACAATCGAATCAGAAGACATTCTGCAAATGGCTGGTTAAGTCCTGAAGCCTTTGAACAAAAATATTGTAAGAATTTAGAGGGATCGACTGTCCACAATACTGTCTAGGATCAGATAAAGGATTCTGCATCTGAAAAAGGCCTTTAGCTTAATTCTGAGCTTCGACTAATGACAAAATATAAGACTTCTACCTCTGAAAATTATAAAAAATCAATTGTTTTGATCTTTAAAGAATGAGGATATAGTATTTGTGAAATTACTTAGCTGCTTAAAACTTAATTCTAATTGGTTAATAGGTGAAAAATGAAATTAGCAGAAGCTCTCTTACTTCGAAGTGATCAACAAAAAAAAATTATTTCACTAAAACAACGTATCAATGCAAATGTATTGGTACAAGATGGTGATAAACCATCTGAAGATCCTAATGAACTATTAAAACAAGTATTTTCTTTAATTCAAGAATTTCAAAAATTAAGTTATGCAATTCATGAAACTAATGCTTTAACAAAATTAAATGATGGTCGTTCTCTACTTGCTTTATTGTCTTTGCGTGATGAATTTGTAGAACAGCACAAAACCCTAACTGCAGCAATAAGTAATACATCTCGTGAATCTGATCGTTATAGTACGCGGGAAATAAAGTGGCATAAAGTTATTCCAGTTTCATCATTACAAAAACAAGCTGATGATATTAGTCTTAAATTACGTGATTTAAATGTGTTAATTCAGTCGAATAATTGGAAAATTGATTTGATTGAAGCCTAATAGTCCTTTAGATATAATCAAGTTGAACATACTGGGCGAGTACAAGATCCCTTACTTCCACAACATAGGATTGTAAATAAAGTGTAGTGGCTTGCAAAGCAAGTGGATAAGCTTAAAATTTTAAGTACAAATCAATCCATCACTTGGCAGAACTCAAATCTTTGTGCAAACAAAGTTACACGTTACTTATAACTACCATGTACTGACAGTATGTTCACCTCAATTACTAAAAATAAAGAAATGAGCAAGCATCAGCTGAAGCACATTCCTATTTTTAATTCGGTTCGGCTTTGTTGCATAACGAGCTGAAAGACAGATTTTGAAAATAGCGGATTCAAATCACAAGTGCGACACATTTGTAGTTAGGTGTATTCGTAGAATCATTAGACTTTTTCAACTCGCAATTGGAAAGCACGCAATGAAGAAATACACCCAACTCTCTCAAGATGAAAGTAAGCGTCCGCTGAGCCCCACTTTTTCTCACTCATGAATACCACGATAGTGTCCACTAAACTTTAAGTGGACACCTATTTATGGATTTAAAGACAGTTATAGACAGCACACCAATGCTAAAAAAGCCCCGTCGAACCTTCACGGCTGAATTTAAACATCAACTTATTCAGCAATGCCAGCAGCCAGATACATCAGTGGCTAACTTAATCGCTGCACTGGTAAACCGAATGAACTTGTAATAACGACTTTCGCAAGAGGTCTATTACTATCATTTAATTATTGCATTAAGTTTAATGATAGGTATTGTATGCGATTTGGCTCGTAATCATTCAGCTATACTCTTTTGATAAAAAAAGCATGACTAAAAGCCATGCCTTGGGTGTTATTCACCAATTAAAATGTCTATGCGATAAACCATTTAAAATGTCCTGTTTTTAACCACAAGAGTCAAGCACAGGATTTAACTTTCTT
>NZ_JAMXXP010000068.1 GCF_024129355.1 Acinetobacter lwoffii | reverse complement strand
AGTACGTTTCAGGTGATTTAAACAAGCAAGATTTTGAAGAATATTTAAAAAAATTAGCTCATAACTAAATGGCTATGAGCTATTAAAAAAAATTAATTAGAAACTGATTTGGATATTAACTTTATCCACGTCAATACCTGCTGCATGAGCTATCATTTCTTTAGCTTCAGCAATAATTTCAGATAGTTCTTTTGTTTCGTCTACAGCTTCTTCAGCAATAATTTCAGATTCATGTGAAGCAGTTTCTGCATTTGGATTTGCATTAAAAGCAGACCACTCAAGCTTTTCAACATCAAGGTCAATGTTTTGTAATAGATCATTGGTATTCAAATAAGCTACTGGATATCTTTGACCTGCTGTTAATTTTTTCCAAGCCTTTTTAAAGTTTTCTGTGTCTGGCAACAGTGCATATTCACTAATTTGAATTAATTTTCTACCAGCATGTTTTTTAGTCGGAATACAGCCCGAAATTTTACCAACCATGAAGGCTTGACCATGACCTAAGCCATCTTTTACCGCCCATGTTTCTCTATGATTTCGAATTAAAATTACATATTCAGCACTTTTAATACGGTCTGTACGTACTATCCAATAGCCTGAACCGCCTTCTGATTCCATCCACTTCAAATCTTTACCTGTAAAGATACCGATAACTTTAGCCATAATATTTACTCCTATACGTTAGTTTTAATAAATCTATACGATAGAATTAAATAAATCAAGATTTTTATACGTTAGTTTTAATAAATCTATACGATAGAATTTTAAATATATGATTTTCAATAGCAAACCGAGCGAGTGTCTACGAGCGACTGAGCGTTATAAAAATTTCGTCCCTTTCTTTTCCCTGATTACAAGCTTCCTATTGCTCCATAACAAGATTTACAGAGCAAAGCGACGGCAGTTATTGGCTCCATGACGAGCGAAGCGAGCATAAAGCTTTATGAGCGTAGCGAATCCATTTTTGTTTTTAGCGTCCTACCCAGTCTTTGAAAAAACTGCCCCCAGGAATCGAGCGCAGCGAGATTCAATAGAGTTTGAGCAAAGCGAAAACATAGGGCAGTTTTAAATGCCGTTTTTTATTTTTTTGGGCTTTTAATAATATAAAAAGCTTTTAAATGCTTTTAAGAGCCTTGAAAGTATTGATATACGTGCGTTTCAGAGGACATACCGACACAAATAGTTTGTCATACCGACACAAATAGTTTGTTCAAAAACACCAATACCGACACAAATAGTTTGCATTAAGACACATAAAAATATAGTGTGTCTTAATATACATAAAAATAATGGTGTCTTAATGAAAGGCGGGTTAGTTGTAAAAGATAATGCTCTTATGAATGCCAGTTACAACTTGGAGGTAACAGAACAAAGGTTAATTTTATTGGCAATTATCAGTGCTAGAGAAACAGGGAAAGGAATTACTGCTGACAGTAAGTTAGAAATTCATGCCAGTGATTATGCAAAACAGTTCAATGTCACAAAAGAAGGTGCTTACAAGGCTTTAAAAGAAGCTGTAAACAACCTATTTGATCGACAATTTTCATTCCAAGAAGAAACATCAAAAGGGATTGGTATTGTTCGCTCACGATGGGTTAGTCGTATTAAATACATTGATGATTCTGCTCTACTAGAAATCACCTTTGCCCCTGATGTAGTTCCACTAATTACACGACTTGAGAAACACTTTACAAGCTATCAGATTAATCAAGTTTCAGGACTTACAGGCAAGTATGCAATACGACTTTATGAACTATTGATAACATGGCGTGAGGTAGGTAAAACTCCAATTTTGAAACTAGCGGATTTCAGAAGTCAGTTAGGAGTTGAACCTAATGAATACAAAGCAATGAATCATTTCAAAAGTCGTGTTTTAGAACCATCATTACAGCAAATTAATGAAAAAACAGACATTAAAGTGAAGGTAGAACAACATAAAAATGGTCGTTCAATTAGTGGTTTTTCATTCCGATTCAAACAAAAACCACAGCCAAAAGTAGAACAAAAAATCGACCCTAAACGAGATCCAAACACACCCGATTTTTTTGTTGAAATGACCGATGCCCAACGGCATTTGTTCGCACATAAATTATCTGAAATGCCCGAAGTTGGTAGCGAATATGCAGAGATCGGAGAGTCAGCCGAAGACTTTACGAAACGCCTTGCCGATATGCTTTTAGAGCCTAAAAAATTCAGGATGTTTTACCCGCTACTGGAACAGCTCGGCTTTGGTTCTAAAAAAATCCAATCTGCATCAATCAAACAGGTCGATGAACCTAAGTTTATTGAATTGCAAAATATGCAAGTGAATGGCTTGTCATACCACATGTCGAGAGATAAAAAATTCGCTCATTTAAAATTAGAAAATGAATCTCTAGATGACTTTGCCCGAAGACTTCGCCCTATGCTAAAAGACCCCAAACAGCAAATTCAATTTTATGACTACGTGAATGCCAAAAAGTAGCAAATAATCCTCTAAAAAAGATATCAAAACGCCCCAACTTTTGGGGCTTATTTTTATCTTTTTCAGAGGTGGTTTTTTGTTTATCGAAGAGAAACGAGTAAGCGTGCATTCCCTCCTGCTGTCGGAAAATGATAAATCTCCAAACCGCTAAAAATTTGCTTGTTAGAAACGCCCCAATATCGAATTTCGCCCCATAGCGTAAAAACCGCCTAAAATCGCATTTAAGCGCCCTTTTCTCAAAAACAGGGAAATCTAGCTAAACAGAGCTAAAACCGCCAATAAACGCAAAATAGGAGCATTTAGACCATGAAATTAAGTGATACCGAAAAAAATAATCGTTTGTCAGAGGTGTTTTTAAAGAAATCAGATCGAGAATATTACGATTTAGAAATCACTGAAAATCATCAAAAACTTTATGATCAGTACGTTTCAGGTGATTTAAACAAGCAAGATTTTGAAGAATATTTAAAAAAATTAGCTCATAACTAAATGGCTATGAGCTATTAAAAAAA
>NZ_JAMXXP010000067.1 GCF_024129355.1 Acinetobacter lwoffii | reverse complement strand
GAAATAGACGGAAACGATTTGGTCTAAGAATGAATTTAATTGCTGGAATGGTGAATTGGATGCTCTTAAATTAACTTTCGCAAGAGATCTATTCATTTTGACTAAGCTGTTTTAATCTAAAAAAGACCGGTATTAAACCGGTCTTTTTTATGCGGCTTTTACTTGATTCAGGATACATTAGTGCATGAAAGCCTCACAGAGAGTCACTGAAACAACACACGCCTGCTAATGTCATTACATGCCAGATGCTTATATTAAATAGGACGTATGAAAATACGTGATAAAACCATTTTAAAGAATAAGGATAAGCTCTATGTCGAATGATAATTTTGATCGTGATGTAATTAAGAATGCGCCTAAAGATGTCCGCGATGATTTAAATGCCGATCCAATTACTGGTGAGCCTGGCGCACATCCTGTGGGTACAGGTGTAGGTGCTGCAGGTGGCGCAGCGGCAGGTGCAGCCATTGGTGCTGCAGGCGGTCCAGTGGGTGTCGCTGTCGGTGGTGTAGTCGGTGCTGTTGTTGGCGGTCTGGCAGGTAAAGGTGTAGGCGAAGCTATAAATCCAACGGAAGAACAGGCTTACTGGCGTGATAATTCGATTAATACGCCATACTATTCAGATGCTCGTACCACCTATAGCGATCTGGATTATGACCGTGATTATGATACGGCCTATCGAGTTGGTTATGAAAACCGTGGCAGCTATGATGCCCATACTCGTTTTGAAGACGTAGAACCTGATTTGAGATTGAAATGGGAACAAATGAAAGGTCAATCACGTTTAAACTGGGAACAGGCTAAATTTGCAGTGCGTGATGCCTGGAATCGTGTTTCACGTTAATTTTTAATCTTCGGATTAAAATGAAGTTTCTTTGGTAAAACCCGCGATAAGTTTGTGGGTTTTACCACTTTTAGTGATATATATCACGCTTTGATGAATCGATAAATAAAAGTAGAAAAGTTAATAAATATTTTTTTATATTTAATGCTTGTCAAATGATCCCAGAGCGCGTATTTTAATTTCAGAATCACATTTTATGAAAGACATAACATGTTAAAGCAACCTATCATTTCAAACGCATATTTTTATTTCTGGCAGTTTAGCTAATTGCCTGAATGCGTTTGGGCAATGAAAAGGTTGCCCACCAGTTTATACCTGATCGGCAACCCTGATCAGGTTTTTTTATGCCTTTCATTTTTTACAATATTTTGGAGACAGCCATGACAAACTTTAACTATTCATACTTTAACAACTTTTATTGGTCTTATTTTAGTCAGCTAATGACACTCACAACACCTTCGATTAGACCCATAACGCTCAAATAAAAGTTTGGACTGATTGCCAGTCCCAGGATTAAAGTCATGAATACTTCAAATACATCACAACAACATCATGCTGAAAGCATTTTAATTTTACCTCAGCAGCTTAAGCAGCAATTGCCACTGTCTCCGCAATTGGCCAGCCAAGTCGCTGAACACCGTCAAACTATTCAAAATATATTAGAAGGCAAGGATCATCGTTTAATGGTGGTCACAGGCCCATGTTCCATTCATGATGAAGCTTCCGCGCTAGACTATGCAGAAAAATTAAAACAACTTCAGTCACAGCTATCTGATCAGATTTTCCTGGTGATGCGTGCTTATATTGAAAAACCACGGACTACGGTGGGTTGGAAAGGTTTCCTTTACGATCCAAATCTGGATGGTTCATCCAATATGCAATTGGGCTTGGAAAAATCCCGTGACTTATACCTAAAAATTATTGAAATGGGCCTGCCAATCGCTTCGGAAATTCTTAGCCCAATGGCAACTGCTTATTTCGATGACTTACTAGCTTGGGGTGCGATTGGCGCACGTACCAGCGAATCGCAAATTCATCGCGAAATTTCCAGCCATATGCCATATAGCATTGGTTTCAAAAATGGTACTGACGGTTCGATTCAAATTGCTCTGGATGCCATTCAGTCTGCCTCTCATCCGCATCAATTCCTGGGAATGAGCCAATCCGGTTTGCCATGCATTTTACACTCGCAAGGTAATCCTAAAGCACATTTGATTTTACGTGGCTCGAATAGCGGACCAAATTATCAATTGTCAGAAATTGAGAAAATCCGCGCCAAACATCAGATCGACTTACCCGCATTGGTGATTGACTGTAGTCATGGCAATAGCTCAAAAAATCCGATGCTGCAGCCTGAAGTACTGGAGCAGATCGTGGCAGAACGCTTACAGACCAATGTTCGTGGTGTAATGCTAGAAAGTCATCTTGTTGACGGGAATCAAAAAATTTCTGAGCAAATGACTTATGGTCAGTCAGTCACTGATGGATGTCTGGGCTGGAAAAAAACCGAACAACTATTGTTAAATATGACTGACTCACTACGACTCGAAGGTTTGAAGCGTAGTGCTTAAAACTGAAAGATGTCTTTCCTCAATTGATTGGGGAAAGACAGAATCGGATGAAGCTGATCACCGCATCTACCTGATGCTTAAAGCAGCTCATCACAGCGTTTGAAAATAAAAATAATGATTAGAACGATTTTATAAATTGAATAAAAATAATTAAATTAAAAAATAAACAATAACAATAATTTATTAGAGGTCTTGCTCCTGCTCATTCTATACGGCTGACCAGTCATGATCTCAGGAATCTCGATATGTATACAACAGAATTGCTTGATGAAGCACGTAAATTTATGCACCATATGCTGAGCGTAATGCGGACTCCAATAATGAACTGCGCTTGCAAATCAAATTGAAAAGTAATCGTCTTAACCCAGTTTTGCAGGCGGAAAGTACTCAAATATCTATGCTTGAGCAGTCTAGATCACGCACACTTTCTACCGATTAATACTGAGGATCTGGGCAACGCATAATTTGGCTAAAAACGTATGGCCAATGTCACTTTTAATGTTAGGTGGCATAATCAATGCCAGAGTCTGAAAGCGGATATTTCTATTTTGGACTTACAAGGGCTGTTATTCACCAATTAAAATGTCTATGCGATAAACCATTTAAAATGTCCTGTTTTTAACCACAAGAGTCAAGCACAGGATTTAACTTTCT
>NZ_JAMXXP010000066.1 GCF_024129355.1 Acinetobacter lwoffii | reverse complement strand
CCCACACTACCATCAGCGCTAAGAGGTTTCACTTCTGAGTTCGGGAAGGGATCAGGTGGTTCACTCTTGCTATGGTCGCCAGCACAACTGTTTATGACTATTTGCTTGGGTCTTATGGGCGTTGTTTTCACTTCGCTAGCCTAGCTTTCGTCAAATGAGTTATTAACAGGTATATCTGAGTTGCAGTAGTTTGTTCGATTAGCTTAACTAAATCAAGGCTTCGTCTGATCGTTAGATCAATATGAAATCAATTGATGCTTTATATACAACTGTTTGGGTGTTGTATAGTCAAGCCTCACGAGCAATTAGTATTGGTCAGCTTCACATATCACTATGCTTCCACATCCAACCTATCAACGTCGTAGTCTTCAACGGCTCTTTAGGAGACATAAAGTCTCGGGGAAATCTTATCTTGAGGTAGGCTTCCCGCTTAGATGCTTTCAGCGGTTATCCCTTCCGAACATAGCTACCCGGCGATGCCACTGGCGTGACAACCGGTACACCAGAGGTTCGTCCACTCTGGTCCTCTCGTACTAGGAGCAGATCCTCTCAAATTTCCAACGCCCACGGTAGATAGGGACCGAACTGTCTCACGACGTTCTAAACCCAGCTCGCGTACCTCTTTAAATGGCGAACAGCCATACCCTTGGGACCTGCTTCAGCCCCAGGATGAGATGAGCCGACATCGAGGTGCCAAACACCGCCGTCGATATGAACTCTTGGGCGGTATCAGCCTGTTATCCCCAGAGTACCTTTTATCCGTTGAGCGATGGCCCTTCCATACAGAACCACCGGATCACTAAGACCTACTTTCGTACCTGCTCGACTTGTGGGTCTCGCAGTTAAGCGCGCTTTTGCCTTTATACTCTACGCGTGATTTCCGACCACGCTGAGCGCACCTTCGTACTCCTCCGTTACTCTTTAGGAGGAGACCGCCCCAGTCAAACTACCCACCAGACATGGTCCTCGTCCCGGATAACGGGACAGAGTTAGAACCTCAATATTACCAGGGTGGTATTTCAAGGACGGCTCCATCGCAACTAGCGTCGCGACTTCAAAGCCTCCCACCTATCCTACACAAGTAAGATCAAAGTTCAATGTCAAGCTGCAGTAAAGGTTCACGGGGTCTTTCCGTCTAGCCGCGGGTACACCGCATCTTCACGGCGAATTCGATTTCACTGAGTCTCTGCTGGAGACAGCGCCCCCATCATTATGCCATTCGTGCAGGTCGGAACTTACCCGACAAGGAATTTCGCTACCTTAGGACCGTTATAGTTACGGCCGCCGTTTACTGGGGCTTCGATCAAGAGCTTCGCTTACGCTAACCCCATCAATTAACCTTCCAGCACCGGGCAGGCATCACACCCTATACGTCCACTTTCGTGTTTGCAGAGTGCTATGTTTTTAATAAACAGTTGCAGGGGCCTGGTTTCTGAGGCTGTCGGCCGCTCAAGGAGCAAGTCCTATCACAGACAACAGCGTACCTTCTCCCGAAGTTACGGTACCATTTTGCCTAGTTCCTTCAGCAGAGTTCTCTCAAGCGCTTTGGTCTACTCGACCTGACCACCTGTGTCGGTTTCGGGTACGATTCCTGTGTAACTGAAGCTTAGAGACTTTTCCTGGAAGCATGGTATCAGCCACTTCACTGTACAAGTACAGCTTGCTATCAGTTCTCAGCATAGAGTACCCCGGATTTGCCTAAGATACATGCCTACAACCTTCCACCTGGACAACCAACGCCAGGCTGACTTAACCTTCTCCGTCCTCTCATCGCATTACACAGAAGTATTGGAATATTAACCAATTTCCCATCGACTACGCCTCTCGGCCTCGCCTTAGGGGTCGACTCACCCAGCCCCGATTAACGTTGGACTGGAACCCTTGGTCTTTCAGCGTGCGAGTTTTTCACTCGCATTGTCGTTACTCACGTCAGCATTCGCACTTCTGATACCTCCAGCAGACTTCTCAATCCACCTTCATCGGCTTACAGAACGCTCCCCTACCACGCATAATAAATTATGCATCCGCAGCTTCGGCATATAGTTTTAGCCCCGTTACATCTTCCGCGCAGGCCGACTCGACTAGTGAGCTATTACGCTTTCTTTAAAGGGTGGCTGCTTCTAAGCCAACCTCCTAGCTGTCTATGCCTTCCCACATCGTTTCCCACTTAACTATAATTTTGGGGCCTTAGCTGGCGGTCTGGATTGTTTTCCTCTTGACTACGGACGTTAGCACCCGCAGTCTGTCTCCCGGATAGTACTCATTGGTATTCGGAGTTTGCATCGGTTTGGTAAGTCGGGATGACCCCCTAGCCGAAACAGTGCTCTACCCCCAATGGTATTCGTCCGAGGCGCTACCTAAATAGCTTTCGGGGAGAACCAGCTATCACCAAGTTTGATTAGCCTTTCACCCCTATCCACAAGTCATCCCCTGGCTTTTCAACGACAGTGGGTTCGGTCCTCCAGTTAGTGTTACCCAACCTTCAACCTGCTCATGGATAGATCACCTGGTTTCGGGTCTATACCCAGCAACTAAACGCCCTATTAAGACTCGGTTTCCCTACGGCTCCCCTATTCGGTTAACCTCGCTACTGAATATAAGTCGCTGACCCATTATACAAAAGGTACGCAGTCACCGGACTAAGCCGGCTCCCACTGCTTGTATGCATGCGGTTTCAGGATCTATTTCACTCCCCTCACAGGGGTTCTTTTCGCCTTTCCCTCACGGTACTG
Organism: Acinetobacter lwoffii; assembly: GCF_024129355.1. Classification (GTDB taxonomy): domain Bacteria; phylum Pseudomonadota; class Gammaproteobacteria; order Pseudomonadales; family Moraxellaceae; genus Acinetobacter; species Acinetobacter lwoffii_I. Next base: position 573 of record NZ_JAMXXP010000066.1, on the reverse strand, counting down.
GTTCACTATCGGTCAGTCAGGAGTATTTAGCCTTGGAGGATGGTCCCCCCATATTCAGACAAGGTTTCACGTGCCTCGCCCTACTCGACATCATCATATAAGCCCTTTCGTGTACAGGACTATCACCGTCTACGGTCGCACTTCCCAGAGCGTTCCACTAGAACTTATATGACTTAATGGGCTCTTCCCCTTTCGCTCGCCGCTACTGAGGGAATCTCAATTGATTTCTTTTCCTAAGGGTACTGAGATGTTTCACTTCCCCTCGTTCGCCTTGCAACACTATGTATTCATGTTGCAATACCTACCTTATGGTAAGTGGGTTTCCCCATTCAGACATCTCCGGATCACAGGATATTTGCCGCCTCCCCGGAGCTTTTCGCAGGCTATCACGTCTTTCTTCGCCTCTGACTGCCAAGGCATCCACCACATGCACTTAATTACTTGACTATACAACCCCAAACAGTCGTTTATCCTTACAAGTGGGATAAGCAACAGATTGTGATGATCTCTCATCACACTCATACAGTTGGCGTTTGTGCACTTAAGCACCGTACAGCTTCAATTAGATTCATA
>NZ_JAMXXP010000065.1 GCF_024129355.1 Acinetobacter lwoffii | reverse complement strand
GAGCTTTCGTCCCTCGTGCATGAGGGCCACAGTCCCATCCGGGTACTCCAGAAATGAAATATATTGCCCAACAAGCTTATGATTCAGCTCTGTCGGTTCAAGCAGATAAATACATTTGTCATAGGTAATCGTCAGGTTCTTGGTGACCTTACGCGGTTCCTGCCAGGTAAAAATATCATCCAGTTCAAGATCAGATTCGGTTAATGGTCGATGCAGGTTCTTTGAGTTTCGCGCACATTTGGCGAACTTCTGATTGAACTGCTCAATAAAGCAGGGCAACCAGGCATTTGCTTCTGCAATCGAACAGATGCCTTCCAGGCGCATCTCCTTGATCAAACGGTCCTGAAGGGTTCTATTCGCTCGCTCTACGCGACCTTTGGCCTGGGGTGAATTGGCGAAGATAATATCAATGTTTAACTCATTCAGAATCCGCCCAAATTGCGTGATCTGGCTGTCTTGCCTGGATTTCTGGTTGACTCTAAATACCGAGTGTTTATCGCTATAAAACGCTAAAGGCTTGCCGTATTGCTCAATGTAGGCTCGGGTTGAAAGCATATAATCAAAGGTCGTTTCAGCCTCACAAAAGCGCAGATGCAACAGCTTTCCAGTGGCGTCATCGATATAAACCAGCAAGCAGCATTTGGAAGCTCGACCTTCAAACCAGTCATGATATGAGCCATCGATCTGGATCAGCTCACCGAAGCAATCACGGTTGTATCGAGGCTGATATGGACGTTTCAGGCGCTTGGATCGAGGAATCCAGAGGTCATTTGCAGTCATCCAGCGACGAACCGTTTCTACCGGGATATTCAGGTCAAACATGCTGCTGAGCTTCTCATGCGCCAAGGTAGGTCCAAAGCCCAGCAGATGTTCAGAAATAATGGAAAGACATTCTGATTTTAACAGAACGTCATGGCGACGATGACCCGGTTGACCACGACTAGCATGCGTCATGCCTGAAACACCATCTTGATTGAGCTTCTGCAATAACCGGGTAATTTGACGGGTGGAAAGATTCAGGATTTCAGCAGCACGGACTTGGGTAATACGATGATCTCGAACGTCTTGCAGAACTGCAAGACGTTGAATTTCTTTGTCAGACATAGTGATCAGCATCTATATTTTATATCCAGTCCATGGTGATAAAAACCATCATAAACCAGACATTTTTATTGGTGAGAATATAGACACTTTAAATGGGTTCTAACATATACGTTTCGTATAAGCTCTATTATGTTAAATGGGAGGGAGGGAGCAAAATAAGTTAACATTTTGCTTCCGGCCACATTAAGCTAGAGTTTTATTTAAATAAAGCTATTTAGTAATCATTAAATTAATTAAAATCTAAATCTAACACCAGCTCCATATAACCAACCTTTCTCAGAGTTTGATTCTATTTGCCACGACGTTTCATCATTACCTTTTGAATACTCATAGGCAATGTCGATATACGGCATGATCTTTTTACTGATTTCATAGCGAGTTTCAAACCCTGCGGTTGCACTGCTTAAACCAGTTTTTTTCGCATATTTAGAGTCATCACTAAAGATAGCATCCAACTCTAAATAAGGTTGAATAATCAACTTTTGCGTAATCAGAAAATCACGTTCCGTTTCTAGGCTAAAGCCCGCATAATTGTCTTCTCCCGCATAGAGATAAGCATCAGTTTCAAAGAAATATGGCGCCATACCATGTAAGCCAATCACCGCATCAACATTTTCTTCGGTGTCTTTGCGATGATCATTGAGTTCAACTTTTTCACTACGATAACGTGCACCAATCTGTGCATCCCAAAAGTCTGAAATCATACGGCTATATAAAAGTTTGGCATCATAATGTGCATCATGCGATTCTTCTTTATCGGCATGAATTTTAATAAAAACCTTATTTTCATCTGTGCCAATACGGGTTTCAAACTCTGACTTTAAATCACCTGTGCCATCTTCATTGACAAGCCACTTATTGTCCACTGTCGTAATCGCATAAATTTGCGCACCGTGTTCTGAGCGATGATCATAATGCGAACTCTGCTGAGCATTCGCATCTGGTACATGATGTAAATGATTAACCGTAGATGTTGCCTGATGTTGTGCCTGATTCATTTGGCTATGGTTCATTTGAGAGCGATCCATTTGCATCGGCTGATTTTGACTAGAAGATGTAGCAACTGTCATTTTTTCAGGCGCACTATGATCTTCACCATTATGTGCCAAACTCACTGCACTGACCATCAACAAAGAGCTTGCTAAAACAGTTTTAGAAAAAAGATTAATGGTGCGCATGTTGATCTCCTTTCTGTACTTTTTGATCTTGCTGTTTCTCTGTTGATTTGTGATGCATTGGCTGATGACCTGCATGTTGATGGTTCATCGGTGCTGAATGTGCAGCATGATTCATTTTCCCCATCATCTGCATGTGTTGTGCATGCTCTTGTGGAGAATGCTGTGAATGATCCATCTCAGACATCGCTTGATGATTCATTGATGGTACATTTTTTCCATCAGTCTGAGCAGTTGAATGATGCCCTTCGTGCGCCAAACTTAAGCTTGTTAAACTCAATACCGCAACAGAAAAAAACGCTTTAAATACAAAATTAGTGATGTGCATGTCCAGCTCCTTTTTGCTCAGTTACTTGGTGAGTTTGAGTCGAATTTGTACCTTGAATTGGCGTTGTAGACACTTGTTCATCGCTAACATTTGCCACGATCAACTTGTTCATCATTCCTGCACTCATGTGATACAACAAATGACAATGGATTGCCCATTCGCCCAACTCATCCGCAGTTAATAAAGCAGTCACTGTTTTACCCGGTGGTACAATCAATGTGTGTTTATTCGGCATATCTACCGACTCTTGACCATTCTCCAACTGCATAAACATGCCATGTAAATGCATGGGGTGCGCCATCATACTGTCATTAATAAATTTGATACGGATACGCTCGCCATACTTCACTTTTAATGGCTCAGCATCGCTGAATTTTTTACCGTTAATCGTCCAAATATAACGCTCCATAGTACCGCCCAAACGCACTACTAATTCACTGCTAGCTTCACGAGTATCTTTTTGCGGTTCTAAAGATTTTAAATCACTATATTGCAAGGCTTTATTGCCCGCAGGTGTAGATGCATTTGCCCAACCATAAACCACTTGATCATTTTCTTGTGGTTTTGCTGTGCCATGCTGTGAATGATCCATTTTCGAGTGATCCATGCCTTGCATATCGCCATGGTTCATTTTTGAATGATCCATTTTCGAGTGATCCATGCCTTGCATATTGCCGTGGTTCATTTTCGAATGATCCATTCCTGCATGATCACCGTCACCATGTCCCATATCTTCCATGGTCAAAAGTGAGCGTGGACGTGGTGCAGGCATATGAATGCCATGTGTCATAGGATTTAGTTCATTGTGCAGTGTACCAATCGCATAACCTGAACGGTCAATTGACTCAGCTTCAATTTGATAATGTCCACCTTTTGGCTCCACAATCACATCATAAGTTTCAG
>NZ_JAMXXP010000064.1 GCF_024129355.1 Acinetobacter lwoffii | reverse complement strand
CTTCCCTTGCAAGGCACAAAAGGTAATCTAGCGAAAACTTTAGTTTTTGTCTAGAGTACCCTTTGTGTGTCCTTGCAAGGGAAGAATCCCTTGACCCTCTTTTCGCCTTTATTTCCGCAAGATTTGTGACTATGAAACATAGCCAAAATTCTTACGAAAAAAAGCCGACCCCAAAACCCAAAAGCATTAAGTATTTGATGAGTTGGTATGAAAGAAAAAACGCTTATAAAACGTAATAAGGAAATCAAAGTCCGTTTAACAGAAGTGGAACATCAAGCTTTACTGGAACGTATGGAAGGTGGAGAGCTTGCGACTTGGATTCGAAATACTTGTTTAGATGAGAAACCAAATAAAAGAAGAAATTATAAAGCGGCAGATCCTCAACTTTTAGCAGCTTTAGGGCGTATTGGTGGCAACCTCAATCAGATTGCGAGACAAGTAAATACTGTGGAATCTGATATAGAAAAACTTAGAGCCTTTGCAGAGTTGGCAGTCATTCGGGAACAACTACAAGGAATCTTAGCCAACTATGATCGTTAAATTTTTGGGAAATAAGGGAGGTGGTAGTGCAGGCGCAACAATTGACTACCTACTTGGCAAAGATCGGGATAGACCAGGTGCAGTTTTACTGAGTGGAGATCCTGAATTAACCCAACGATTAGCAGATAACCTGGACTTCCAAAATCGCTATACGGTTGGAGTGCTTTCATTTGAGGAATTAAACCTCGAAGAACAGCAAAAAGAAGCAATTATGCAGAGCTTTGAAGAAACATTGCTTGCTGGGTTAGAGCGCGACCAATATGACATTACTTGGATAGAACACACTGATAAAGGGCGTTTAGAGCTTAATTTCGTAATTCCAAATGTTGAATTAAGTACAGGAAAGAGATTACAGCCTTATTTTGATCAAGCTGACCGCCCACTTGTAGAAAACTGGAAGCAAGTCACCAATTTTGAGTACGGCTTAACAGATCCTCATGCACCAGAGAAAGCTCAAGCAATTAAAACTTTGAATAGCCAAAACCTACCTTCAAGCGTCAAAGAAATTAAAGAGCAAATCGGGACCGCAATTGCTGAACAAATTAGTAATGGCAATATCCAAAATAGGCAAGATGTAGTTGAAACCCTGAAGGGTGCAGGCTTTGAGATTGCTAGAGAAACAGATAGATCAATCAGTATTAAGAATCCTGACGGCAAGCGAAATATTCGTTTAGAAGGCGTAATTTATGAAAATCGACAATTTGATAAGCAATTTGCAGAAGAACACCGCCGAGCAGGACAGGATTATCAAAGAACAAGCCGAGAGCGTTACGACACAGCACTTGGAAAGTTACAACGCCTTACTGAGAGCAAGCAGCAAGGAAACAGAGAAAATTTTAAGGTCAAACCTTCAAACCATCAAAGACCAGCAGCCGAAAATCAGAAACGCTTTGCGTTTGAATATTCTCACGGGAGCAGTACTGGGCATGTTGATTACAGTGTTTCTGATCTTTCTTGGCGTAAATTGGTGGTTAGCGAAGCAAATCCAGAACAAGCAGCAGGAATTAGCCGAAATCAATCTGAAAGTAGAGCAGACACCGCTAGAGAAACAGATTTTGCGGAAGGTGACACTACACGAGAGCGAAGACAAGAAAACCCTATATATCATGGCGAAGAACAGCAAAAAAGCGGACTCTTACGAGACCACATCCAGTCAAATGGTACTGAAATTGGAAAAATAGAATCTAACTTTAAAACTCCTTTTGAAAATCCATTTAACCAGTCAAATGATGGAAAGGAGCTTTTGAAGGATAGTGGAAGTTTATTTGAAAACTTAGCTACCTCAAAAGAAGTAAAGCAGGAAGTAAAACATAGTAATCCTAATCAAGCGGAACAAGACAATGCCAAACGACTTTATGAATCGCTACAAAGACTTATTGAACTCGTTAGAGAAGCAATTGAAAGAGCTAAACGCTATAAATCAAAGTCAGAGCGAGCAGATCGAAACCTTGAGCATTCAGAATCAAGTATTGAGAAGTCAGAACGAGGAATTAGCCAATCAAAATCAGCAATTAAACAATCTGAACAGCAAATTAAGGGAAGTGAACAGCAAATTAGCCAACAAATGAAAGAGAAACGGGCAGAAAGGAACGCAAGTAGAGGATTTGAGCGTTAAATTTAATAAATTCCTCTGGATTACTTGAAGAAAAAGTCTAAAATAGACAAAACGCCTACTTTTATGAGGTTTTAAAATGCAAGTTATTACAGCAAAAGATGCAAAATCGCGCTTTGGTGAGTTACTAGATACTATGCAGCGAGAGCCTGTCTTAGTAACCAAGAACAAACGTCCTGTTGGCGTATTTTTATCATTGAAAGATGTAAAAGGCACTCACTTAGAAAGCCTTTTTGATGTCCAAGATGATGATTATGAAGATTGGGAAAAAGAGAAAATTACAGAAGCGTTAAATTCTTTGAAATCGCATCCATCTGACACGAGCGAAATGAAGTCAGTACATGCTACTGCAATGCAAAAAGCACGAGATTTAGTAGCGAGCCGTAAAAGATGACCTATGAAGTTTCTTACTTACCACAAGCAGAACAGGATTTAATTGAAATTTTGGCGTATGGCATAGAGACATGGGGCGAAAAACTAGCAGAAGGGATGTATTTAAAAATTACTGAACAGCTAGAAACTCTGTATTTCTCGCCAAATCGAACCAAAAAGAAGGGAAGTTTAGGAACAAGAGAGATGCTTATTTCTGATAGTCCATATCGGGCAATCATTCAGATTAATGAGGGTACAAAGCAGGTTTTTATCCTAAGAATTCTGCATACTTCTAGAAATATATAACTGAATATTTGTCCATATATTGACAAATATTCAGTTAGAAAATGAAGAAAATCAATAACTTTTAAAACCGTTAAAGTTATGTTAGATTTTCTTTCAGGCGAAAAAAAAGCAGGTTTGGCGACCCGCTTTCTTTTCTTTGTTTAACAAATACTTAAAGCATCTGTAAACTCAAATTCGATACTTGTATTTTACCGATGTTTTGAGCGTTTGCAACCTTTTGGACGTTGCAAAATATGAATGTTGCTCAATTGGCGGATTTTTTTAACAATCTTGCCTATAAACCATACTGTGCAGACGATTTACTGTACGGACTACAAATAAGACCGAAGAAAACGGCAATCAACATGCAGTACATACAGGGTAATCAGCCTTGTATGATTCATTACTTCTTTTTTGATATAGATCGTGCCGAAGCTGTCATGGCTTGGCATGATGCAAATCTACCAATGCCTTATTGGACAGCACAGACCTTGAAAAATGGTCATGCTCATATCTGCTACAAATTAGAAATACCTCTGTGTACCAGTGAATTAGCCAGTCAAAAAGCCATTAGCTATGCAGCTAAGATTCAAGCCGGACTTGCAAATAAACTTGGTGCCGATGTTGGGTACAGTCACCTCATTACAAAAAACCCTTTTCACCCTGATTGGCGTACAACCTTCTGGACTGAAAGAGCCTATACGCTCGATTATTTAGCTGATTTTGTCGATTTACCCAAGAAACTAAGCAAGAAACAAGAAGTTTCAGGACTCGGACGCAACTGCACCCTGTTCGATACAGTGCGCAAATGGGCATATACGGCTGTTAGAGCGCATCGAGGTGGTATTTATAATACTTGGCTAGAAGAAGTCACTAAGCAGTGTTTAAGCGTAAATGAAGCGTTTTTAGAAGCATTACCCTATTCAGAAATCAAAGCCACAGCAAAAAGCATTGCAACGTATTGTTGGAAGAAAGACGCGTATTTCTACCAAGAGTTTATTGATCGTCAAGCTAGAAAAGGAAAGAAAGGGGCTGAGATTGCAAATTCGAGATTAGCTTGTCATAAGGGTGGGCAAGCGAGATCAGTAAAATATGCTGAATTAAGATTACAAGCTAAAGAACTCAAAAAGAATGGCTGTAACAATAGTGAGATAGCAAATATATTGAATGTAAGTCGGCAGACAGTTCAAAACTGGTTAAAAGTTATTAATAAAGAGTGAGTAGATTAGCAATGTCGTTTTTTAATATGTTTAAAAATAAAAATCAGCCTAAGTCAGACTTAGAAAAGCAGATAGAACTTGATGGAGTTGATCATGCGATTGAAAGACTCACCCAAGTTATTTTAAAAAAAATAAGAACGGAGGCAATCGCATATCAATTTGTTTTAGAAGAATTAGAAGGGGCTAGTATGGGGAATAGCCTGAGTAAAGATTTTGTAAGAAAATCAGGTATAGGTATAAACGAATATAAAGGAGCCATGGATAAATCTATGACTGAAGTTGATGGTCCAGATGGCCCTCAACAGTTTCTTAGATATATTGGAATGCAATTAAGTGAACCTTTAAGAGTGCAAATTAGCTTAGGGGTACTTGAAGGGGTAATGAAGCACTTCTCTTTTGGTTCTTTTAAAAAAATATACTCAAATAATGTTCGTTTAAAACTAGAACAAGAAAATTCAGAGATTGTTGCTATCGCTGTAAATGAAAAAACTATTTATATAAATCTTAAATCAGAAGATCTGTATCCAATCATCATGCAACCAGACTCAAGATATACACATAATATTGATGGTAGAGCAGTTGTGTTTAGTCTTAGAGAAAAACGTGCTACCAAAAACATTGAAATATTCTTAGCAGTTGGGGGGGAGTATAAAAACCTACAAAATCTTTTAGATCATTCAATTGCGCTAATTGTAGAGAATTTCCCTAATTTAGTTAGCTATGACAAAGAATATGAAATTAATACATATGATGATGAAGATTCAAGAGTGATGAAAAAAGATGATGAAATGCTAGTAATGTTCAATGGTTACGATTTAAATCTCGCTTATATGTTGGGAGAAGATAAATACGATTGTATGCCCTATAGAACTTATTTATCTAAATACACAGACTATGATAGTTACGTAAGTGAGCTTAATAAGCATTATTTTGAAGATAAATGAGAAAATTTTTTAATAAAGTGTAAAAGTGCCGTCCTAAATCAGATAACAGCCCTAATTGGGCTGTCTCATAAGTTTTCTATATAGAATTATTATAATTAATACCTCTTTAATAATTCCTAATACCTTCAATATTTCATTTAAGTTTTGATCCATTTTTCCTCCTAGACAATGCTTTCTTTGTAGATCACAAGAATGCCCGGAGGGCATATATTCCTTCTTCATTAATTTTAATTGGGCAAGGACACACAAAGGGTACTCTAGACAAAAACTAAAGTTTTCGCTAGATTACCTTTTGTGCCTTGCAAGGGAAGAATCCCTTGACCCTCTTTTCGCCTTTATTTCCGCAAGATTTGTGACTATGAAACATAGCCAAAATTCTTACGAAAAA
>NZ_JAMXXP010000063.1 GCF_024129355.1 Acinetobacter lwoffii | reverse complement strand
ATTAACTTTTGGCAGTCAGCCGACCTTTACGAGCGCAAAAATGGCAGTACCTACCGAGAATATGAAATTGCCCTGCCTAGAGAGATGAATGCCGAGCAACGCCTAGAACTGGTCGAGGACTTTATCCAGTCTGAAATTGGCTCAAAATATCCGTATCAGTTTGCCATTCATAACCCTAAAGCAATGGATGGCAACGATCAGCCCCACGTCCACCTTATGTTTAATGAACGTCTGCAAGATGGAATCGAGCGAGATCCAGAGCAATATTTTAAACGCTATAACAGCAAGAATCCTGAACGTGGCGGAGCTAAAAAAGACAATACCGGCAAGAGTTACCAGGAACGAAAAACCGATATTAAAGACCTACGCCAAAGATGGGCAGATCTATGCAACAGCCATTTAGAAAAACATCAACTTGACAGCCGTATTGATATGCGAAGCTATAAAGAGCAAGGCATTGACAAAGAACCTGAAAAGAAACTGCTACCAAGCCAAGCGAAGAATCCTGAAATCAGGGAAGCCCTGCAACAGTCGCGTACAGCCCATAAAGAGCTTGTAGGGCTAGACTTAGGCGACCCGAAAAAAGACCTCCAAGACCTCAAAGACAGCCCAATTTCAGACAAAGAAATTAAACAAGGTATTGAGAGCTTTAAGGCTGATTTTGATAGCTTCAAACAGCTTGCTTTGGAACAGTACAAAGAACAGCAGAAATTAGAACGAGAGCAACAGAAAACCATGAATTTTAAAGGGATGAGTCGATGACACCTGATGAAAAAAAGCTATATGCACTGATGGCAGTTGCAGAACAACAGCAAAACTTAGTCAATCAGGCCGTTAAAGAGCTTCAAATCACCGAAGAACGCATTCAGAAGGTTATCGCAGGGCAAACCCATCATACCGTATCAAAATCGCTAAATACGGGTTTACAGGAGGGTACAGCGGAGCTTGTTAAGACCGCTAAAGCACTTGGACGCTTAAAAAATTCGATTGATTCAGCCAGTGATCAATTCTCATGGAAAATCATCACAATAGTTTTGGGGATTTTTGCCATTCTTATGCTTGGCATCATTTGGTTATTTGCTGTTTATATCAAACCGCTTGAGAATATTTCTAAGATTGAAAGTTTAAGAGAGGATGGTATTCAGCTTGAGATTCGAAGTTGTACTGTTGGAGAAGAATCTAAACCATGTGTGCGTGTGATGAAAGAACAGTGCAATTATGGAAAAAATCATGATTTATGTGTGATCGACCCTATATAGAAAAATTCGAAAACAAAATTTGAAAGTCTGTTATGCCAATAATTAGAGTTTTAATACTCATATTTTTACATCAAAAGTAATGAAAAAGTAAAGACAATGCCTTATATTATCTTTACATTATTGGTTCCTTGGAGGGATTAACCATGTCCGCAGTCAATTTCAATATGCGTTTAGAGGCAGAACTGAAAGAAAAAGTTACTCCTATTTTGGAGGACTACGGTTTAACCATGCCACAGGCATTTAAACTGTTCTTAAATCAAATTGTTAAAACGAAAACGATTCCATTGTCTTTTGATTATGCAAGGGAAACAGCTTTAACCCCTAAAGCAGCAGCAAAGTTGCTTCAATCTCTTAAAGAAATTGAAAATGGGGAGTACACCGAGTACGAAACAGTAGAAGAAGCCATCCAAGCAATGTCGGAAGAAGCTAATGGCTAAACGAAAAATAATCGTAACCAGTTCATTTAAAAGAGACATTAAAAGACGTTATTTAGATTTGGTTACGGCTGAATGGGCCGAGGTACTGGACTGTTTAGTTGCTAATAGTCCATTACCTGAAAAATATCTAGATCATCCATTAAAAGGTGGTGCTGAGTTTAAAAATTGTCGAGATTGCCACGTTAAACCTGATTTAGTCTTGATTTATAGGCTCGTAGGGGATGATGTTTTAGAATTACACCAGTTAGATAGCCATTCAGAAATTTTTGGTTAAGTGACCATTCAGAATTGTTTTTAATGTTTTGAAGTTAGTAAAAGTTAAGGAAGTTGTTATGTTGAAGCGGTCAAGTTTAGAAAGAAAAGAGTTCAAGCAGGAAGAGCTTACACTAATGAAGAAGCTTGATTTAAATGATATTGAGATTATTAAGTCTGATAATCTTGCACAACTCTTAATTTGGACTTCTGAACTTGCTCAACATAATCATGCTCAATTTATTGAATTTAGTAATAAGTTAGAAAATATTGATGAAATAGAAGAACGAGAAGAAATTAATAAAAAAATTAATTTTTATAGGAAAAGTGCATTTTCAGAGAATCAAATCAAAGATTTCTATATAAAGAAGCTACTGGATCAGGGAGAAGCGACCATAAGGGGATATATCAAACATCCGATTAAGCAGGATACGAAATATGCTGTAATTTCTTACCATGGATATGATTTTATTAGTTTTGCAACGCCTGAAATTGTTGAAAAATTCCCCCTGAATTTCATTGATTTTGTGCAAATGGAAGCACCAAAAACACTGGCTGATATACACCCCGATGAAGCTCTACTGCTATCAACTATCAAGAATTTTATAAAGCCCTTTAAAGAACAATATAAAAAAATAACGAGCAAAAATAGGGAGATTAAAGAACATAATGCGGTCGTACATGAAATTTATATAAAAATTAAAAATAAAGAAGCAACTCTGCAAAAATCAACAGACTCGAAGCCTAAAGAATCTAGTCCAAAGTCTACTGAAAATAGTGCTGTACCAGTAGAAATGAAGCAGGTGGCCATTCAGAAAAATATGGCTCCACAAGAAAAGCCGATTACAGTGATTAAGAAGCGAAAATTTGCTTTAAACAAAGAAAAGTAAATTTTAATTTAAAAATACAAAGAAAAAGCCCATCGAGTATTGAAACTCGACGGGCTTTCGCTTTATATTCAGCGGTACGCAGTTATTTGATGCTTCAACATCAAGTAACGAAGATCAGCGGAGTACCACCTCGCACTGATTTCACACTAAGGCTTGTACCTGAACTCTATTTTCACAATAAACAGTGTTTATATCAAGCCTCAAAATGATAAGTCTTCGTTAATTCGTGTTTTAAATCGTCAAATAAGTATCCTAGATCGAGCTTTGCCCGCTTCTGCGTGTCCGTTTTACGGTCGGCATGCAGTACGTGTGGTAGGAATAAGTGTCACTGGCGTATTGTAGCTATAGTCGAAAGGCTAAACCGCTTACAGGGGAACTTCACACAGGCGGAGCGTTGGGAGTAGTTACATAGGACTTGTTAAGTTGTACGTTGGGGAAACCCTCGCAGAGATACAGGCAATGTAACGACAGGGAGCGCGTGGAGCGAAGTGCAAGACTTTGAGTCCTTGTCTGCATAGTCAGCAAAGCTATGTGCGGATACGACCGATATACGTGGCTCCGAAGCCAAATATATACAGGTAAATCGGCAATACTTAAGGGAAATGACTTTTTTTAAAAGTCGTCCCTTAGGGTGAGTATTGCCGAAACTCTCTCAACCGTTTCCAAAGCCAAAGCACGAAGTGCGACGCTTTGGGGGCGAGTTGAGAAGTTGAGAGCATTTGTTTTTTAGAGGGGGTAAGAGGGCGGAATTATATTACACCCTCTTTTCTGCTTAGGCTATTTAAGTAGTAAAAAGTATATCTTAATTAAATGCTTGTCTTAAAACTTCACCTTTTTCTGTAGAAGTTTGACTAGTGGTAGAGTTTTCATCATTTATATCTAAAATATCTTTTCTTTTTTCAGGGCCATAGTATGAAATAAATTTATTTATAGACTTATCCCATGCTAAATAGCTGTCGTTGTATTCAGATGTAAAACGATAACTATCTTTAGTTTTTTTAAGCTCTAATCCTTCACGTCCTAACCAATAGTTAAGAACATGATCATATTTACCTTCCTTATTTTGAAAGTAAATATCTATAAAGCCATCACTGTTTCCAGTGAACATTGAGTAAGCACCTTCACATGTAACATTTGAAGATCGGATAATATAATCATTTAAACCATCTCCATTAAAATCTACATTTACTAAAAAACCTTTATCAAAAGTTATCTTAGGATTTTTAATAGCCATTTCTTCGTCTTCAGCTATACCTTGACATGCTTCAATATAATTAGTTTGGACTGCTTCTTTAATTTCTATAGGAAGCTTATTGAAAGGGATACTATTATTTTTTACAGGGATTTCTGCTAAAGAATTTGTGCAAAAAACAGCTATGGATATGAAGCCTATTAACTTTTTCATTGATAAACCTATTTAGTTGAATTTTATAAAGATTAATAGGTGTATCTAAAACCTTGTGCCATCATACAATCTTGTATCATTTCAGCTTTTTCATTTTGATTTACTTTAGCTAAACCTACGTCATAGCGACATTTTGCTAAAGCGTTATTAACATCGTGTGGAGTAATTCCTGCTTTTCTCCACATAGGTTGTGATGTACTACATGCAGAAAGTAAAAGTGTTGAAACAGCTAATGCCCCGATAATTGTTTTTTTCATAAAAAACTCTATAAAATTTAATGAAATAAGTTTTTGATTTTACCAAATAAATAAATTAAGTAACCGATTAATTATTCTTTTTACGCTGATTTAAGGTTTCTTGTCCTAAATCCTTCCAAATCTGCCATTTCATATCATTTGGGTCGATTTCAGCAGTTTTAAGCAGAACTCCTAGTAATTCGGCTGGGTCACGCTGATCTAGGTTAGCGATTTCAAAAAGTGCGCCTAATTGAATAAGATGACGTGTACGAGCTTTCCTTTCAGCTTCCTTTTCTGCATTAAGTAATTTTCTAACCGCCACTTTTTGTTTGTTCGCTCGATCTATGGCTTTTTCAGCCTTGATCAAGGCATTCAGTTTTTTCTCTTGGTCGGGTGTACGGTATTGGATTTTGGCTAATTCCAATAAAAGTTTTTGAGCATCACTTGGATTTTTTAAAGCAGAAATATAGGTAATTTTTTCAGACAACCAATCATTATTCATATTCAATTCCATTAATTCAAATACCGTAAAAGTACAGGCTCAATACTCAAAGAACGATAACAAAATATTTACGCTAAAGTAACGTAATTTTGTTAAAGTCGTTCTAGAGATTGTCGCCTGCACTTCCATCAAAAATTTGATGGCGCGCTTAGACGTTTCTCAATTTCATTGAGAAACCTAATCACGTTAGGGACTTCATCCCTAAAACCCTGAAACTTCTTTTTTTCGTAAATTGAAAATTTACGGAAAAAAGAAGTACCAAAGCTAGGAGCAAAATATGCAACTAAAACAGGTATTGGGAAAAATCAAAGACATTACTTTTGGCGTGATCGCAGCACCGCTACTTATCATTATTATGATATGGGCTTCGATACTCGATCAAAGAGCCTTTAAGAAAGAACGCAACCAAAAAAAGGAACAGGATAAAACCTAATGGCGATTGCTCGTTTAAGTGTCAAAGTTGGTAAGGCAGGTAAGGCAGCCCCGCATGCCGAATATATAGATCGGGATGAAGAAAAAAAGAAAAAAGAGGAACAGGCTAAAACTGACCTTGAACATAGTGACTATGGGAACATGCCGAAATGGGCGGAACATAATCCGATTAACTTTTGGCAGTCAGCCGACCTTTACGAGCGCAAAAATGGCAGTACCTACCGAGAATATGAAATTGCCCTGCCTAGAGAGATGAATG
>NZ_JAMXXP010000062.1 GCF_024129355.1 Acinetobacter lwoffii | reverse complement strand
TACAAAATTGTAAATTTTGCAAAGTTCTTCCATTTTTTATTGGCAAAAGCTTACAGAATCGAACATAAAAAAGCCGACTTGTTTCAAAATCGGCTTTTTTATGGTTTTTAGATTTTTATGGTTTGAATAAGTATCTGATATTTATATTAATATACAAGTGTACTTCGTATAACCGCCATTATGTTAAATGGAGGCTTTCACAGTTAAAATTTTGGTGGTGTTTCAAAAAGTATGCTGGCGTTAAACAAATCCGTTATTAAGGTAAAAGAAAGTCAAATCAAAGGCTTTAAAATGATTTTCGAGCTTTTTAGAAAAGTTGCAACTTCTCCTAAATCCACGCCTGATTCGATGACGAATTCTACAGTTGTTACCTTCAATACCGACGGTAAAAAACTTACCGATCACTTGCTTGCAACATTGAAATGCTGTGATAAAACTATCCCAGTGATCACTCGCAATTCCAGCATATTGAACCCCAAGCTTTTTAAGTCTAGCTTTAAGACGTTGAACCGTTGCTAAATCCCGCTTACCCCAAACATAAGCAACAACTTCTCCAGATTCTCGATGGTAGGCATAAATAAGCCATTGTTTATTTTTCTTATTCCCTACAAAAGTCCAAAGTTCATCGACTTCAAGACATTCGTAGTGGCTTTGTTTAGGCTGAATCTGATAGATCGATTCACTTAAGGTTCGTAATACCTTGCCAATGCTGATACGCTCGACTTCAGCAATATCTCTTACACCGCTTCCTCTGACCATTAAATGTAATATCTTGCCGGTAATACCTGAGTTACATCCTTGATAGCTTAATGCATGATCACCAATAAACTGACGTTTGCAATCTTTGCATTGATGGTTTTGTTTCCCATCTACTTTGATGCCATTTCTCTTTATATTGTTACTTAGACAGGTAGGACATTTGATTTGTAGCGTTATTTTCATACCTCTATTTTATCAAAAGCCATATTGTTTTTTTCAGCATACTTTTTGAAACACCACCAAAATTTAGTATTTAAGTATTCGATAAAACCCTCAATTTTCTTAATCACGTATAAGCAGATATACAAAGGACTCAGATTATCTTGCTGAGCTTTCTGTACTCTATACTTCGCCCTTTCTAAGACAGCAATTACATAGTGTATAGAGCTTTTTAGAATTTTTTTAGAATCTTTTTTTGAATACAGATAACAATCAATTTTTTCAAAAGGCCCATCATTGACCAATATTTCCAATATAGTGTCGCTAATGGATTTACTTATTGATTGCTCCATATGTTCAAATTCATATGAATGTAGAGCTTGTGCTATAACTATTTGAAGATTCTTCATTATGATTATTTAATGTTAGCCAATTTTGATCCTAGCATTATTTCCTGAAAAGAAAAAGCGTATAAAACCTAAAGTAAACATTGAGTTATTTTTTATTCTTCGTTATGAAAAGTTAAAAAAATGATTCTAGGGCCAGAGCTGACTTGGAATTTAATGGCGTTAAAGTACCTGCTGGTCATGTCCATGCAACATTAATGGCCGCTTTTGAATTTGCATATGCTCAAGTAATATCAACTGAAGATTATGTTGGCTAAAGCTTAAGATTTCCTAAAATTAACATAATACACCTTATACGAAATGCTTGATATTTCTCTTTAAATATCATTATATTAACGTAAGCCGTTCTGGAGTATAGGGCACCAGAACGGCTTTTTATTGATTATTCATGTTCCACGATCACTAATTGAGCGATGTTCCACGGTTTTATTCAGTTTTAATAAACATCATCCGGTTTTTTGAGGAGTCATTATTTCAAGTGCTTGCACTGAAATTGGCTCTTCAAAAAACTGGAGTCTTGGCTAACCATATGGAAGGAAAAAGCGGCTTAGGAAGCCTCTCTTCTTCTGTTCTGGTTCAACATGCTCCGGGATAGGAATACGCTTATTGTCTTGCTGAGGAGTAGTCAATTCGTCATAGTTCGTTGCTAGTTCCGACCGAGGATCCGTTGCTATATCCTGTTTAAAGCTCTGATCGGTAAAGGTAGTCATATTGGCTTTTGGTGCTTCTAGTAAGCGCTGCATAGCTTCAATCTGTTCTTGATAAAACGATTCACGTTCTAAAGATTGATTTTCTCTCTGTATTGCCTGATTTAATTGTTTTTCCAGTATGTCAACTTGACGTTTTAGTAAGTCAACTTCTGTCAAGTTTTGACTGTTAATTGATTGACTTTGATTGACTGTATCCTCTTTTTTTTGTGGTTCCCCAAAAACTCTTAGGGCCTCTGAAAAGTCAATTAATCCATCAGATCCTTTAGATAAATTTCCTTTGTTTATATGTGCATATATGGCTTGTCTTGAATATCCATAAAGCTTAGCTAACTCTGAAACTGACAGTTTTTTCATTATGTAAACCAGTTTTCAACTTGTGTTAATACCTGACTGTTAACTTAACAATTTCAATTAACAATGTCATTGAAATCCTAATTTTCTGAGTAAAGGAAGTAATTCCTTAAATTTCTCTGCATCTTGCAGCATGGCAGCTATACGTACAGCAAACTGCTGATAGCTTTCTGTGCCTTGTGAATATTTACTCATCTCAGGAAGCTCTGAGAGCTTGTTGGCGAATAGATGGCGTTGTTTATCTGTTATTTTTGAAAAGAGGTCTAATGTATTCGGATCTCTTTTAGATTCGACTGAATGCGTGGCTGATTTTTTCTGTTTAAAGCTAAATGAAAAACCAGTAATAGATCTACCTGTTTTATGCTGTTCAACTTTGACAGTAATATCGGTATGTTCATTTACTTGTTTTAATGCAATGTCTAAAACATATTTTTTAAAATCATACATTCGTTTGTATTCAGTCTCGAGTACACCTATTTTTTGTCTAAAATCATACATAGTTATGAGAGGCGTTTTTCCAGTACTACGCCATGCAATCAATATTTCATATAAACGAACAGCATAAGCACTTGTTAAATTACTTATTTGTTGTATTTCATACTTTGTAAATTGTTCTTCTAACCTAGTAATTAAAGGCACAATAGCAGGGGCAAAAATAAGTCTAACGACAGCTTCATTATCAATATAAGCCACCTCGCTCACCCATCTTGATTTGTGATTAATAATGTTACCTTTTTCACTAAGACTCTGATAACTGAATTGTCTTGCAAACAAGTCATCGCAAGCATCTTTTAACGCCTGATAAGCCGTATTTCGATGTACACCAAACTGATTAATATAACTTTCAGCATGAACTGTTAGTGGATCATTAGCATTTATCCCTTTACCCGATTCCCTTGCTTCAACAATAGCTAGGAGAATTAACCTCTGTTCAACTAGATCGAGGTTATAACTGGCATTGATTAAGGCGTTATCTTTAACAACTAGTTCTGTTTTCATATGAAAAGATTATATTTTTAATTCAATAAGACGAGGTTATATAATTATCTCGCTTAATGCAAGGTAAACCTCGTTTTAATGCAAGGTAAACCTCGTTTTAATGCAAGGTAAACCTCGTTTTAATGCAAGGTAAACCTCGTTTTAATATCTCTAGAACCATTATGAATAAAGGATTACAGCTTAATTAAAAGCATTTAAAAGCTTAAAAATAATTAAAAGCCCAGGGAGTAAAAAATTGCCCTTGGTTTTCGCTTCGCTCAAACTCTATTGAATCTCGCTTTCGCTCGATTCGTCGGGGCAATTTTTGCTTCATATTTTCGTGAATTTAAGAAAAAGCAAAAGCAAGATCAAAAGCAGCTCGGAATTCGCTTCGCTCATGAGCTTTTTTTCTCGCTACGCTCGATTTAGGAATCAAACTTGGAAAGTTCGCACCCATGCGGGATGCTCTGCCATGCAGGTGATTGATGGATAGGGAGCTTGTAATCAGGGAAAGGGATGGGCAAATTTTCTCAGTTCGCTCGTAGACACTCGCTCTGTTTAGCGACTCATGCCACGAGATTTCATTTTAGGCACATGTTGCTGTGCTTTGAGCTGTTGTTCTTGTCTGAGTTTCATCTGTTGTTCTGCTTTGATCTCATCCACACATTTTTTAATGACTTGATAGGATGGGTATAGAGTCTGGTATTGCTTGGCTTTGGCCGGATGTTGTTGTTGGTACTGCTTCCAGGCATGTTCTTTAAACTTTTCATTTTCCAATAAATCTTTCACACCATCTTTTTTCTGGTGTTCATGCTGACCTTTCAGCTTTTTGTGTTCCTGGTAAATCGCATCACGTTGGGCTTCCCAGGCTTTTTTTCCAAACAGTAAGGGTTTGTTCTGGATTAATTCGTTGTGTTGATCGACCAGGCTTTGCAATTTGTCATGACTTTGCTTGAGTCCGCTTTTCACGATCTCCTGGGCAAGCTGCTGATTGAACTCGTTTTGATGTTTGTGGTGCTTGGTCAGGTTTATTTCGGCTTGTTTGAGATTGCGCTGCATAAAATCCAGGTCTAGATTCGCGTCTTTTGCGCTGATTTCGCGTTTTAGCACTTTGCCAAGGGTCTCCCTCTGTTTTTCCTCAAACAGGGCTTTTTCGTCAATTGGTGGTGTTTTAGCGCTATTTTTGATTTGGATCTGCTGTTCTGTTTTCAGTTTTCTGAGTTTTATCTCATTTTCAGCAATTAGAACGTCCATATTTTTGCCGTATTGCAGCTGAGCTTGATTTCTCTGTTTGATTTCATCATTGCTTCGGCTGATTTCGGTCTCAATCCCTTTTCGGCGTAGTTCGGTGACTTTCGGTCCTTCGTGCAGGGTCGCTTCCAGGCCATTCTCCTGATCTTTGTAGCTGCGGTGGTCGACTCGGGCGGTGTATCCGGCTAGATCCAGGTGCATATTGCAGATATCGGCAAAGTGTTCGCGCCAGTGCTCAATTTCTCCACTGTGTTTCTGATCCAGTTCCCGGGTTTTATCGGTAAAGCCTTCAGGCGTGAGTTTGCGTGTGCTCATCAGGATATGGGCGTGATAATTGCGTTCATCACTGCCGGATCCGGTATGCGGTGCATGGACACAGGCATCGACTGCAACCTGGTGTCTGTCCACAATGCGAGAACATAGTTCTTCAAGCATGGCCAGACGTTGTTCCTGGTTCAACTCACTGGGAAAGGCAATTTCAAATTCCCGGGCGACTGTGGAATTTTTCCGGGTTTCCCGTTGCTCTACTTCGTTCCAGAGTTTTTCCCGGTTTTTTAAATGCTTTGGGGCGCCTTCGGGTAAATAAATTTCTTTGTATTCCACACCGGTTTTCCGGCTGTAGTCATGTTCTTTTCCTTCACGTTCGCAATAGATCTTTTCACCTGCCCGATAGGCAATCGAAGCAGTGGCGGAACGCCCTGCTGATCGTGCTACGGTTTTGACTGAAAAGTGGTATATCGCCATGACTGCCTTTTGTTTTTTAAATTTCACGAAGTGGAATTACAACCGTGGAACGGTTGTTGGGGTATTGGGGGAACCCCAATCGTACTTGCAAACGAAGTTTGCATAAGTGCGCTCTTCGAGGAAAACATTACTATACATATAGCACCTTGAATGCATATTCAAGTGCGCTTATGTTAGGGATGGTTTCCCAGGATGATGGTATTGGATTAATGAGCGTTACTGAAACACTAGACAGCAAAATTAAAGCCCAGGAAGAAAAGCTGAAACAGCTTAAAGCTCAAAGACAGGCAGCACTTGCAAGAGAACGTGCTAAAGAGAAAGAACAGGCTCGTAAAGATGATACTAGACGCAAAATTCTAATCGGATCTTGTATGCTAAAAATCACTGAAGAAGATGAACAGGCCCGGGCAAAATTGATTGCACAGATGGACAAGTATTTGACTGATGAACGTGATCGTAAGCTCTTTAATTTATAAGTGATAGGAAATCAATCATGGCATTGAGCCAATTCGATATTATTAAGTCTTTAGGTGAATCTATTGAATGGTTTGAAAAAGAACTCTCTTGGGGAATGCCTATTGCAGAATTAAGGCATTTAACAGGAAGAATTGGGAACTTTATGTAGCTATGATGACCTTAGGACAATTAGCTGATTCAGTTAATCAGAGAGGTTATGATGTAGTTTCCAGTACTGGACGGCTTTGTTGCACAAAGATATCATAACTATATGATTTTAAAAGTTTTGATTATTTTTTGATCCAAAATTAAATTTATTTAAATCAGATGCTTACATATTTATGCAACAAAG
>NZ_JAMXXP010000061.1 GCF_024129355.1 Acinetobacter lwoffii | reverse complement strand
CGAGCATTTCTTGAAGTTCACGATAGCTGATGCCATATTTACAATACCAACGAACAGCCCAAAGAATGATTTCACCTTGAAAGTGCCGACCATGGAAGGGATTCATCTGCTGTATCTCGAAATAAATAAGATATTTAGCTTATCATGTCAGCCTATTTGCAACAGTGCCGGTTGAAGATGGAAACTTTGGAGATACTGAACCAGTCGGTGAAGGTGTCTCTGAATTACGTTTCTTCTTTGGACCTGGCTACAGGATCTATTACTGTAAGCAAGGGCAAAGGGTCGTTATTCTTTTAGCAGGCGGAGACAAGTCTACGCAAAGTAAAGATATAAAACTTGCCCTACAACTAGCACAAGATTTAGAGGAGGAGCTGTAAATGGCTATCAAACTTCGTAAATGGGACAGTGCTGAACATCTTAAAACAGAAGAAGATATGCAAGCTTACCTACAAGCCTGTATAGATGAATCTAATGGTGATGCGGCATTCATTGCAAAAGCTTTAGGTAATATTGCTAAAGCTAAAGGAATGGCTCAATTATCAAGAGACACAGGTTTAGGCCGAGAAAGTCTTTATAAAGCACTTTCTGGCGATGTAAATCCAAGCTTTGATACTGTTATTAAAGTGGTAAAAGCGCTGAATTTACGCTTAGCAATTTAAAAAAAACTAGTAAAAAAGGGAACCTAAAGCTCCCTTTTTTAACTTCATATAACGTGTATTATGTTAATTTTAGGAAATCTTAGTCTTTAGCTAACATAATCTTCAGTTGATATTACTTGAGCATATGCAAATTCAAAAGCGGCCATTAATGTTGCATGGACATGACCAGCAGGTACTTTAACGCCATTAAATTCCAAGTCTAGTGTTGCACAAGCATCATGTATCACTTTTACCTTATAACCAAAATCAGAAGCAGCACGAACAGCAGCATCAACACACATATGCGTCATAGCACCAATCACGACTAACTCAGTCACTTGATTGCTATCTAAAATTTCTTTGAGATTCGTATTTAAGAACGCATTGATGTGATTTTTAATGATTACAGCTTCATCTTCTTGCGGCTTAACTGTGTCCTGAAATTCAATACTATTTGAGCTAGGTTCAAATATAGGAGATTCAGCATCAGCAATATGTTGCACATGAATCACTTGAGTACCCAGTTGACGGGCTTTCGCAATTACTTTCACTGCATTAGCAGCAGCTTGTTCAATATTTACCAATGGTAATTTACCTGTAGGTAGATATTCATTTTGTAAGTCGATAACTAATAAAGCTGATTTTGACATACCTATTCCTTTACTTAACTAATATTTGTTTTGTTCTACTTATGTTTTAAAGAAGTGGAATGCTTCCACTTCTTTAAGTCACTTTAGAAAGAAAGCGTTTCACCATCGATAGGAATTAAAACCTTATCTTGGATTCCTTTGTCCTTTACGTAATCTGCAAGCTCAGCACGTGTTACCGACATGTGGTTAATTGCATCCATGTGAACAGCAACCACTTTAGCATTTGGTGCTTTCTGAGTTGCATGATAAGTATCTTCTTTGCCCATAATAATGGATTCTTTAAAGCCATCAACCAAGGCGTTACCTGTATTCAAGACAATCACATCAGGTTTAAATGTTTGAATCGCTTGATCAACTTCAGAACGCCAGATGGTATCTCCTGCCACATAAACAGTTTCATGGCCAGCAGCTTCAAATACCACACCCATTGCTTCACCTAATCCAGCTTTAAGCTTAGGAATACGGTACATGGCATCAGTACCGTGTTGACCACCAGTTTTAGTGAGCTTAATCCCTTCAAAGGTCGCTTGAGTTAATACACGAACATCTTTGAAGCCTTGTGACTGAATGATTTTCTGGTCTTCTTTATTCTGTACAAACAACGGCATGTTTTTCGGAATAGTCGCTTGTGCTGCATCATCCCAATGATCTAGATGGGTATGGGTCACGATTACCGCATCTACACCTTCTAAAATCGTTTCGGGCTTGATAGGCAAATCGACTAATGGGTTCCGTAAATAGCTACGATGAGTATCAGGAAAACCTTCATAGAATCCTTTTTTAGCAAACATTGGGTCAATTAAAAAAGTCGTATCAGCATAGGTTACTTTAATCGTTGCATTGCGAATTTCTTGTATATGCGTAACTTTAGAAGTATCTCGCTGAACCACCTTATCATTCGCATATAAATGGACTGAAGCCATTGCCAGAGAGAGTGCAATAACAGAGCTACTTAAAATTTTATTCATGTTCCAGATCCAATCATTTAGTCATACTCGAATCATGATAGGAAAAATTAAGCAATAAAATTGTCCTTAAGGACAATCATCGAAACTATTGGGACAACATGCTATATTTATTATTTTAGAGAGGTAGATTGAATGGCTATACCAGTGATTGGATTGTTCGTATATCCCAATATAAATCCATTTCACTTCTCTATCCCCCATATCATTTTCAATATCAAGATTGAAGATAAACGCTTATTTGATCTAAGAATTTTTTCTATAGATGGCCAACCCGTAAAAACAGAACAGTCTATGATGATTATCCCTGATGGGGGGATCGAACTTATTAAACAATTGGATCTTATTATTATTCCTGGATGGGATGATTTTAATCACAAACCTGAAAAAGTACTTATCGATGCCCTAAATTGTGCATATCAAGCTGGAATTAGAATTGTAGGGTTATGCTACGGAACTTATGCATTGGCATATGCAGGGCTGCTTGACCATAAAAAAGCAGCTACGCACTGGATGGCTGAACAGGATTTTAGTGAACGATTTCCACAGGTTCAACTTGATAATGACGCCCTGTATGTAGAAGACCAAAGGATCGTAACCTCTGCTGGAACAGGCGCAGCGTTAGACTGCTGCTTGTACTTGGTACGTGAAATCTATAATGCACGAATTGCGAATAAAGTTGCTAGAGTAATGGTGATCCCGCCTCACCGTGAAGGTGGGCAAACTCAGTTTATTGAACAGCCAGTCGCAGAATCGAGCCAAGATGCACAAATTAATGTATTACTTGATTTTTTAAGAAAGAATTTAGCCTTACAACATAATATTGAAAGCCTCGCTGAACGGACACATATGACACGCAGGACGTTCACACGGTACTTTAAGAAAGCGACAGGTATGACCTTAGTCGATTGGCTGAATACTGAAAGAATCAGATTAAGTTGTGAACTTTTAGAAGCGACAAACTTGTCTATCGAAAAGATAACCGAGCTTTCAGGTTTTAATAATACCGTGTCATTTAGAAAAAATTTTCGTGAAAAATATGGCACCAGCCCTCAGGCATGGAGAAAAGCTTTTGGGATCATTAATGAAAATAATCCACCCATTTAACATAATGGCGCTTATACGAAGTACACTTGTATATTAATATGAATTTCAATCACTTAATGAAAACAGAAAAATCCCAAAATGACCAAAAAGCCGATTTTGAAACAAGTCGGCTTTTTTATGAGCGATTTTGATAGTTCTTGCTAATAAATTTGTTTAAAAAGTAGTCGATTTTGGCATTTTCCCAATGTTCTCAGCTCTTCCAGGGCGAAAACTATCCCCAATTACTGTGGATGAAATTTAGGCTATTTTGTACGCTTTGGCTCACATCAATCTCGGCTCTTTGCTGCTATCCGGAATACTGGAATTTTCATATGATTGAATGGTCAGGAACAGGAAGTTCCATATAATTAAAAATAAGCACTAGGATGGCGCTATATAAGACAGGCAAAAGCACAGAGACCTAATGTTCCAATAAAAAACCCCGGCAGGATGCTGGGGTTTTTTATTTCTAAGATTAATCCTTAATTTCTAAATTTCATTCTGAATGTGATGTGGTTCCGTTAATTAGACCACTCAATCTAGTTTTATAAGTGATAAATCCGCTCTAAATATTTAAATTATGCTGCCATTACTTTTGGTAAATGTCGATCTCCGTTGGGGTATACCCATATAATATCCATTATATTCTTAGCATTTTTCTTTGGTTTAAAAGCTATTAACGATCAAAAATTTTATCTAAACATCAAGAATGATGCAGGTTGTGGTGGCATGGGCATATAATTTGCCATCAGGCCCTACAATTTTGCCTTCAGCAGTCGCTGTTCTCCGACCAGCATGAATGACTTTGCCTTCAGCCCGTACTAAAGGTGTTGCCACTGTCAAAGCTCGCACCATATTTACTTTTATCTCTAAAGTTGTGTAGGTTTTTCCTGCTGGCAAAAGGGTATGGACAGCGCAGCCAACAGCGGAATCTAAAAGCGTGCAGAACCAGCCGCCGTGGACTGTACCCAATGGGTTGTAATGATGAAGCTTTGGACGCCCTTGAAAAACGGCAATACCTTTTTCCATATGAATAGGAGTGTAGTCGAGCGTTAGACCAATAGGAGGATGAGGCAGCTCTCCTGCAAACATAGCATTAAAAATGTCCATACCGCTGCGAGTGGTTAAGTCTGATAATGGAATGACGTCAGCGTCACCTAGCTTTTCTCTAATGAGTGCTTCTTCTCTTTCCCATGTTGCTATAGTTTCTTCAACATTCATTTTCAATTCCTTAAAACGATAAATAAGATGTTAGCTCATTCTTATAAAGACCAAAGTTTTATCAATTAGTGTTCTTAATGCCCACTTTTATTTTTAAAATACATCGTTACATAGCCGATTAACCAAAAAGCACATATTGCTTGAAACCAGATAAGACTGTGCATGGTGATCGTCATAATATTATCAGTCTTAACGTTGTAGTGTAGTAATGACAATAAACCCATCAAGGCATACAAATAAAGCCACCAATGCCCCTTGCTCATCTGGCTTTTGACAGCCACGATCAAGCCGTAGATACCGATTGGTGTCATGACGAACCAAAAAGCATCTACCAGATGAGGGGATAACCAATCAGGCTCAGGATAGTGATCAAAATGAACCACATTATGAACATAGTGCAAAATGCTCGAGAACACATTAAGTAATACAATAAAAATCAAGGTTTTACAATGTTTGTAACGATTTATCATGGTGTACCTTGTTGATCGTCTCTAAAATATCTTGCCAAATATGAGTGTTTTTACTTCTAAAATAGCCAAAATGCCCAATTGATTGGTCTGATCCCTTGCTAATGGTATAGCGTTTAAAAGTGATGGGTTGATCGCTAGTCACATTTTTCCAAAAATTATGCAGGTTGCGTTCAGTACAGATTTCATCATCATCGGCAGTGAAGACGAAAGTTGGCACATTAAAATTCTTGTAAGTCCCGAGGGGAATGGTTTTCCCATAGAATTTATCCGAGAAAAACAGCTCTTTTTCTCGGCACCAAGCACCCCATTCCTCTGTAAAACCAGCTGGCAAATCTTCCATGAGTTTGAAGCTTTTAGCCGGCACATAATTAAAGACTTTATTACTAAGCGGTGCTAAAAAACGGAAAAAGAAGTTAGCCTTAAGACGATAGCGAAGCGGCATATAGCTAAAGTATCCTGCTGAGACAGCCACTGCGATTAAAGCATCCAATTGATCAGCATTATGAGCAAGGCCAACTTGTTGACCTCCAGCGCTATGCCCTACGCAATACAAGGGTAAGTCATTGAACAGGCGCTTGGCTGTATCGATAACAGCTGGAATGTCGTACCGTCCGATATCAGAATACTGATAATGACAATCCTTTAGATGACTCACTTTAGAATCGCAAAACCCTCTGTAATTCCATAGAATGACATGGAAACCATGCTCTCTTAAATATTTAGCAAAAGGTAAATAATAAGAAGTATTGGTAGCGGTTCCTGGGTTTATTAGAACAACGGCTTTAGGATTAGCAGCTTTATAAAGAGTTGCACGCAGCTCGACGTTATCATCCGTCAATATATTAATATCCATAAAAAACCCTACTTGTTGTTAATTAATGGCTACTATAAACTATGGATATTACTCCACAGTCAAACGTTAAGTGAGCGTGCTCGATAATGAATACAAAAGAATTAACTGAAATAGTCGGATTAAGCAGAGATACAATTCGTTTTTATGAGAGAGAAGGGTTGATATTGCCACCATCTAGAACAGCTAATGGCTATAGAGACTATACTAATAAGACAGTCGACCAGCTTAATATGATCTCCATGGCGAAAGAGTTAGGTTTTACCTTAAAAGAGATTAAAGAGTTAACAGAGCTACTGTATACAAACAACCTGACCCAATCACAAATGGGTGAAAAGCTTCTAGAAAAAAACAAGCAAATTGAAGTTAAGATTCTAGAGTTATCTAAAATGAAAGCGTTGATAGATGATGCATTAAAAGGCATGTGTGAATATAAGGATAAGTTGGCGCTTTGAGACCTTCCTAAATTTTGTGTAAGTATTTAATCTAAACGTCAGTTACACAGAATCTGGGATGGTCTCTTCAAGTCCTCACTAGAGCACCGATCATAGATAGAATATCTATGGTAAGTACAGAGGTGGTCCCACTTGTTTGAACAACTAAAAGCTTATTTATAAGTGATACGCCAATCTCAACTTTTAATTAAGTTTTCCAACTGTAAAGGAGGATTACCTAATTGAGAATTTAAAACGACTGAAATTGTATGTGAAAG
>NZ_JAMXXP010000060.1 GCF_024129355.1 Acinetobacter lwoffii | reverse complement strand
GGTGAGTATGAAATTAGAGTATTACAACCTAGATCACAGGCAAGAAAAGATAAAAAACCTCAATACTGGATGAGTATTAACATTAAATAAAGACTTGCTAGATTTTTTTAAGCTTTTATACCAGGGTTCAAAAACTATTGCCAGTTAAACGGGGCGTGATTTTTACATATATGTTTTTATATTAATAAAAATGATATAGATACGTAATTCATAGAGATCGTTTCAATTTAGCAATCTCTAAATACATCTTGTAATTGGCATGTTGAATCCGTTCATTTGAGGGGTCGTATTGCTTCTGGACTTCATCTAAGAAAGGAGTTTCTTCACATAATTCAAAGTACCTTTCCATCGGTGTTTTACCTTTCAAAGCCGAATGTGGTCTCATCCAGTTATAGTAATGCTGCCATTCTGCCAGTTTGCTCTGAATTTCCTCTGAATCGATATCTACAGTAGCGTAGAACTCAGATTTATCAGTCTTTTGTGAGCGCTCTACCTTGCCATTCAGATGAGGTGAACCCGGTTTATTTGGCCTAAATTTGATTCCATACTGCATCATTTTTTCTGTACTTTTTCAGCAAAGAATGCTCGTCCACGATCGGTCTGTATTCGCTGTATGAGAAAAGGTATTTCTTCAATTACACAGTTAAAAAGTCGAGTGTATTCGCAGCTGTTCGGCGTTTATATATCCTTAAAACGCGATATCGTGTGCAGTCATCGATAGATGTGTACTGATATAGTCCAGGACCCAGTTTACAGGTATCCATTTGAATTCTATCGCCTGGTAATGGACGTTCATAACAAATGTAATCTACTTTACGACGGAATTTTTTAATCGGTTTGACTTAATGGGTGGATAGTACTTTATGGATAGTCGCCAAGGACAACGAGACTCCGTGCAGCTCATTAATTCGGTTTGCAAACGTCGAGCACCAAGATTTCTAGCTGAGCGCATTTCCAATATTAAAGCTTCTAGCTCAGCATTGATTTTAGTATTTGGCGATTTTAAGGGACATTTACTATGACTACTTAATCCATCAATACCTTGTTCAGAATATCGTTTCCACCACTTGCGTAAAGTTGGTCTAGAAATGCCACATCTCCGACAAACCAGGCCAGCATTATTGGTCTCTTCAAATAATTTAACCCATACGAGTCTTTGTTGAATTTCTCTGTTCATAGACACCCATTATATTGAAGTGATGTCTATGAATCACACAGATTATCATAAGGCTTTTGAAACTGTCGCACCTCATGTTTGAATTCACCCATTAACAGAGTGCGAATTAGTCCTTGATCATGTTTGACCACATTTCAAGGAATAGTGTCCAACTTTCGGTATGCAGATTATGGTGTGGGGTTCTCTTAAAGTTTAAACCTTATTATTTTACTTCAGTAATGCTGATTGGCTGGTCTTTTACAAATTCAACAACCCCTTCACCACGTTTAAAGTGAATTGAAACTCCATTATTATTAGCTAAACGAATACCACTACCAGCAACTGTTTGCTTTAAACGATATACCATGCCTGAGTTATCAGTCATTAAAGCAGTTTCAAAGTTATCCGATGATTTCAGAAAAATTAATAAACCATTCGGACCAGAAAATTTAAGGACCTGCGTATCAGCTGAAGTATTGCTTGTAGCCTTATCTTGTAAAGTTTCAGTCTTTGGACTCGAAGTACACCCAGTCATTGCTAAAACTAACAAAGTTAAACTTAAAAAATATTTCATTTAACTACCTTTTTCATCTGTAAATCATAGGTGTATTTATACTAATTGTTATAATTTAACAATAAAACAAATATTACTTTTTTTTACATAAAAAAGCCATAAATCGCATTTTGAACCTTACCGGATTTATCGGAGATTTTTTTATTTAAGTTAGGCCACCTGACTTAACGGGTTAATCTTATCATAGTACATTGCTTCAAACTCAAAAGGCGATACATAACCCAGTGCACTGTGTACATGCTTTTTATTAAACCAATCTACCCAATTTAATGTCGCAAGTTGTACATCTGCTAAACTTTGCCAATCTGCTTTTAAATATTCAATCATCTCTGTTTTGTATAAGCCATTCACTGTTTCAGCCAAAGCATTATCGTATGAGTCCCCCGTTGTACCGATTGATGCTCGTAAATTTGCTGCTTCTAAACGATTGGTATAGCGAATGGAAAGGTATTGAACACCTCTATGGGAATGATGAATCACATTCCTTGGCATACCTCAATCGTGCAATGCTTGCTCCAGTGCATCGAGCACCATATCTGTATTCATACGTGTTGATACTTTCCATCCAACAATTGCTCGTGAGAACACATCAATAATAAAGGCGGTATAGACCCAGCCTGAATTTGTTTGAATATACGTAAAGTCACTCACCTGAGATACCGTCTTGGTAGTCAATCAATAATTGAACCGCTCTATCTCTGATTTCAGGGGTATATTTTACTTTTTTCATCGGAACACTACGCTTCGCTACGTCGTGCGAAGCAATGCTTCTCATCTCAGGAAAGTTGGTCTCCAACAAACCTGGTACGGTTCACAATGAGGTTCATGCACGTGTAGCAGTCCTTAACAGATTTACAGAATTAGGTCGACCACTTACCCAAGTTACGCCTTAAATTTGGCTCAATTAGGGGCGCTTTGCCTTTCAAATATTTGTGCAATAAAGCCGTTGGAAAGTAACCTTGAAACAAGTTATAAGCTTCTTTTTAATAAATTACTGAGTATTTGTATAAATATTCAACATCTGATTTTTTTTAAACCAGATATTGAATTAAAATAAAAACCAATAAACAAGAACAAACATCATTGGTATTTATATTTTAATTATGTTCATTTACAATAAAAATTACTAAGTCAATACATATTTAGTCTAAAATATCCATCAATCAAAAATGTGTGATAGCTTCGAACGTTAATCTTTGTATACTTGTAATTTTGAGTATTACTTCAATTCTCTAAGCTAATTCTTTACAAGTGTTCCTATCACCATAATTGTTATTCTTGTCTTCGCTATAAAGCGATCCAAACCTGCCCTCCATGGTCATAATCGCATGAACAAATTTTTAAAATACCTATTGGTATTCATCGTTCTGCTTATTATTGCAGCACTAATCTTTTTATTTAGACCTATCGCGTCTAAGAAAATTCAAAACACCAGCAATGAGCCTGTCGTTGACGCAGTCTTAGTTGGTGGTGGCATCATGAGTGCAACCCTAGGCACATATCTTAGTGAACTTGAGCCAAACTGGCAAATTCGTATGTATGAACGCCTAGACAACGTTGCCCAAGAAAGCTCAAACGGCTTCAACAATGCTGGCACAGGCCACTCTGGCTTTATGGAAATGAACTATACCTCTGAAAAAGATGGAAAAATGGACATTTCTAAAGCTGTGAACGTTGCGGAACAATTTGAAGTTGCAAAACAGTTCTGGTCTTATCAAGTCAAAGAAGGCGTTTTGGGTCAACCAAATAGCTTTATCAACCCTGTACCGCACATTGCCTTCGTTTGGGGCGATAACGTGAATTTCCTAGAAAAACGTTACGCTGCAATGGTTAAAAACCCAATGTTTTATGGCATGAAATTCTCTGAGAATCCTGCTGAAATTAAACAATGGGCACCATTGGTGATGAATGGCCGTGATGCTGCACAAAAAGTAGCTGCAACACGCATGGATGTAGGTTCGGATGTGAACTATGGTTCGATCACCACTCAATTGGTCGATCACCTTAAAAAACAATCTAATTTCCAGTTACAAACATCGACTGAAGTGACTGGCATTAGCCAAAACGATGATAAAACGTGGACTGTTGCATTTAAAAACCTCACTACAGGAAAAACAGATCATGTGAAAACGCGCTTTGTCTTTATTGGTGCAGGCGGTGCAGCGGTTAAACTTTTACAAATGACAGGCTTACCAGAAGCGAAGCAATATGCTGGCTTCCCTGTAGGTGGCGTGTTCTTAATGACCGACAACCCAAAAGTCACTGAAGGCCATACTGCAAAAGTTTATGGTCGTGCTGAATTAGGCGCACCGCCAATGTCTGTTCCACATATTGATACACGTTATATCGACGGTAAAAAATATGTGTTGTTTGGTCCATTTGCAACTTATTCAAACAAGTTCTTAAAACAAGGTTCTCAGCTTGATTTATTGAAATCAACCACTAAGAACAACGTTTTACCAATGACCGCTGTGGGTATGGAAAATCTTGATTTGGTGAAATACTTAGTTAGCCAAGTCATGATGACCGATGAAGACCGTTTTAATGAGTTGAAAAAATACTATCCTGATGCAAAACCAGAGGACTGGCGCATGAATCAAGGTGGTCAACGTGTTCAAATCATTAAGAAAGAACCAGGCAAACCTGCAAGCTTGCAATTTGGTACCGAGATTTTTGCATCACAAGATGGTGCTGTGACTGCCCTATTAGGTGCGTCTCCTGGTGCTTCAACTTCCCCTTATATTATGTTGAGCTTGCTTGAAAAAGCATTCCCTCAGCAAGTAGCAGGTAAATGGAATCCGAAATTACATGAAATTGTAAAATCGTACCAACAAGAACTCAGCACTAATCCTGTGCTTCTTGACCAAGTTCGCCAATACACCAGCACAACCCTTGGTTTGAAATATACACCTATGGCTAAAGCTGCAAATGACGAAACTATTGCGGTAGCAAAAGCACAGTAATCTGCTTTAAACCCTAAAAAGGATGGACTTTGCGCCATCCTTTTTTAATTCATATTTGAAACTATTCTGTGTATGTCGCTTTTCCATTCCGATGCTTTTTTGGCTTTTCATTCACGTGATTTTTCACTTCTGAGCGTCAATCAGTTGTGCTTAATTCTAACCATCATGATTCAAGAAGTCGTCATTGCTTATAGTATCTATCAACTCACTCAAAATCCACTCAGCCTTGGCATGATTGCCTTAATTGAGTTACTCCCCTTTATTTGCCTCTCCCTGATCAGTGGCGACTGGGCTGATCGCTATAACCGACAAAAAATTGTGCAGTGGAGTTTTAGCTGTAGCACTTTAATTCCATTATTATTTATTGTTCTTTTTTCTCAGTACCAACAACAGCACATTCAACAAAATACACTTTTATGCGGCATTTATAGCCTCATCTTTTGCTTAGGCATACTTAGAGGCATCTACAGCCCATCATTTAATTCATTACGCCCTTTTCTAACCCCCGAGTCAGCCTATAGCAATGCAGCCACATGGACCGCGCTCATTTGGCAAATAGGCGGCATTTTAGCGCCTTTATGCGCAGGACTTTTACTCGGCCAACTTGGGCTTGAAAAAACCCTCTTTATTGTTTTTTTCTTGTGTTGCGTGGGTAGCATCTGCTTATTCGGATTAAGTCCTCGTCAATTCCCTAGCCCCCATAAACAGCATTTAAGCAAAAGTTTGAAAGAAGCCTATTTGTTTATTTTTAAACATCCACTAATGTTTTGGAGTATGTTGCTGGATCTCAGCGCCATGCTTTTTTGTAGTGTCATTATCTTACTGCCTATTTTTGCACACGATATCCTGCATCTTGGTGTTGAAGGCTTAGGTATACTCAGAGCTGCACCAGCTATTGGCGCCTGTATCATGATGTTGATGTTGACCTGTTATTCTCCGATGCAAAATGCATGGAGAAATATGCTCTATAGTAGTTTTGCAATTGCTTTGTGTACTTTAGCCTTTGCACTATCCTCCCATGTTTGGCTCTCAGTCTTCTTCCTTGTTTTAATCGGTGCCTTTGATAGCATCAGCATGGTCATTCGACAAACTTTATTACAGCAACTCCCCCCAAAAGCACTATTAGGGCGTGTAGCGGCTTTAAATGGCATATTAGTCACTTCAGGCAATCAGCTCGGTGCCCTACACATGAGCCTGATGACGCGCTATTTTTCTGTGGTGCCAGCAGTACTTATTGGAGGGACGCTGTGTTTAATAATCTGTGGTCTAAGCTTTACTCGTACGCGACATTTATTCAAGCCATCTCCAACACTAAAAAAACATGCCACAGTGGCAAAAAGTGAATAGCATGTTAAGCTTCAAATCTTCTTTTAATATGATGTGAGTTTTCAATAGAGCAAATTATGAAACAGATTTTCCCCTTTTCACATATTCTCTATACCAAACTCTATTCTTTCGTACTATCAGTGTTGTTGGCTTATTGCCTATTCAATGCAATTTATACGTTCATTATTGGTGGAACTGGTTTTTATTTATTTGCAACTTTTATTTTAGCTTTTCAATGTAATTTCGCGTTACGCACTTCTCTCCATGACCGTATTTACACCAGTTTAGGGATAGTTTTGCTTATTATTGGGTTATTGTATACACATGGAATTCACTTTCTAAACCATTTAAAAACAATTGTATTGGTTCCTGCTTTAATTTTAACTGCCTTTGGAATAGATAATTTATATAGAAAGCCAAATAGACTTAGTTGTCTTAAAGTTGGACTGATCCTCGGCCTATTGCTATTAGCTTATATTCAATATTATGATTTAGTAGAACTGCAAAATTATTATGACTCTTTACATAATGATGAGACTTGGCAGCAATTTGGCGCATTATAACAGCTAGCACAAAAAAATTTGGTGGGTGAAAAATTTACAATCCTAATTCTGATTTATCATGTTATTACATAGGAAAACTGCCTTTAAAAGACGGGTCTTGCTAGTCTAGAATTGCAGACGAAAGGGAATAAAATGCCTGTATATCCGATTCTAGAAATTGATCATTTTCAGCATCATAAACAAAAGATTTTTCTTCTAATAAGTATTGGCCATCTTGCTCACTAAGAAAATTTTAAAGTTATTTGCTTGATCAGGGAAAATTTGTTCTCCGTCAAAAAAAGATCATAACAATCTCGAACGGCTTTGTTGCGCAAAGCTGTTCTTAAGGACTTT
The DNA here is from genome assembly GCF_024129355.1 of Acinetobacter lwoffii. Classification (GTDB taxonomy): domain Bacteria; phylum Pseudomonadota; class Gammaproteobacteria; order Pseudomonadales; family Moraxellaceae; genus Acinetobacter; species Acinetobacter lwoffii_I. Next base: position 228 of record NZ_JAMXXP010000060.1, on the reverse strand, counting down.
TTCAGCAATATAATTTTCAAATGAAGAAGCATACACATAAAATTTACCGCACAACCAATTGGTTCGCATATAACCGAGCACGCATTCATCGCGGAAATATTGCCATTTGGTTTGATCCAGCTACGCAATGGTATGCCCCATCAAAAGGCAAACAAGGGCGAAATCAAACCTACTCCGACGCAGCCATCCAATGCTGCTTAATGATTAAATCCTTATTCCGTCTGTCTT
>NZ_JAMXXP010000059.1 GCF_024129355.1 Acinetobacter lwoffii | reverse complement strand
CAACAGATTTACGGAATTAGGTCGACCACTTACCCAAGTTACGCCTTAAATTTGGCTCAATTAGGGGCGCTTTGCATTTCAAATCTTTGTGTAACAAAGCCGCTGTACATTGACTCTTGATATTTTTTCCTGGTAAGCGCAAAGTCTTACAAAGTCTTGCAAGGATTTCCTTGGCCGGAACCGCAAAGCGACGCGATTGGAGAGGGCGAAATGAAAGCGCACCTACAGGTGATTTTCACGCTCGATCCCGATCAACGGCTGACGCGGGGCAGCGCGTTTTTCTCAAAAAACAAAAAGAGATGAGGCACCGTGATCGGCGGTGCTTCGTCAGATCAATCTTTACAGGAGCATCAGTATGGACAGAAAACAATGCCAGGTCTGCGGCCAACCCGCCACCGTGCGGGTGGAAGCCAATCTCAACGGTCGTCACAGCACCATGCTGGTGTGTGACGACCATTACCGTCAACTGGTGCGCCAGCAAAAGCGCACCGTCTCGCCGCTGGAAGCCTTGTTCGGCTCGCGCAGCGGCCTGTTCGAGGACTTCCTCGGCAGTGACTTCTTCCGCATCGGCGACGACGCGACGCCGATGGCCGCCGATACCGATGACGTGGTCGATGCCTCGTTCGGCGAGCCCGCAGGTTCGGGTGCGCCGCGCCGTCGCGGCAGTGGGCTCGCCAGCCGTATCAGCGAACAGTCCGAGGCCCTATTGCAGGAGGCCGCCCGACACGCTGCAGAGTTCGGGCGCGCCGAAGTCGATACCGAACACCTGCTGCTGGCGCTATCCGACAGCGATGTGGTGAAGACCATCCTGGGGCAGTTCAAGATCAAGGTCGATGACCTCAAGCAACAGATCGAATCCGAAGCCAAGCGCGGCGAGAAGCCGTTCGAGGGCGAGATCGGCGTGTCGCCCCGGGTCAAGGACGCGCTCAGCCGTGCTTTCGTGGCCTCCAATGAACTCGGCCACTCTTATGTCGGGCCGGAGCATTTCCTGATCGGGCTCGCCGAGGAAGGCGAAGGTTTGGCGGCCAACCTGCTACGCCGTTACGGTCTCACGCCGCAAGCGCTGCGCCAGCAGGTAAGCAAGGTGGTCGGCAAAGGGGCCGAGGATGGCCGCGCCGAGACGCCGACCAACACGCCCGAGCTGGATAAATACTCGCGCGACCTCACCAAGATGGCGCGCGAGGGCAAGCTCGATCCGGTCATCGGCCGTGCGCAGGAGATCGAGACCACCATCGAGGTGCTGGCCCGGCGCAAGAAAAACAACCCGGTGCTGATCGGTGAGCCCGGCGTCGGCAAGACCGCCATCGTCGAAGGGCTGGCGCAGCGCATGGTCGCCGGTGAAGTGCCCGAGACGCTGCGCGACAAGCGTCTGGTGGAACTCAACATCAACGCCATGGTGGCCGGCGCCAAGTACCGCGGCGAGTTCGAGGAGCGCGTGCAGAAGGTGCTCAAGGAAGTGACCGAGCACCAGGGCGAGATGATTCTCTTCATCGATGAAGTGCACACCATCGTCGGTGCCGGCCAGGGTGGCGGCGAAGGCGGGCTGGACGTGGCCAACGTGTTCAAGCCGATGATGGCGCGCGGCGAGCTGAACCTGATCGGCGCCACCACGCTCAACGAGTATCAGAAGTACATCGAGAAGGACGCCGCGCTGGAGCGTCGTTTCCAGCCGGTGATGGTGCCCGAGCCGACGGTAGCGCAGACCATGATGATCCTGCGCGGCCTGCGCGACACCTTCGAGGCGCACCACAAGGTCAGCATCACCGAGGATGCGATCATCGCCGCCGCCGAGTTGTCGGACCGCTACATCACCGCGCGCTTTTTGCCTGACAAGGCCATCGACCTGCTTGACCAGGCGGCCGCACGCGTGAAGCTGTCGGCCACGGCTCGCCCAGTGGCCGTACAAGAGCTGGAGTCCGAACTGCACCAGTTGCGGCGTGAGCAGGACTACATGGCCTCGCGCAAGCAGTACGACAAGGCCGCCGAGCTGGGCAAGCGCATCGAGGCAAAAGAGGCCGAACTCAAGAAGCTCATCGAAGATTGGGAGCGCGAGCGCGCCTCGGGCAGCGCCGAAGTCAAGGCCGAGCATGTCGCGCAGATCGTCTCGCGCCTGACCGGCATTCCGGTCAACGAGCTGACGGTGGAAGAACGCGAGAAGCTGTTGCATCTGGAACAGCGGCTGCACGAGCGCCTGGTGGGCCAGGACGAAGCGGTGCGCGCGGTGGCCGATGCCGTGCGGTTGTCGCGCGCGGGGCTGCGCGAAGGCGGCAAGCCGGTGGCGACTTTTCTGTTCCTCGGGCCGACCGGCGTGGGCAAGACCGAGCTCGCCAAGGCGCTGGCCGAGTCCATCTATGGCGATGAAGGTGCGCTGCTGCGCATCGACATGTCCGAGTACGGGGAACGCCATACCGTGGCACGCCTGGTGGGCGCGCCTCCGGGTTATGTGGGCTATGACGAGGGCGGCCAGCTCACCGAGAAGGTGCGTCGCAAGCCCTACAGCGTGTTGCTGCTGGACGAGATCGAGAAGGCTCACCCCGACGTCTACAACATCCTGCTGCAGGTGTTCGACGACGGGCGGCTCACCGACGGCAAGGGCCGGGTGGTGGATTTCACCAATACCATCATCATCGCCACCTCGAACTTGGGCTCGGACATCATCCAGCGTCGGCTTAAGGCCCGTAGCGCCGCCGGCGAGGAATACGAGAAGACCAAGTCCGAGGTGATGGACGTGCTGCGCGGACACTTCCGCCCCGAGTTCATCAACCGCATCGACGAGATCATCGTCTTCCATGCGCTGGGCAAGGAGGAGATCCGCCATATCGTCGGCCTGCAGCTCGATCGTGTGGCCCGCAACGCCGCCAGCCAGGGCGTGACGCTGACCTTCGATCAGACCTTGATCGACCACTTCGCGGAGGAAGGCTACAAGCCCGAGTTCGGCGCGCGTGAACTCAAGCGCCTGATCCGCAGCGAGCTGGAGACGGCACTAGCGCGCGAGATGCTGGGTGGCGGTATCGGCAAGGGCGATCACGCCAGCGCCCGCTGGGACGACAAGGCCGAACGGGTGGTCTTCGAGCGCCAGGAGCCACCCGCGAAGCCGGCTGAGCCTGAAAAGCCCGATGCCGCGAACGTGGCCGAGACGCCGCCGAGCGACGCGAGCAAGCCTGCGCGCAAGAAGAAGTCAGCGGACGGCGAATCTTGAGCGATGAGGGCTGTCGTGTCCGACCCCAACGGGCTGACATGGGCAGCCACCCTCGTGCCGCTGGCGGTCACTATCTCCACAGCGGGGCACGCGGTCATCTTCAAGCGTGACCCTCGATCGGCCACGCTGTGGGTGCTGCTGATCGCGCTGTTGCCGCTGGACGGTTCGCTGCTGTATGGGCTGTTCGGCATCAACCGTTACCAGCGGCAACCGCATCGAGCCGCTCGTCGATGGCGAGCAGGCCTACCCGGCCATGCTCGCTGCCATCGAATAGGCGCGGAACAGCGTCGCGCTGGCTTCGTACATCTTCGACGGCCAAGGCATCGGGGCGCAGTTCGTCGATGCGCTGAGCCGGGCTCATCGACAGCGGCAAGATCGACAACGCCAAAGCGGAACTCGCCCGAGCACTGAACACCCTGGTGGTGACCTCGGTCGCCTTTCCTCAGCTCCATCGGTATAGACGGAGTCAACTCTCTCATCTTGTGGAATCTGATCGAGTAAATCACCAAGTACCTGTGAATCACTCACATTGTTGGTTGTGAGCTGAACAGCGCGTATTTGTAAGGTTTTAGCATCTATACCAATATGTAATTTACGCCATTGGCGACGATATTCAGGCTGATGTTTTTTACGCTTCCATTCACCCTCACCTAAGATTTTCAGACCTGTAGAGTCAACGATTAGATACAGTCCATCACAACTTTTTTGATAGCTAATCACAATATCAATATGCTGTTGTCGTCTACAAATTGTAGTGTAGTCTGGCGCTATCCAATTTAACCCACAAAGATGGATGAGACTTTGAACAAAGCCAGTGACCATGCGTAAAGACAATCGAAAGAGAGATTTAATCATTAGGCAGCATTGGATAGCTGCGTCGGAGTAAGTTTGATTTCGTCCTTGTTTGCCTTTTGATGGGGCATACCATTGCGTAGCAGGATCAAACCAAATGGCAATATTTCCACGATTAATGAGAGCTTGGTTATATGAAGACCAATTGGTTGTGCGATAAATTTTAGGTGTCGACTTATTCATTTGAAAATTATATTGTGGAATAAGCCTTTAGAGATAGGTTTGTGCAACAAAGCCGAAGCGGCATCGATTGAAGACGCCCAAGTATGGGCGGAGCGATTTCGTCAGGACGTTGCGACGACAGCGGTGGTGTGTGGAGAGGTGTCGATCAGCTATAGCGCCAGCATGGGGGTGGCCCCCCTTGACGTCTGCTTAAACTCTTCCGAGCAGGTGATGCAGCAGGCGGACAGCGCGCTCTACCAGGCAAAAAGACAAGGGCGCAACCAAGTTGTGGGCGCACAAGTATTTCAGAATTGAGAGGAATGGCGATGAAGGAAAAGCAACCGGACCCGATCAAAACATTTCGTGCCCAATGGGCAGTGATGACGTTCTACGAGCGCTTCGAACAGGTGATCGCGCTCGCGCTGTCCGCAATCATTGCCGTGATCATCGTGGTCTCGCTGCTGCAGCTGATCTCGATCGTCTTCAGCCTGCTGGTCATCGATGCGTTCAATCCGCTCGATCACAAGGTCTTCCAGACCGTGTTCGGCATGATCATGACGCTGCTCATCGCCATGGAGTTCAAGCATTCCATCGTGCGGGTGGCCTTGCGCCGCGATAGCATCATCCAGGTCAAGACGGTGATCCTGATCGGGCTGATCGCCCTAGCGCGCAAGTTCGTGATCCTCGACCCGGAGACCAGCCCCGCCAAGATCGCGGCGCTCGCAGGCGCGATCTTGGCCCTCGGGGCGACTTACTGGCTGCTGCGCGAGCGCGATGACCGGGCCGCCGGGGAAAGCCCAAATGAGCCATCGTGATCGGCGCCACGCGCAGGCTGCCGGCGCGCGGCATCGCTGGCTCAATCGCCTGCAAACCGCGCTGTTGGTGCTGACCCTGCGGCTGTATGGCGCACGCCCTCTGCACCCGAATGAAGCGCCCGATCTTTGGGCTGTGTTGCGCGAACTGGCGGCGCGGGCCGGGTTGCCTGCCGTGCCGGTACCGCACTACGTGCCCAGCGGGGTCGTCAACGCCTTCGCCACCGGTACGAAGCATCACGCGGCCATCGCGCTGACCGACGGTCTGCTGCGTAGCCTCACGCCCCGCGAGTTGACCGGCGTGCTCGGCCACGAAATCGCGCATATTGCGAACGAGGATTTGCGTGTCATGGGCCTGGCCGATTCCATCAGCCGGCTCACCCATCTTCTGGCCTTGTTGGGGCAAATCATGCTCCTCTTCAGCCTGCCGGCCTTGCTGTGGGGCACAGTCGCTATCCAGTGGCCGGCGCTGCTGTTGGTGGCCGTTTCGCCGCAGCTCGCGCTGCTGGGTTTGTCGCGGGTGCACGAATTCGACGCCGACCGGCTCACCGCCGAATTGACCGGCGACCCACAGGGATTGGCTTTGGCGCTCGCCAAGATCGAGCGGGAGAGTCGCGCCTGGCTGCTGCCCGGATGGGGCAACCCGGAACCCTCCTGGTTGCGCACGCATCCGGCGACGACAGAGCACATCCAACGCTTGCGGGAATTGGCTGATTCGATGGCACCGCAACCGCTTCATTCCAGCCCATTTCTGCCGGACATCCCCTTGGCGCCACGCCCACCGCGTTGGCGCGCCAGCGGTGTCTGGCGCTGATTTCAACAAGGAGAATGGCATGACCTACCCCGACCTCAACAGCCGCCCGGCGCCGGACCGATTCATCCGGCGCTGGCTCGTCATCACTGGCTGCATCGCCTCACTCATGCTGCTGTGGCAGTTCTTGCCTGCCATCGAAGCCTGGTTCAGTCCGCGCGAAGCGGCCGAGCGCACGGTGACACCGCGTGGTGATCTGGCGGCAGACGAGCAGACCACCATCCAACTGTTCGAGAAATCGCGCGGGTCGGTGGTTTACATCACCACGGCGCAACTGGTGCGTGACGTCTGGTCGCGCAATGTCTTTTCCGTGCCGCGCGGCACCGGCTCCGGCTTCATCTGGGACGATGCCGGCCACGTGGTGACCAACTTCCATGTCATCCAGGGGGCATCGTCTGCCACGGTCAAACTGGCCGACGGTCGCGATTATCAGGCTGCGCTGGTGGGCGCCAGCCCCGAGCACGACATCGCCGTGCTCAAGATCGGCGTCGGCTTCAAGCGCCCGCCCGCTGTGCCGGTGGGCACCAGTGCCGACCTCAAGGTCGGGCAGAAAGTGTTCGCTATCGGCAATCCCTTCGGATTGGACTGGACGCTCACCACCGGCATCGTCTCGGCGCTCGACCGCACCCTCGACGGCGAAGGGGGCGGGCCTGCCATCGATCACCTGATCCAGACCGACGCCGCTATCAACCCCGGCAACTCCGGCGGCCCGCTGCTCGATTCGGCCGGGCGGCTGATCGGCATCAACACCGCCATCTACAGCCCTTCGGGCGCGTCCGCTGGCATCGGTTTCGCTGTGCCGGTGGATACCGTCATGCGCGTGGTGCCGCAACTCATAAAGACCGGCAAGTACATCCGTCCGGCGCTGGGCATCGAGGTGGATGAGCAGCTCAACGCGCGTCTGCAGGCGCTGACCGGTAGTAAGGGCGTATTCGTATTGCGCGTGACGCCGGGCTCGGTGGCGCACAGGGCCGGGCTCGTCGGCATCGAGGTCACCGCAGGCGGCATCGTGCCCGGCGATCGCGTTATCAGCATCGACGGTATCGCCGTCGACGACGTCACCACATTACAGGCCCGGCTAGACGACAAGAACGTTGGAGATGTTGTGGTCTTGTTAGTGGAGCGGGCCGGCAAGACTCGCGAGATGCTTGTGGAACTACAACCGGGAGTTTGATGGAAAGTGGGTCATGGATCTGCACAGCGAAGCAGTCAAGCGACTTCAGCCTTGCGCCGAACTACGAGCCCTAGCTAGTGCAGTGGGGGGGAAGGCTGTTTAGGTTAAATGGATATAAGGGAGTCATTTTTGATTGTGTTTTTAAAAGAAGGTGTTGATTTTTTTGGGTAAGCATTTAGGGCGTCCAAGGGTTGGAGCAGTTGGCACGGATGAGAGAGCTCAATGCTCGCTAGGGATTGGATCTATGTGTTTTTTCTGACTGACTGCTTACGTGTTGGAACGGGCAACATCGGAAAAGGATGAATTTTTATTTTCACCATTTACCGTATTTTTCGAGCCTGGGCGAAAATTAGGATGATACTTTAGCGCCCTTAATCATTCTCCCATGAAAGGCAAAACGATCCAGTCTCGGGTGTAAGTGCTCACAACATACTGATATAAAATGGATTTTTTATGAATAGGAGAGCGCGCGACGTTTCTCTCTGTTTTTAGGGTTAGGATGAAACTTTATTTGCATCCCACAACTGAACTAAAATTTCACTCTTTTCTACTTCGCAAATGTATAGAAAACATGAAATACCAAGTAATTTCATACATATATGATTGTATAAAAAATATTCTTTAATTAGGATTTGTTCTTCTGTAAGCTTATGAATAAATTTTTAAAGCGATTTTTCCATTCATCTGGTGTTGCGTATAAATGTTTTATTGCAATCATTTTATTAATGAAACTATCACAGTAGAGTGCCCATTTTTTTATTCCCTTGGCATTTTCTAGTTCAATACAGATTTTTTTAATTTGTGCGCTTGTTAACTTCTGCTGTGTAAAGATAAGAAAAGCACAAAATGCCTCATGATTTTTATTTTTATGTATATCGATGAGATAGGAAAAAACATTTTGATTTTTTAAGGGCTTTGTTGCACAAAGATTTGAAATGCAAAGCGCCCCTAATTGAGCCAAATTTAAGGCGTAACTTGGGTAAGTGGTCGACCTAATTCCGT
>NZ_JAMXXP010000058.1 GCF_024129355.1 Acinetobacter lwoffii | reverse complement strand
GTTGTGGTGAATGGATAAATTACGCAGAATAACTTTCAACTTTTGCCAGTGTTGATCTGTCAGCATGGTACGAGGCATAGCGAATAGTAAAGATTTGATTTTACTACTTCGCTATTTTTTTAAACTAAAAGTGTCAACACACCCTAGACATCCATCACATCTCTTGAGAAAAAACGAAGAACATGCAGTGCTGAATTTAAACAGCAGATCGTTCAGGCTTGTAAAGCGCCGGACGTTTCAATTGCTTCAGTCGCTTTGCAACATGGATTGAATACAAATCCCCTATCCAACTGGATTCGCTTAATTGATGGTAAGCTAGAGAAATGATCGCTCACCACTACCGAATAAACCTGCATTTATTGCTTTATCTTGCTCTGCACCATTAGATCCTACTCCTACTGACATGTTAACGGTTCAAATTACTTTACCCCACTCAAAATCAGAAATTGGCTTGAAATGGCAAGTATCAGAAATATCTGCTTTAGGAGAATTACTCAAGGCACTTGCAACATGATCCGTATCGATGAAATCTGGCTGTCTACCCAACCTCTGGATATGCGAGCAGGTATGGATACTGTCATGGCTCAGGTGCTGAGAGCCTTTGGCTATATCAAACCGCATTGTGCTTACCTATTCTGTAATACAAACGTGACCATCGCATGAAAGTGCTGGTGCATTATGGACTGGGCATCTGGCTGTGTGCCCGGCGGCTGGAACAGGGAAAATTCCACTGCGCTAAAGTTCACCAGGGTGAAACCGTGGCCCTCAGCCCGGAGCACTTACAAGCACTGATCCAAGGTTTAGCTTGGCAAAGAATCGGTCTGCAGCAAGTGGTAACAATGCTCTAAACCAAGCTCGGCCATTCTGCTATTCTCCAAACATTCTATTTCCTCTGCGTCATGACCTCAAGCATACTGCGGCCATGAATACGCTGCCTGATTTAAGCCAACTGACCCATGAACAACTGCTGGAATTTACCCGGCAATTGGCGATGCAGCATCAGTCTTTAGCATAATCAAATCAGCAATTAGATGCCAGAGTTCAACATCTTGAAGTCACCAATCAGCAATTAGATTCTAAAGTTAAATCTCTCTCTATTCTCAATCAAAAATACGAGCATGAACTTGCGCAGTTTAAACGGCATAAGTTCGCCCAGAAGAATGAACACTTAACGGCCAAACAAATCCATCTTTGGGACGAAGCGGTCGAAGAAGATATCGCAGCTGATGAATTAGTATAAAAATAAAGTTAGTAAATAAATTATATAAATCAAATACTTTTTTATTTAATATAAAATTTATTTGATTTAATTTTGTTAATTTTGGGACTGTGTTATTCTACTATTGTGACGCTAAAAATAACTTACCTGTGCAGAAAAAAATGATGACACCATTGCTCATTGATGCATTAACAATTTCTGAAGGCAGGTTTGAAAAACCATGCCCAGTTTTAGTTTTGAAAATGATGTTACTCAATGAGGAAATGAGCCGGGTGTTTTCAGAAAAAATTAAAAATCAAGCATTACTACTGCTCGCGATATATCGTAAGTTACTGCTTGCTGTCGATAGGGACTTATGTAAGGTAAAAACTCTAAAGGATAGTGTGAAAAGAAGACACTGGGCTAAAGTGGATAAAGCACAGGACAAGATGGTGGTTGCAGGCCAACTTCGACTAAAGAGTTTAGATCCAGAAGAAATGATTTTATTTTTAAATACACAGCATTTTTTGAAAAAGCTGCCGATTTCCTTTGTTCAAGAATTGGTTAATTGGGCATCACCGGTGGTGAGTGGTAATTTTTTAATCGAAAATGTTTTAGCTGGTTATATCGCCCAGAAGCTTTTGCCATTAGAAAGAATTAAAGTGAAAGAGCTGGGTAAGTCTGTGCAACCATATTTTCATTTAGCTAACTTTTCTGTATTTTTACCTCGACTGGAGGAACTTTATCAAAAATATCAGCAGCAAATTGTTCGTGTGGCACCAATGGCAGAAGTTGCTTTGGCTTTAACAGACTTGAAGAAGGCAAGAGTCTATCGTATTCGGAGTAGTTCATGAAAAGTTATTTCAAGAAGCTCCTAGAATGTATTAATCAGAATGAAAATATAGAAGAAAAAGAACTGATCCAAGCATTATTTTTGTTGCGTGCACACTATAGCTTAGCTGGCATTGTTGTCATTTGTCAGCGAATCTTTACATTGATTGGGGATGATGAATTACCAGAATTTCGTGATGAGCTTAATACGTTAAAGATCATTAGTAGATTGCAGGATTCTGAGGAATATGCACATTTTTTCTCAGAAACAATAGATAGAAACACACATACACCCACGCCATTACGTCCATACACTGGAGACAGTGGAATTTGTGATTTGCTATTGATTCAAGCAGGACGAAGTCGAAATAATGAGAGTTTTGATACAGTAATTATTTGGTTTTTAGAGCAAATATTTCACTTTCAAAAAAAAGTACATACCCTAGGGCTTTATAGTAGTTATTTAAAGGGTGATGGAAGCATAAAGCTGAAAGCTCAAAAAGGATCTCGTGTGTATAACGCCTTTTTAGCAATCAGGCTGTTGGGTGATCAAGGTAATGAGTATATTTTAGAACAAGTCAAAGAATTACTTATTCAAAATTCACCGAAACAACTGATTCATTTGATGTCTGCTGGTTCTGAAGATAAACGATTAAATGATGTTTTTTATATATTAAAGCTGTTTTTATCCCAAATTTGGCAAAATGATCCACTAAAAAATAAGAAGAAACGTCGAGAATTTTTACACCGTATAGGGTTAAAGCATAGAAAACTGATCTTGCAACGATACGGCTCATTAAGTATTGCTATTCAACCTTTAGAGGATGTAGATGAAATTCATCGTGGTCTAGTATCTGAAGTATTTGAGGATAATGAGATTGAAGAAGATGAAACACCATTGGAGCCATTGTTTACATTTTTTTTGGCAGAACAATCCGATTTAATTCGAGGTTTTTATGCCTCTAAATCTACTTCTCAACATATTGAAGCTGCAAATGTTGGTTTAGTTTGGACCAAATCGCGATTGTCCTTAATTTCAATTCAAGAAATATTTAGGCTCTGTCAACCATCTCATACTGATACCAGCTTAATTTTACGTGCAAAATTAGCTTTAATATTAAGTTTACTCACAGGACGTTCGGTGAGTGAATTAACAGCGCCTCGTTTTAGTCAAAATGCAGATCAGAATAATATTGCTATTCAGTATGATCATACTTTATCTGCGTATGTATTAAGTGTGTTTGCAGGGACACCGACACTCAAAAAAAAACCAGAAGATTCTAAATTTCATGTGCCATGGACCAATGAATTACATTTGGTTTTACCGATTGAACTCAATGATTTAGTGAGTCAAGTCAAAAATCTTGGGATTACAAGACATCATATGGCAGTTGAACGTGACGTGAGTGAACTGATTAACCGTGTACCTAAAGAGCTAGAAATCAGCCTCAAAAGCATTCGAGATATTCTTCCACGGTTGTTATATGATCATAGCCAAGGTGATTTAGCTGTCGTTAAAGCAGTGACTAATGCATCAGGTCGAAATTATGATAACTTGATTCATTATGCCTCTTTTGAACAGAGGCAACTTGAGCAACTCTGGGCTGCTTGTTTAAGAACGATAAAAATTAATATTCCTGAATATATATACTCTTCCAATAAGCGTGTGGGTAGCCCAATTGGAATAAAGATTGTTGAAATACAAAATGAAATTACACGAATAAAAAAGAGAATAAATCAGGCTTCTGAACATAAAAATTGGCAGGTGCTCTTTGATAGCTTGACGTTGTATACAGCATTATGGATGAATCTTGCAACTGCAGGACGAGGAATTAAGCAGCCCTTTCCAAAGTGGATCAGTCAGCAAGGCTGGGCATTGATTCAAGATAAACATCATCAAGATGAATCAACCGATCGTTATGTGCCATTGACGCAAGCGTTGATCAAACAGATTCAAGGTTTACGTGGTTTGATGGGAATGCTAGGGGAGCAAATTGAACCACGTGTTGATTTATCATCTTATGCTGTGCAACTTTGTGCTCCTCATCAGATTGAAGGTTTAGTTAGAAATTGGGCACGGAAGTTGGTTCGCTCTGATTATAATCAGTTACCTGGACGGTTCAAGGACGCTGGACTTGGGCACTGGATACGGGGTCGTCATCCATGGGATATGTTATCTGTATTTCCTGTATCAGCTTTTCAACAACAGTGGCTTGATGTACAAGAAAACTTGCAAAAACAATTAGGTTTCGAATGTCTTGAAGGTTTTGATTTTTTTAAAATCAAGCATATTCCAACATTTGTTTTAACCCAAGAGACTAAAACAGCTCAAGTAGAGACGAAGCTGAGAATACAATATTCAGAGAATGATGTAAAAGAATGGCTGAAAAACTCAGAGTATGAGTCCTATTGTCCGTTGATTTTTGAGGAAAATCCTGAGCCACAAGTAGCTTTAGAGCTTGGACATGTATTAGCTTCCCATTTAGCTAAAAATACAAACATTGATTTGCCAGAAGCCATAAAGGCATATTGTGCTTATATTCGCGATAAAACTAAAATTCCTTTATTCGTTCAACTTCCTCAAAAAGCTAATCGTACGTGGCTGACATCTGAAAATAGTTTTAGTACATGGAGTTATACTGAACAAAACTTACTTGATCTTATTCAGAAGGATTTAGAACATTTACCTGAACATCAAAATTGTGATATTGAAATAGGACGTTTGCTGGTTGTACTCTCCATGTATTCACAACTGTGCAGAGTGAGCCATTTACAAGCGATGTTGGAGTTTATTGCTTCTGATCAATATATAGTCGCTATGGGGAATAGTCGGCTCGTTGAGCTAACAGTGAATAATGATAGATCTGTGACGAAGATACGCCGTACAGTACTGTTAAGTCCTTATGTCTCGACTTTAATATTAGTAGACCGACAGTATCTACAGCCCCGATTAAAAGAGATTTTAGCACAGTCAAGAAATCAACAAAGAACGGCTTGGCAAAAGTGTTTTAATACATATTTAAAACAAATAGGGCTTAAGTCAACTCTATCGTTAGCTCAATGGTTGAAAGCTTTACAGCAAAAGGTGATGTTAAATAGCACTCCGTTGATTGCAGGTTATATATCAGGCCAAGTCCTGACGGAAGATCTTTCAATAAATGAATTATTACGATTATCCGAATATGAAAAATTAACCACAGGTTTAGATAGCACTGAGCCAGAAAGTGAAATAGAAATAGGCGATGAGCAACTACATTTGTCTGATATTTTAGCGATGATTCAGCAACTAAAAGGTGAGTCTAGATCAAGCATTTGGCTTAAACAGCTTGCTAGTAATAAAACGAATCACTACTCAGTCAATTTATTAACATGCTTTGTGCAATGGTTGATTTTACGCTGTGATGCAGAAGAGTTAAGTCTACAGAATCGAAATATGATTCATCTACATTTGGCCATCGTCAGTGCAGGTATATTGGGGTTTTCAGAAGATTTAACAAAAGATAGCCAGATTGATGAAGATGTATTTCAAAAATGGATGGAGTTGACGCAAGAGCATTTTCCACACCGCAAGCATCTCGCTGCGTGGAATCGCTTTAGAGAATTTTTAATTCAATTAAATGATGATCGTATAAAGTTACACAAGCGTACAGCGCATCAAGCAAGTGCTAAGGTTTTTTCAAAAAATGAAGTGCGGCAGATCGTTCAAATATTACAATCTGTAGAATCTGGGGTGAATGATACTGTTTTACGTCTAGAGATTCAGCGTCATTTTCGTTTATCTGCGGCGATGGGTGTACGCCGTTCAGAGACACTTCATTTACGGCCCTTAGATATTGATGAGGATATGCTCAGAATTCGTCCTTATGGTGAGCATCAGCTAAAAACACTCGGATCAGAACGTGTTGTTCCGATGAATTTATTAAGTCAGACGATTAAAAAGGGATTAGATGATGTTTATCAAAATAAAAAATATTCGATATTAATGTCTGATGAGAACAGTGAACATAAGCCTTTTTTTGATCAAATATCTCAAATATTAAAGAAAGTCACTGGAGATGTTGATCTCAGCTTACATCATTTAAGACATACGTTTGCAAGTGCATATACTTTAAAGTGTTTGCAAACAGTGGTGGATTTTAAAGTGCTCACGATAGAACTGCCATGGCTACAAAATTGGATGCCATCGAATGAACAATTTAATACGCTAGTAGGCAATGAAGGACAGGTCGGTCAAGGGATTAAGGCGATTGGTCGAGTACTTGGACATTTACATGAATCGACAACATTAAAGCATTATATTCATATCTTATTTCTAGCTACTTATGCCTATAGCATGCAACAACAGCAACCCAATTTACATACTGCATTTTTTAAGCGAGTCATGAGTCGGAGTAATTTATTCAGGCATTTCCAAGCGATTAACCAACAGAATAGTAATCTAAAATATGAGTTGAGAGATACCATCGAAAAATATGTACTCAAAAAAAGACAAACTCAGAGGTGGGTAATCTATGCTCAAAAAAGAGGAAATTCGACGGGTAAAGTAATTAAACACGAACTATTTCAAAATATTGAAGATATTGAGCGGTATCTTATTTCTGGGCAGGGGCAGCCACAATTAGATATTGAGTCCTGGAAGAGAGCTTTAATTACGATGTCAAACATTCCTTCAGGTAAACGTGGTTCAAATATAGGAAGACATCCATTATTGACACAAGGAAAGTTAGCACGTTTGCCTGAATTACTAAGTGCTGTAGATTTTAATTCCGCACAAAAAATTTTAGAGCGATTTGATTATTTAGAACGAAACCAATCAGACACTTATAATTGGTTAATAAAAAAATGGTTGTATGAGAGTAATGTAACAAAAGTATTGATGCATTTTACGGCAGAAGATAAACCTATGCTTTCACTTCTTATAGAACATCAGTTTTTTCCGGTAGTGATAAAACATAATAAATATGATTATTTTAGAATAATGTCTCAACAAGCGTCATTAAGCGCCGTGCGATGGGTACTTGCGTGGTTGAGTGTACGATATTTAGCGATTGGAGATCATATCTGAATCTAAGTATATATGACTTATGCACGCTTTGTTACACAAAGGTTTGAAAGACAGCGCTACCTTAATTGAGCTAATTTCAAATGACAATTTGGATGTAAGTGCAGCCAAATTCTGTGAATTTGTTCGAGATAGCTACGTGTGCATAATATCATTTACCTGACTAGAAAAATTTCTTGCTGCTCATTTATAGCTTAATAATAGAGACTTAAGTATTTTTTATGGATCAACAGAACCGAAAAACATCGCATTATCCATTGCGTTTTGTCTGCTGCTGGAAGCTATGTAACATGATTCCTTAGGTGAAATAGCCTAAGCTTAATAAGTGATTAAAAGGCCTGAAAATCCGCGAATTTGATTTTTTTCTTCGCTTTCAATTTGATCCATACGTTATTTATTTATTTATTTATATTTTTCATTTACAAATCAATAAAATATTCTAATTTGGTTTGATCAAAGAAAAAGATACCCATTTGATAATTAGGTTACAGCAAAATCTGTAATCGGGCGTGGAAACCTGAAAATTACTACAGAAGTATTAAAACCGCTTTAACAGTTTTTTGTGCCTATTATGCTTAGTTTGCTATTATTAAATATTATTCAGCATAAAGTCATGTTGCAGAAGAAATGTCACCTTCAATGCAGCGTGACAATTTTGAAGTAGCACGAACTGATTTTGAAAAACATCCAATCATCAAATGTTTATTTAAAGCGGATAACGTCACGCGACACATAAGTTGTCATTTGCGACGCATAAAATGTCATTGAACGACACATAAGTTGTCATTGAAAGAAACCGCGATTATTGGTGGTTTTTTTATCAAGTCTCATATTAATTTTCTAAAATTAAAACTTTATGGTTAAATTAGATTGCATAAAACCGTGGAACATTGGTTGGTAAATAAGCGTGGAACATGAATAATCAATAAAAAGCCGTTCTGGTGCCCTATACTCCAGAACGGCTTAATTTAATATACTGATATATAATAAGAAATATCATACTGTTATTCACCAATTAAAATGTCTATGCGATAAACCATTTAAAATGTCCTGTTTTTAACCACAAGAGTCAAGCACAGGATTTAACTTTCTT
>NZ_JAMXXP010000057.1 GCF_024129355.1 Acinetobacter lwoffii | reverse complement strand
TGGCACTAAGTACTGCTGCTTGTAGTAGTGGTGGAAGTCATTCAACAACATCTACTTCTCCAGTAATTACTGAACAGACTGCCGCTGAGAAAGCTGCTGCTGAAAAGGCTGCTGCTGAGAAAGCTGCTGCTGAAAAGGCTGCTGCTGAGAAAGCTGCTGCTGAAAAGGCTGCCGCTGAAAAAGCTGCTGCTGAAAAGGCTGCCGCTGAAAAAGCTGCCGCTGAAAAAGCTGCCGCTGAGAAAGCTGCCGCTGAAAAGGCTGCTGCTGAGAAAGCTGCTGCTGAAAAGGCTGCCGCTGAAAAAGCTGCTGCTGAAAAGGCTGCCGCTGAAAAAGCTGCTGCTGAGAAAGCTGCTGCTGAAAAGGCTGCTGCTGAGAAAGCTGCTGCTGAAAAGGCTGCCGCTGAGAACGCTGCTGCTGAAAAGGCTGCTGCTGAGAAAGCTGCTGCTGAAAAGGCTGCCGCTGAAAAAGCTGCCGCTGAAAAGGCTGCTGCTGAAAAGGCTGCTGCTGAAAAGGCTGCTGCTGAAAAGGCTGCTGCTGAAAAGGCTGCTGCTGAAAAGGCTGCCGCTGAAAAGGCTGCTGCTGAGAAATTACTATATCAAAAATCTATTGCAATAGGTTTAACAGAACAACGTGCAAAAAATATTGCAAACTCTCAGTTAAATGCCACAGAGTCTGAGCTAAATATTGCAATAGACAATGAAGCTTTAGCACAAGCTGTAGAAGTTAAAAATGCAGTGGTCAAAAATGATTATGGTCAAGCTTGGAGTCATATAGCAAGTGGATTAAGCCATAAGCTTATAGATCAATCTAGTCTAAATGATCAAGATCAATATACTCAGCGTAAAGGTGGCGACTATATCTATCAACAACCATACTCTATAACCGTTGGAACTTGGCTTTATACAGATATTAAGGATGATATTAATCAACTTGTAAAAAATAATGCTACATACAATGTAGATGTAGCAGGTTTCGCTACCCAAGCAGTCGCTATACCTACAGAAGGAAAAGCAACTTATACCGGTTTAGGTATACATGTTAACAATCAATTTGATCTTACCTATAATGTCGATTTCTTAAAACGTACAGGTTCTGGCTCTCTACTTAAAGCAACTGAGTATGGGGGAAGAATTTTTCTCGATGAAGGCACTATCACTAAAATTAATTTAAAAGGTCATGATGTAATAGGAATTGGTAGTTCAGCAAAGGCACTAGACGGTTCTACAGGAACATATAAGGTGGGGTTTTATGGTACTCAAGCTCAAGAAATTTCTGGTTCTCTAGAAATGGATCAGTCTAAATCTTTTGGTAGTTATAAAAATATTAATGGTAAGACTGAAATTGGATTAGGTGCAACTCGCGGTGAAATTACTAAATAAAATCTCATATTAATTCACACTTATCTTTAGACCATCTGAAAATAAATTTATTTTCAGATGGTCTTTATCATTATATTGGTAGCCATTTGATGAATATCAAATATTTAGTAATTCTTTCAGTAACATCTTCCAGCACTGCATTTTCCCAAGAATTACCACCGACCCAAACGGTATTTTTTGAGCAAGATTTATTTATCCAACCTGAATTATTACTAAAAAAACCAGTAGATAAGCAGCTAAGTGTTTCCACTCTACCTCTAAACTCAAGTTTGGAGGACTATATTAATCAAGCAATTATTCATAAAGACTGGAAAGAACTTGAGCAACTACTAGATAAATACAGACAAACTGATAACTATAATCATATTTTATATGAATATAGCTTAGGTGCTTTATATCGTTTTCAAGGAAAGCAAAAGAAAGCCATAGAAATGTACCAAGAGATTATTACAAAGAATCCAAATTTATATTATCCCCGTTTTGATCTAGCCATGATGTTATTTGAAAATAAACAATATACTGAAGCTAAAAATGAATTTAGAGCAGTAAGACCTTTTCTTCCTACTCAGATCCAAGCATTAATAGATCAGCTATTGAGTACTATGGAAGAGTCTCAAGGATGGCAACCAAACGTAAATTTTAATTTTGAAAAAACAGATAATGTTAATCAATCATCGAGTATAAAAGAGATTTCTATTGGAGAAGCAACTTTCATACGTGATCAGGAATCACTACCACAAAAGGCAGAAGGTATCGGTTATACGCTGAATGCATCACGTGAACAAAATATGATGAGCAATCATTATGTATATTTTAATGCAACATTAAACGGTATTCATTATTGGGATAATACAGAATTTAGTGAGCAAACCTTACGTATCGATACTGGTTACAAGTATAAAGATCTTAAGCAATCCTTAGGCATAATTCCATTTATTGGGCAAAATATACTAGGTGATAGTCGTTACAGTCATAACTATGGTGCAGGATTAGAATATAACCGATTATTATCAGATCGTTGGCAAGTCTCTGCTAATACATCTCATATCCAAAAACGATATCAGGATTCAGATCTTGCACAATATTATAATGGTCATGCTAATAGTCAGGCTGCATTGATGCTGTATCAACCGAAATCAAAATTACTCATATATAGTGGCTTAGACTGGATGCAAGATCGCTTAGCGGACGAAGCAGAATCATCTAATAAAAAAGGTATACGAAGTGGTTTTTTATACTTTGGGGACTCATTGGGTATTAGTAGCAACATACGTTACTCTAAGCGTAATTTTTTAGCAGATAATATTTGGTATGGTATTCAACGCAAAGACAGTGAATATGAATTTGGTATAGCTACTTGGCGCAAGCAATGGCAGTGGAAAGGTTTTACTCCCAAGTTAAATTATAGATATCAAAAAATTGACAGCAATTTACCACTTTATGAGCGCAATAACGGCACATGGTTTATCACAATAGATAAAAAAATTTAAGAATAAAGGCTCTAACTCTCAGTTAGAGCCTTCTATTATTTAACATAAAATCTCTTATACGAAGTAGATTCAAACTCGTTTTCTACTTTCATATTCTTCGATAGACTCTTTTAATTTTAAAATAGGAAGAAATTTATCTTCTTTAAAACCTATTTTTTTCATAAATGCTTTACAGTCAAGATTAGGTTCTTCGATATGCAGAGAAACATAATTATATCTTTCACCAATTTCGCATAATGTTTTTAATAATGCAGTTCCATAGCCACTTTTTCTTTTCTTAAAACTAATTCTTGCAACGACAATCTGTTTTTCTGATTGGTCACCAATGTGATACTTCCCAAATCTTAGATAGATATCATCCTCAATACCTAATCCACTTGAATATGAGCAAATTTTTAGACTTGTAGTTCCATCTTCTTGAGGAAAGCTAGATATATAAGCCCATTCTTCAGAACGTTTAAGAATACTTTCCCCAAAATTTTGAATAGTATTTAAAATTTCTGATTGCTCATCTTTTTGAATTTTAGGAAATTCATTTTCTTCAAGAAGATCTAACATTTTAAGTCTATAATATATTGAATTTAAAATATTATTAATTTAAATAGAATAAAAAATCAACAAAATTAATGGTTATTCCTAATATAGAAAAAAAGTGCTCCCCCTTTTTTAGCCTGCTTTTTCAGATTCCAACGCTCATATTTCTCGATGAAATCAATCATTTCTTTAAATTGATACAACTTGTTAAGGATAGTATTTTTTATAAAATACTTTTTAACTCGCACTTCTTCTTCTGTTTATACACTTCGGACTGGACTGCTCCTAATATGCTAGACATGAAACAGCATCCTCTAAAGATGCATCACTGTCTCAAAGCATTTTCTTAATAATTTTCAAGTATTTTTGGCTACTCGGTAAACAGTTGCGACCCCACAATCCACTGCTTTAGCAATTTCATCCTTAGTCATATTGCTAGCCGCTAATAGTTCTCTTATTCGTTTGTGCTTAATCTCATTAGCTTTCTTACCTGTTGGCTTGTAACCTGAACGCTCTAACCCTTGTTTAATCCGTTCTATACGTTTCTCATTGTCCAGACGAGCCATAGTTGCCAGAAGATCAATCAGCATATTATTGATGAGGTCCAGGATTGAAGTAGTAATGCTGTCACTGGTCTTAATCATTTGATAGGTAGTCGGAAGATCTGCCACGACTAAGCGAAGTCCCTTCTCTTGGATCCTGCGCTTCAGTTCTTGAAAATTCCGTTGGGTTAAGCGTGATAAGCGGTCAACACTTTCAACCAGCAAAGTATCACCTTGATTTGCTTCTGATAGTAATTTGTTCAATTCAGGCCGATCTAGCTTCGTACCACTATAGTTTTCCACGTACACAATGGTTTCACCTAAATTCAAATCTTGATTTAGATCCTGCAGAATCTGCAAGGCTCTTTGTGCGTCTTGATCTTTAGTCGATGCTCTAAGGTAAATACGTGTATTCATATCTATCGTTTATACTTAATTTTATTAGTCCAATGATAATACTATCATTTGATTATCAAAGTAAGTCTAATGATAGATATTAAATGCTGTTTGGCTTTTTATCATTCAGGTATACTCTTTTGATAAAAAAAGCATAACTAAAAGCCATGCCTTGGGAATTCGTATAACGTGTATTATGTTAATTTTAGAAATATTGAATAATTAATCATTTATCCCGTAAGTACTGAATAAATTAAATACATAGCAACTCCGATCACAGTCGTTGCAAAAATCTTTTGCACTCGATTAGCATCTATCCGATGTATTAAACTGCGCCCAATTAACATCCCCACAATACACGCCATAACGAAAGTGAGCGTGATGGAAACAGGATATTGAAAGCCGTCCAACACGTGGGCAGAAATACTAACCCCACCAATTAGAAAAATAATCATCAAGGAGGTCGCAACGATACTGCGCATATCGAGGTCTGTCACTTTACGTACTGCTGGAACAATCACAAAACCACCACCCACTCCAAGCAAGCCAGTTAACAAACCTGCCACCATACCAATAATACCGAGAGATAAAGCAGTTTTCATATTCCAGATCAGGCGACCTGTAGTTTGATTAACCTTGCACAGTGTATTTTCATGATCATGGACTTTATTAAAGAATATCCGGTAAGCGACGAGCAGCATCACTAGACTGAATGCTAGGGTTAGCCATACTGGAGATATAATTCCTGCTAGATGCACACCATAACGTGCTGATGGAATGCTGATGAGAGCAATCCAAAGCGCAGCACGATAACGCACTATACGTTTGAATAAACCTTCAAATGTTCCAACCAAGGCGGATAGAGTGACTGCAAGTAGGCCCACAGGGGCAGCCTGTGCTACAGTCCACCCTTGACTCGCCATGAGTGCCGGCACAGCGAGAATACCTCCACCAGCACCTGTTAACCCTAGCAAGCCCCCAATGGCCAAGCTTTCCAGTATCAACATCCACATAGCCCACACCCCTCTTTAAATCAAGCAATTCAACAAAAGACAAACCTTGTTGTTTAATGTTGAAACTTGTTTATCTGAAATAGTTAAGTGGAAGTTTCAAATAAGAAACTCCATTCTCTTCTGGCTCAGGGAACTGTCCGGCTTTCATGTTGATCTGTATCGAAGGTAAAATTAGTTTTGGCATACTCAAACCCGCATCGCGCTTATTACGCATTTCTACAAATTCAGCTTTGGTCGTACCATGATGAATATGAATATTTCGGTTTTTTTGCGTCTGAAGATCCGTCTCACATACATAGCGATCACGGGTTTGTGGTAAATAGTCATGGCATAGAAATACTCGGGTACTCTCTGGCAGTTCAAACAGGCGCTGTACCGAATCAAAAAGTATTGCTGCACTTCCCCGCGGAAAGTCACAACGTGCCGTACCATAATCCGGCATAAACAAAGTATCCCCGACAAAGACAGCATCACCGATGACATAACTTAAGCAGGCCGGTGTATGTCCGGGGGTGGGAATGTTATATGCTTCGATTGAACCAATCTGAAATTTCTCATCATCTTCAAATAGGTAATCAAATAACTGCTGGGCATTCCATTGCTTAATATCCAAATGATAGATCGCAGCAAAGGTCTCCTGTACCACAGCAATTTTTTGACTCATGGCAATCTTGCCGCCCAATTCAACTTTGAGATACTGCGCTGCGGTCAAGTGATCTGCATGGACATGGGTTTCCAGAATCCACTCGACTGTTAAACCCTGTGCTTTGACATAGGCAATAATCTGATCGGCATGTGTGGTCGAAGTGGTTGCAGATGCAGCATCATAATCCAACACACTGTCAATAATTGCGCATGCCTGAGTTGTAGGATCACTCACCACATAACTAAAAGTATTGGTATCTTCATGAAAAAAATCTTTTACAACAGGGAAATTTGACATCATTAAGCTCCTGCCCACTTACGGTGAATCAACACGCCTACAAGCATTGCGACAATAAAATACAGGACCTGATAATGTCCAAGACCAATCAAAGTAAAACTTGGTGCAGGACATACACCAGCAACTCCCCAACCGATACCAAACAGCAGGCTGCCAATGATTAAGCGTGGGTCAAGTTTTTGACTGGTTGGCAATAAAATAGGTTCGTTAAAAACGGTTTTCGGTGCTGCAGAACGTATAGCTTTTTGAAAGGGAATAAATGCTACGGCAATTGCACCCATCATGACAAAGGCTAGACTGGCATCCCAGTCACCAAACAGATCTAGGAAATCCAGCACTTTTTCTGGATTCGACATACCTGATACCATCAGCCCCACAGAAAACAAACCACCAAAAATAAAAGCGAGAAAATTTTTCATTTAGAAAGCTCCTGTGATATGGCGAATCATATAAACAGTGACAAAACCAGCAAACATGAAACTCATGGTGGCCACGATGGAACGTTTAGACAAACGACTCATCCCGCAAATGCCGTGACCGCTGGTACAACCTGAACCTAAGCGTGTACCAAAGCCAACCAAGAGACCCGCAACCACCATCATCAGCGGACTCGCATTCAATTCAATTTCTGGCTGAACAAACAGTCCATAGATAAATGGCACCGTGATTAAGCCCAACAGAAACCAAATTGCAGGTGTTTTAAACATCGTTGAAGGGTTCAGCACCTGTTCGATTAAACCACTGATTCCGGCGATACGACCATGCACATAAAGATAGCCGACCACGGCTACGCCAAGAAGCAATCCGCCTAAAAATGCGATCAGAAAATCATGCATAGTAAATATACCCACTTACAATATATTTTTTTATATTATATAATAATTTTAATTATTCAAGTAGAAGATCTTAATTTTTTTATCTCATTATTAGGATGCATTCATGAACACTACTCAGTTAAAAACGCGAATAGACTTCTCACAAGTTGATCTTGTTAGTGATTGTCTAAAAGTTTTATCAAACCCAGATCGTCTTAAAATTCTATGTGTTTTGGTGGAAGGTGAACTCAATGTGCAGCAAATTGAAATACGCACTAATATCTACCAACCCACCTTGTCACAACAACTAACAGTTTTAAGAAACAATCAGATCGTATCGACACGACGGGAGGGTAAACAGATTTTTTATCAATTAAGCGATATGCGCGTGTTAAAAATCATGCAGACACTCTATGAAATTTATTGCAGTCACGATTAAGGTTCTGTCGCATTTCACCCTTTACAGTATCTAATCTAGTTCTTAATGCGATAGAACCATTTAACATAATGGCTGTTATACGAAATTAATGGATGTTCATATAGATTACTTGCATATTGTATTCGATCGAATACAATATAGTGAGAAGAGAAGGAATCCTCATGATTGAAATTAAACGTCTGCCAGAATTTGATGAATGGTTGGATGGCATTAAAGACAATATGACCCGTATCCGCCTGAATCGTCGATTAGATAAGGTTCAACGTGGAAACTGGGGAGACATTAAACCTCTCCAAGATGGCGTTTGGGAAATGAGAGAATTCTTCGGTTCTGGATGGAGGATGTATTACATCCAACATGGTGACGTTGTGATTGTAATGCTTGGTGGTGGAGATAAATCAACTCAACAACAAGACATCGATCGTGCAGTCAAACTATCGAAAACGTTGGAGGATTAAAATGGTTAAAGTAGCTGATTTACCAAGTTTTGATATGGCTGAGTCACTCAAAACTGAAGAAGACATTGTGATTTATCTCAATATGGTTCTTGAAGAGAATGATCCAGCTGAATTAGCTCATGCACTTGGTGTTATTGCTAAAGCTCGTGGCATGACTCAAATCGCTAAAGAAGCAGGGATTGGGCGTGAGGCACTCTACAAAGCCCTACGTCATGATTCAGCACCACGTTTTGATACAATTAATCGTGTAGTAAATGCTTTAGGCTTAAAACTCACAGTACAACACGCCTAAAGCTTTAAAAAATATAGTAAAAATGGGAGCTAAAGGCTCCCATTTTTATGTTATTCACCAATTAAAATGTCTATGCGATAAACCATTTAAAATGTCCTGTTTTTAACCACAAGAGTCAAGCACAGGATTTAACTTTCTT
>NZ_JAMXXP010000056.1 GCF_024129355.1 Acinetobacter lwoffii | reverse complement strand
GTGCCATTGAAAAAATATAGAAATCAAAAGAGCTTAAAGGAGGATTTTAAGTATTTAAAACCAATTTTTCAAATGAGGACACGCCCTAGTAGATACAAAAAAAGTCTTAAAATGATGAAAAAATGACTATCCAGAGCACACTTTAGTTATTAGACTTTTGTCGAAGAAGAAGACTGATACATGTCTTTTCTATTTTCTTATTCTTTCTACTCTGAGATTGAAAAGTATGACGTACATGACAGGCTTCGTAGTCTCCCTATTGATTTTTGCGCTTATAATTGTATGGTCTTTGATCGAAATTAAGCAGGATTTACATAAAGACGAAGAAATGAAGTCTGAATTCTAGTCATTCTATCTTCTTTAGTTCTAGGCTATTCCTTTAACATTGCTGCCTGAGTAATAAAGAATTTTGATACCTTATAGATATACTAAGACCTTAAATCTATCAGTTTTACGCTTAGTAAACCGGATTAAATTCAAGATACAGGCTCATTTATCTTAAATGATGCAGCATGTATCTCATTTTTCTATATGCCTCCTATACTGAAGTCTTAAGTAACTGAAATTTTGGCCAAGACTAGTCGCTTATGATTGCTGCCTAAATGTTCAAGCAGTTATAAAAGCACTTGTCTTTCCAAAAAATCTTAGCTAGTATTCATGACGCCTGAACTTATTGATAAATAAAGTTTTCAGCATATAGGGCCTATAGCTCAGTTGGTTAGAGCAGCGGACTCATAATCCGTTGGTCGACAGTTCAAGTCTGTCTGGGCCCACCATATAAAACAACCCCTTACGTGCATTAATCGTAAGGGGTTTTTTGTTTTTGGATATTATGAAATCTGAAGTAAGCAATTCACTTAATTGATCGTCGTTCTTATCTCGAAGGACTTAAAATGGGTTGCCTCCACTGATAATGAACTTTTCTGGTTTGCCTTTCAATAAAGATTCTTCGTTACCAGCTTAATAAAAAAGCATCTCCCTCAGATATTACTTTTGTTATCTAGATTCCATAAACATCCTCTTTAATCAAAAAAAAAGTTCATATTTATGAAATAATTGTGATGTAGTTCAAAGAATATCTGCAAAAAAAGTGAAAAGTAGATGAAATGCATTTTACAACTGAAAAAATTATGCTAATTAATATGAGATGATTTTTTAGTCAAAAATCATGATGTTTCAGGACGGAATATCTTAAGAAGCGTATTAAAAAAATGATTAAACAGGAGTTTCAATGATGCTTCAGCTTTTAAGAAAATTGTTTTGTTTGCATATTTATGAATATGAGCAAATGCAAGAAATCGGGGAACACAGGGAGTGTCGTAAGTGCGGTACGAATAAGGACTAAAGTTTTTACAAGAAAAGTGAGCAATGGCTCACTTTTTTTATGCTTGTCATGGGCTAATTTCCGTTAAAATTAAAGGGAAATTTCAACACGATAAACAGGAATATGAGCAAAGATTTTCATGCAGATACCTATATCGTCGACAGCAACCTGGCAGATACGCTGCACTGGCTCAGCCTGCATCAAGATAGTTATGACTCCTTTAGCTATGATGCAGTCACGCAAGCGCTGATGGTGCATCATGCCAATGGAGTAGATCAAATCCGAGTCGGAGATTATCTGAATGCCCGTTATGGCATTTTAATTACTGCACATAACTTTTCTGCGAGTTCATCAACTTAAACAGTGATTAACTTGCCATTGCATCTGTAGCCAGACTGCGAACACTCGGTTTTGGCTGTTCTGCAACTAAACCTAATTTTGAAAAAAGTTGCTGATCCCGGCCTTGGGATGTATTAGGGGTCGTCAGCAGTTTTTCACCAGAAAAAATAGAATTGGCACCGGCCATAAACGCCAAAGCCTGATCCGAATCGCTTAAGGATTCGCGGCCGGCAGAAAGGCGAATATAACTTTTAGGCATTAGCAAGCGTGCCACGGCAATGGTCCGAATCCATTCAATCACATCCAATTTTTCTACATCTGCCATCGGTGTGCCTTCAATCGGCACCAACATATTAATCGGCACAGATTCCGGATGAATCGCCAAAGTTGCAAGTTCATACAATAAACCAATCCGGTCATCACGGCTTTCACCCAGACCCACAATACCGCCGCTACAGACTTTCATACCCGCCTGACGCACATGATCCAGAGTATCCAGACGATCATCAAAGCTACGCGTGCTGATGATATGTGAATAGTATTCACGAGAAGTGTCCAGATTATGGTTGTAATAATCCAGTCCTGCATCTTTCAAGCGTTCAGCTTGCGATCCATTTAGCATCCCCAGTGTCATGCAGGTTTCCAGACCGAGTGCTTTAACTTCACGTACCATTTCCAGCACATAAGGCATATCGCGTTCATGCGGGTTGCGCCATGCAGCCCCCATACAGAAGCGTGAACTTCCTGAGGCCAGCGCCTGTTTGGCTTCCTGAATCACTTTATCCACAGCAATACGTTTTTCAGCTTCCAGTTTGGAATCATAATGCGCTGATTGTGAACAGTATTTACAGTCTTCAGGACATTTACCGGTTTTAATCGAGAGCAGGGTACTCACCTGAACGGTATTCGCAGTGAAATGTTCACGATGAACCTGTTGCGCCTGAAATACTAAATCCATTAAAGGCTGCTGATAAAGTGCTTGTATTTCTTCACGTGACCAATCATTACGTACCGCATCACTACTGTTCATCTCTTTCCCTATCTATGCTTATTTATCATTCGGTTCATCTTAATAAAAATAAGCTTTTGCTTCACTAGCAAAATATGACCTTATATAAATGGCAAAGCCCACACGAGGTGAGCTTATTTTTTCAGTTGCCAGATTATTTATTACTGTGATTTCCATGAATATCCTGGCCATGCAGATCACTACGGTGCTGCTTGTTAAACACGCGCTGATCCTGTTCATGCTGATTGTTTTTTGGGGAATTAATCGGGCCATGTTGCGGCTGCTGCTGTTGTTGCTTCTGCTGGTCATGCTGAAGCTGCTCAAGCAGTTCTTGATTTGGATTTTTTGATGACATCATCTTTCCTCCACTTCATTCTTCATTTCTGACTATTTTTATTTATGCCATAGTCTGAAACACGGGTGTGTAAGGCTTTTAAGTGAAACTGTGAATCTAGGTAAAGTTGAAATATATTTTAATAGTGAGAGAAAATTAGCTGGATTTTGCCAGTTGTTCTTGAACGGCCCAATCGATATGTACCTGCACAATTTCATCATGCTGATCACGCTGTTGTTGGAGTGCCTGAATAATATGCCCATCAAAGGGCGCATTGCCCAAACCAATGGCGATATTGCGCATAAAGCTTTGATAACCCGTACGACGCATCGGACTGCCTTCAGTCGCACTTAAAAAGGTGGCTTCATCCCATTGCCATAAATCCAGTAAACTCATCTGATCCAGACCATGACGCGGATGAAAATCCTCTATCGAGGTGACTTGGGCAAAACTGTTCCAGGGACAAATCAGTTGGCAGTCATCACAACCAAAAACACGGTTGCCAATTCCGCGTCGTAAATCTTCTGGAATAATGCCTTTATATTCGATCGTCAGATAGGCGATACAGCGTCGTGCATCCAGCATGTACGGTTCGACAATGGCTTGAGTCGGACAGATGTCGATACACGCAGTACAGGAGCCACAATGTTTGGTCGCCGGTTCATCAAAGGGCAGTTCCAGTGAAGTAAACAGTTCACCCAGTACAAAGAATGAGCCTGATGTTTTATGAATCAGCAGGGTGTGTTTACCTGTCCAGCCCATGCCGGCACTTTCAGCCAGCGATTTTTCAAAAATGGGTGCAGAATCCGCAAAAGGACGTGATTCAAAATCTCCGATTTTTCCCCGGATTTTTGTCGCCAAGGTTTTCAGGCGACCGCGCATGGTTTTATGATAATCCCGGCCACGAGCATAACGCGCGATAATGGCAGAGTTGGGTGCATAAGGGATATAACGTGGTTCTGGTGCGTCGACCAGATAATCCATACGCACACAGATAATGCTACGTGTGCCGGGAACCAGTAAGGCGGGATTGGCACGTTTTTCCAGATTCTCTTCCAGAAACTTCATGTCACCATGATAACCACGATCCAGATATTCCTGTAAGCGTGCTAATTCTGCTTGAGCATCTGGTTTGGCAATGACACAATCAGAAAAACCCAATTCTAAAGCCTGCGCTTTAATCCATGCTTTTAGCTCGGCTGGATCTTGTTGATAAACTTTAATTTGCGCTTGAGAATCGGGAGTTGCCATAAACCAAAGACAGGGAATAAGAAATGCAGCAACAAGTTTACCATAGCCGTGATCTACAAGCATGGGAGCAGCGCTGGTTTCAACAGCAAAATAGTTCCTACGGTTTAATGCAACAAGTCGCCTGGGGGATTAGTCAGCGGCTGATCACTTTATTTTCCCAGCAAAAAATAAAAAAAATCGCTGTCTGCTGTGGTCAGGGTAATAATGCCGGCGATGGCTATCTTGTGGCCAAATATCTCAAACGGGCGGGCTTCAGTGTTGATATTTATGCAGTTGAGTTGGGTAATTCCAAAGATTTAGCATCGGCTGTGCAGGAAGCTCAGCAAGCTGGCTTGCAGCCTTATTCGCATTTTGATTTTCAATCTGAATGTGAGGTCTATATCGATGCATTATTCGGAATTGGTCTGAACCGTCAGCTGGACTTTGACTGGCAAAATGTTATTCAAACGATCAATCAGCAAACTGGATTAAAAATCTCAATTGATATTCCGAGTGGATTGGATGCCAATACAGGCCAGCCTTTGCCTGTTGCGATTAAAGCTGACTACACTTTCACGGGTTTAGGGCTTAAGGCAGGACTGTTTACCGGACAAGGCAAAGAATATGCGGGCAAGATCGAACTGATTTCTGCTATCCCGACAGATACTGAGCTTCAACCAATTGCTTGTCTTTCATCACATCAGATTCAATTGCCGAAGCGTGAAGCCTTTGGTCATAAAGGCAGTTATGGTCATGTCTTGGTTGTAGGTGGTCATGCCGATATGGGGGGGGCAGTGATCATGGCTGCTGAAGCAGCATTTGCTGCCGGAGCGGGTAAAGTGACGATCGTTTGTGATGCAAAACACCACACCGCGATTTTGTCACGTGCGCCAAATATTATGCTGCGTGATATCAATCTTTTAACTCAGGAGCAACGCCAAGCACTGATTCAGCAGGTCGATGCAGTCTGTTTTGGCATGGGATTAGGTCGTGATTCTTGGTCAGAGCAACAATATACAGCTTGGTTTGAGCTGACTCAGCAATCTGATCTGGAGGTTGTTTTGGATGCGGATGCCTTATGGTTTCTGGCCAAGCAGCCTCAAGTTTTGAATTCCCAGACTTATGCCACACCACATCCAGGAGAAGCTGCAACTTTGCTAGCATGTAGCACTGCGGAAGTTGAAATGGATCGGATTGCAGCCATTCATGCCCTGCAACAAAAATATCAGGGACAGTGGGTGCTAAAAGGTTCAGGCAGCCTGATTCTGGAAGAAAGGCTTTACATCTGCAATGCCGGGAATGCCGGTATGGGAACTGGCGGAATGGGGGATGTGCTGGCCGGCATGATTGCCAGTCTAAAGGCGCAATTTGCGCAAAAAATTTATTTGCATGAAATTGTGACGCTGCATGCACTTGCAGGTGATGAACTGGCCAAAAATGGCGAACGTGGCTTGCAGGCACAGGATATGAAACATGCGATTTATCAGGTCGTGAATCGCTAAGGAGAATAGTGTGCCAGTCATCAAACTGAATATTTCAGGCCAAGTTCAAGGAGTCGGATACCGTTACTGGTTTGCCGAGCAGGCTCAGGCGCTTGGACTGAAAGGATATGTGAAGAACTTGAGCACAGGTGAGGTGGAGGCCGTTATTGCTGGAACAGACTCCCAACTTCAGGAAATGATTACACGAAGTTGGAAAGGGCCTGCTCGTGCAATCGTACAAGCGGTTATTCAAGAGTATCTGGAATCTGAGCTAGATGCTCAAGACTTTATAATATTGCGTTAAACCTTATCGACGACGGCTACTGACGCGACTCCGGCCGCGTGCCATACCACCCAACGCATTCAATACCGCCATTTTACTCATACTGCCTGAGGCGTGGGCATGACAAATAGCAGCAGCTAAAGCATCGGCGGCATCCTGCTGCGGTTTGATGCTGAGTTTTAGAATATTCATTACCATCATCTGCACCTGTTCTTTATCCGCAGCGCCATAACCCACTACCGACTGCTTGATCTGGCGCGCAGTATATTCAGCGACTTTCAAATCCAGATTGACCAGTGCCGCAACAGCAGCACCACGGGCCTGACCGAGTTTTAAGGCAGAATCCGGATTTTGTGCCATAAAGACCTGTTCTACCGCAGCTTCAGTGGGACCATAAAATTTTACAATGCGCTCCACGCCGGCAAAGATCCGTTTTAAACGTTCAGGCATTTCTGTCGTTTCTGTTCTGATGGTGCCGGCATCAACAAAAGTCAGTTTGGAGCCGTCTTTTTCGATAATTCCGTAACCGGTTAAACGAGAACCGGGGTCAATCCCAATAATTAATGACATGCCCGCACTTTAAAAATAGAATAATGCCCATATTGTTACATAAGCGTATCAAAAAAGCTTGATCCTGATGAAGCAGTTGATTCCAGCATCCTATTATTTATTTTACTGAGATTAGATTAATTTTCATGAAATTATTTCTTATTATCCTTGCAGGCTTAATCCTAGAAGTATTTGTCTGGATTGGCGTGGGTGACCTCGTCGGGAGCATGTGGTACGTATTTTTCTGGTTTGTGGCCGCATTTTTTATTGGTATGAATCTGATCCGTAAATACTCGGCCGGTGTAATGCCACAAATGCAGCAAATGCAGATGGGACAGATGAGTGCAGATCCTGCATTAACAGGAAATTTACCTAAAATTCTGGCAGGTTTCTTTCTGCTTATTCCTGGATTGATTACCGACGTATTGGCAGTATTGATGCTCATTCCAGCGGTTCAGCAGGTTTTTAAGGCTGCTATAATGAAAGCGATGATGAAACGTCAGCAACTCATGATGGAAAAAATGATGGGTGGCATGATGGGCGATATGGGTGGTGCACAAGGCCAGAACCCATTTGCCGAGATGATGCGTCAAATGCAGGATATGCAAAATCAGCAATCAGGTCGCGGTGATTCCAACATTATTGATGGTGAAGCACGTGAAGTGAGACCTGAGGCCAAAAAAATTGAAATGAAAGATATCAATCCAAAATAAATGTTTTATTTAAAAAATTCTATTTAAGCCGAATCTGATGATTCGGTTTTTTATTGGAGCTTTCTAATCTCTTTGAACAAACGTTATAATATATTTTTATAAATTTACCTTATTTTAATGTCTCTGCTTTTTACGATCTGTCTCCTGCATTTTGTTGCTCAACTCAGTCCCGGTCCCGATATTTTGCTCATTGCCAAAAGTGCCGCATCTACCACACGCCAGAATGCCTTGAAAATTATTGCAGGGATCTCTGCCGGTATTGTGGTTTGGGTAGTACTGACACTTGCGGGTTTTACTGTGTTAATTGACCAGTTTCCATGGATCCAGCACGCCTTAATGCTTTTGGGTGGCATATTCTTGGCTAAAATGGGATGGGCCATGTTAAAGGGTGGTGTGCATAGCTTTAAAAATGGACATCAGACCGACGACGATACAAATGGACAGGTGCAAGCTAAAAACTATTTTATGTTGGGCTTATGGACCAATCTTTCTAATCCCAAAACACTGATCTATTTTAGTAGCGTATTTTCACTGGCCTTAAGTTCGTCTGCTTCCGATTATTTGAAAGCACAGTTAGCGGTAATTATTCCCTTGCAGACTTTTATCACCTTCACTTTATTGATGCTGTTGATTTCCCAAACAAAAATTAAAACCTTGTACCAGCGTTCGGGGAGTTATATTGATATGATTTCAGGTGGACTATTTCTGCTATTTGCGTTGTGGTTATGGTATGACGCACTTATTCTGATGAATTAAGGGGTATATCTTCATTTAATGCTGGAGAAGTTAGTGAGGTCGGGGCAGGAAAGGCTGAGTTGTCTGGTGTTTTAAGCGCCGTTTGATAACGATTAGGCTTTAAGGTAGTTTCAGTATTTTCAGAGCCTTGATAACTGCGGCTACGGTTGGCGCGCTCACGCAATCCACCTTTTTTAATTAACTGAACCATGGCACATCTCTCATTCAAATCCACAACTATTGTAAATCAAATCTGGATTTGATGAGGCTATTTTCCGCATAGCTATTTGAATTATTCAAGAGTAATAAAAAGACCTGTTTGAACCAACAGGTCTTTGTTGTGAGATGAATGAAATTAGCGAAGTCTTTTATCTTCTTCTTTTAAAACGTCGAGTAGAGAGTGTTGTACTGGAACTTCTTGTTGTGACTGTACATACAAATGCACCACTTTAAACACAATTGCTGTAACGAGGCAGGCTACTAGACACAAAACCCAAAAACCAAAAGGGCTGCGAATATGATGTGAGCCGCAGCTTGAGCATGATTTTTCTGTAGAGTCGACTACTTTTTCACAGCAGGCACAATGATATTGATACTGCATTGTTCTTCTCCCAGGATGTTATCCTTTTTATTCTTCGATCATGAAAGATGATTTGTCGCTCTATAATAGGAGAGCTTTTCTGGGCTGGCAAGACGAGATTGCCGACAATTACATAGTATCTATATAGGGTAAAAATTAATTACATGACTAAGATCGTATCAAGAAAATGATCAAACGATTCATTATCTGAAAAATATAGTTGAATCTAAAAAGATAATGACAAAATCAATTAAAAATAAAGCCCGCATCAAGCAGGCTTTATTTGAGCTAGTCTAAAACTTACTGTACTGAACGGATGATGTAATCAAAAGCAGACAATGACGCCTTGGCACCTTCACCGGTGGCAATGATGATTTGCTTGTAAGGCACTGTGGTACAGTCACCTGCAGCAAACACACCTTTGACATTGGTTTCATTACGGTCGTTAATCACAATCTCGCCACGGTTGGTTAGCTCAACAGCTGTTTCTTTTAAGAAATCAGTGTTTGGTAACAAACCAATTTGTACAAAGATCCCTGCAAGTTCAACTGTATGCTCTTCATCTGTGGCACGGTCTTTGTATTTCAGACCGGTCACCTGTGCACCATCACCCAGCACTTCAGTCGACAGCGCATTCTTGATCACGGTGGTGTTCGGCAAGCTGTTCAGCTTGTCTTGAAGCACCTGATCCGCACGAAGCTTGGTATCAAATTCCACCAGCGTTACATGCTCTACAATCCCTGCCAGATCAATCGCGGCTTCCACACCCGAGTTACCGCCACCAATCACCGCAACACGTTTACCCTTGAATAAAGGACCATCACAGTGCGGGCAGTAGGCTACACCACGAGTTTTATATTCCTGCTCACCTGGAACATTCATCTCTCTCCAGCGTGCACCGGTCGACAGAATCACGGTTTTTGATTCCAGTTTGGCACCATTCTCTAACGTCACTTCCACCAGACCATTGGCTGTTTCATCAGCCCCTTTGATAT
>NZ_JAMXXP010000055.1 GCF_024129355.1 Acinetobacter lwoffii | reverse complement strand
TATATGACGACAATTTCCTTGTTATATGACGACAATTTCCTTGTTATATGACGACAATTTCCTTGTATTTAGCGACATTGTTTTAAATTGACTGTATAAAGACATTGATATATATTGTATTTGAATTGGGGTGAATTGGAATTGTTCAAAATGGGTGCTGATTTAGTTGTAAAAGATAATTCATTAATAAACGCTTCCTATAATTTAGAAGTGGCAGAACAAAGATTGATCTTACTGGCTATTGTTCAGGCAAGATCCACAGGGCAAGGCATTACGGCTGAAAGCAAATTAAGCATACATGCCAAGGATTATGCAGATAGATTCGATGTAACCAACGAAACAGCTTATGAGGCATTAAAGAGCGCTGTTCACAATCTATTTAATAGGCAGTTTTCCTTTAAAGAACAAACAGATGACAACAAGGAAATTGTCGTTAAATCAAGATGGGTGAGCAGAATCGCATACATTGATTCTATGGGTGTTCTTCAGATAACTTTTGCTCCAGACGTTGTCCCGCTTATTACTAGACTCGAGCAGCACTTTACGAGCTACCAACTGAAGCAGGTGCAGCAGCTAACAAGCAAATACGCGATCCGAATGTATGAGATTCTTATTTCATGGAAAAGCATTGGTAAAACACCGGTGCTGGACATTAATGACTTGCGTTTTAAGCTAGGGATTGAAGATTCTGAATACAAAAGAATGAGTGACTTTAAGGCCCGTGTTTTGGAGCCAGCCATTAAACAGATTAATGAGTTCACAGACATTAAAGCGGAATACGCACAGCATAAATCTGGTCGAACAATTACAGGCATCGATTTCAAATTTAAATTAAAGAACCAGCCACCTAAAGAAAAGAAAGTTTCAAAAGATCAAAATACAATTGATATGTTCACCAGTATGACAGACAAGCAGATATTACTTTTTGCGAAGAAGTTAGCGCGTGACGATCAATTTGCTGGTCGTATGGGTGAGGTTGGGGAGAGTTACGAGGATCTGGAAAGAAGATTAATCGATATGCTGGTTGATCCTAGAAATCTGGTGAAGTGGGCGGACGATTTAAGACGTTTAGGATTTAATAACTAATTGATTTAGGAAATGGGCTAATGAATCAAGCAGTAAAAACAGAGAGTGTGAAGAAATCCAGCACACTTGGGCAGAAAGGTTTTTTTGTTGTCAGCAGTGAAAAATGGGATAAATTATTTTTGTTGCAAAAGGCTGAAAAAATATCCATTGCTGATATGGCAGCTTATTTAGTCTTAGCGTGTGGAACAGGTGCAGATCATAAAACAACTTCGTGGAGTGCTGGCGCAGTTTATTCACATGCTGGAATATCACCAAGACCAGCCACAAAAAGCATTGATAGATTGGCGGCTTATGGCTTTATTGAAATCAGCAAGGCAGCGCAAAAAAACAAGTTCCCAGTTTATAAGTTAGTATTTAAAAATGATCCAAAAAAAGAAAGCAATCAGGATAATATCTATATCCCCAGTGGTGTTGTGACTGGAGTTAGTGGTGAAGATTCGCCACTTAAGAGATTAGTGAATCGTCAGAACCCTAATCTTTTATATTTATTCATTCGCTTATACGCTTTTCAAGACAAATTCCTTGATTGTATAGATTTGAAGTTGGTATCAAGCACATTAAATGGAAACTTAGGTTGTTTTATAGAGTCAGATTATAATGAGGGTGGACTACTAAAAGTCTACAGTGATGCTGGTGATGAAACGGGACTTTCTGCAAAATTCAAAAGTGAGTTTTATAATTTTGGACAGCCTCAATCTGATGACTATGAGAACCCATTTTATTTTTGTGAAAGCTCAGATGATGGTGATAGTGAGCATACAGGCGTCTGGGGATTTTATTGCAACCTTGTCAGACTTGGTTTAATTCAACAATGTGCATTTGCGTGTCGTGGTACTTTTGAATCGCCTGATGATTTAGATGTTATTTGTGAGTTAGAGAAATCAAAGCAGATTCAATTTTTGAGAGAGATTCAAGCCATAGCAGAAACAAAAACAAACACATTTTTATATGATGCTGACTCCATTGCCTCTATGCCAGGAGCAACAGTAGCAATTCTACCAGCCAAGTATGAGAATATTCATATCCAACGGGGTTATAAGATGACATATAGAACCAAAGTTGGCGCATCAAAAGCTGGATTTTTGCGACAGAAAGACTACGATCAAGAAGTACTTTTTCTATTAAACAAGATTAGAGTTGATTGATGTGTTTTTTATTAAGTATATGATTTTCATTAAAAACACGCTCTATATCAAGGTATATCAAAGTTAATCAAAGATATATCAAAATTAATCAAAGTAATTCAAGGGAGAATAATAGTTTTATAACTATAACCACGCCCACAAAGTGTGGTTTTCCTTTTTTATAGCTAATACCTTCTAGAGTTTATATGCAGCAAAAAGCAAAAGCGTAATCAGAGGGGGAAATAGTCATTCTTCCATTGTGTCAGCTCGTAGACACTCGCTTAAAAGCTTTCATTGTGAATTAACTACGAAACTTTCGTACGGTCAACTTACTCCAATGGTGAAAGTTAAAAATATTCAATAACTTCGATCATCCAGATTTGGATTAACCTTTAAAAACAACCAGGTGTGGTCATCTTGACCATAGCTTCACCTTCATGTATTCACGTACGCGCGCGCACAACGCTTAAAATCCCAAGAGAATTAAAATGTGAGTAGCAGGCCGGTTCCTAATAATTACCCCAGCAAAGACAAAATCACCCCCCACACAGTGTGAATGTGCACTGAACGCAATTTTGCGCTTTGCTTTGAAAACAATAAGTTTCCCTCATTTGGAGGAAATCTTTTCACTACATTTAAAGTGTAGTAGCGGATCAGGTATAACCGCCAATGGCGGACGGATCGGAAGCATTCACCCCATTGGGGGATATGAGCAAACTTGCTCACATTTAAAACCTGACCAAGTGACTAGCTCTACCACTTGGACGGCTAAGTTAATTCAGCATCCTAAATGTGGATTTAAAATCTGAAAGTGTGAAGCTCCTCTTTTTTGAGGAGCATGTGGATCTCCCAAAATTTCGGGATACCTATATCCTCAAATTGAGGACGTAAAAATATATCAGTTCCCTCTTGTATCACTATCGTATATACGATAAATTAAGAGAATAATCTAACAAGGATAAGAGGGAAAAATTATGGGCGCTCAAATGAAGGTAGAAGTTAAACCATATAGTGCTGCGGATATTAGCTGGGCTCATGAGGTCGCGAGTTCAGACCTTGATTGGGCACTTGGGGGGATTGCGGATCTTGAGCAGGATATTAAGGAAGTTCAGCAAACTTTAAAGAATCAGTATGGGGTGAGCGAGTGCTCTATTGATGTTCATTTTAATAAGTTTAAGCGCCATTTGCAGATGCTCGAGTACCTTCTTGATGAGCGCCTTCACTATCATAAAGAAGAAGCCAGCAAGTATGGTGAAGAAAATAACTTGAGCAAGAATACAGGAAGGGCTATAAAGCTCTGAAATGAAGTAATCAGGAATTCAATTTGAATACCAAGAAATTAGAAACAGCCCGGGAAAGATACGAGACAAAAAGAAAGATTAAACCAGTTTCATTTAATACAGAGACTGAGGCGGATCTACTGGAGTATGCCAACAGTTTAGATTTTAGTGAATGGACCAAACAAAAGCTGAAGCAGGAAATGGACACTCAAAGCCCTGAGGAATAGATCCTAATTCCAAAACTCATAAAAAAGCCCCTACTGCGAGTTGGGGCTTTTTTATTTGCACAAAATCAATTTCTACTGCTCAAAACACTTAAAAGACGGATATTTAGAGGACATCAATCCTATAAAAATGTTTAGATAATTCACTATATAAAACTTTTTATTATGGGTCAAACGGTAATTAATAAAAAAAAGTAACCCAGCATCGCCTAGGCAACGACACCGGGTTTGAAACGGGCTATGTCTCAACTCAATAATACATAACTAAATAGAATAAGTAAATTTATTATTAATAACTAAAAGTTTGACATTGTGCGAAATAGTGACTAATGTTGGTAACAAGTTACGAATAAAAGAATTTAGGGGGCTTGAGTGAATCAGGCGAATAAAAGCAGCCTAAGAGTGCAGAAAAAAAGACGATTAGATGCTGCAAAGGTGAAGTTTTTTGATGAGCATAGCGGAGAGATTCTGTTAGCACTTCAGAGCGCCTCACATTCAATGGAAAACGAGATCAGGCAGTTAAAGCGTGAAGCGCGAGAGCGTGAAAATGTCATAAAAAAACAGGCACAGATTAATGCCCTTATGGATGCTGCTTTGTATGTGAATGCTCGTTTACGCGAAATTAAAGAAATGTTTGAAGGTGAAAAGAAATGACAGATCTATCTCAGATTGAAATTTTAGCCAAAGAGTTTAAAAACCAGGTTGATGCTATTAAGAGTGATACAACTGACCTAAAAGCCGTTGTTCTGGAATTAGAGCAAAAAGCTGCCCGTCGTCCTGGTGGTGGTTCATTCGAAGAAAAGTCAGGTAATAAAGCACTTAAAAAAATTGTTGAATCTGAGCAGGTAAAGGCATACCGCGACAAGCAAGCCAGTGCCGCTACGGTGACAAGTGATTTTGAAATCAAGGCGCTTACAAACTCTGGTTTAGGTGTGGCTGGATCAACAGACTATGGTACACAGACACAGCGTGACCCAGATCCTATCCGCTTCATTAAGAAGCCGGTGACATTGCTTGATGCTTTGCGAGTGATTCCGGTATCAAGTGCATCGTATGAATATGTGAAATTAAAGTCGACATATGAAAATGCAGCTGACTACCAGACTCAGGAAGGGGAAACCAAGGCTGAACAGACAATCCCAACCGAAGCGAAATCAGTAACGCATCGCACAATTGCAGTGACCACAATCGTATCGAATCAGGTGATTGCAGATAACAACAGCTTACAGGCCACAATTATCTCCCTCTTGGGTGGTGGTGTGTTGCAGAAGCTAGAGCGTGAAATTGTTCACGGCGATGGTACTGGCACTAAGATTGAGGGCTTTGCAAAACACGCGAAAGCGCATGAAGCTGAAGCAGGGACTTTACTGGTTGATGCAATCGGTGAGGCGCGAGCAGAAGCCAAAGAAGCGGGATTGCAGCCAAGTGTTGTGCTGGTGAATCCGGTAACCCTGCAACAGATGGTAGGGGTGAAACAAGATGGTGGCGGTTATGTTCTATCAAGTAATGGCTTGCCTGGCTTATCAGATATGTGGACGCTACGAATTATCGAAAGTGCAGCTTGTCCGCGTGATGAAGCCTATGTCCTAGACATGGAGCAAATCGCAGTCCTTGACCGTGAGCAGCTCACAATCAAAATTGATGATATTACGCTTATGGATCAGAACTTAACTCGAATCCGCGTTGAGCTACGAGCATCGTTTGCAAACTTCATTGAAGGTGCAATTGTGAAGGTGACAGTAGCTAATCCGGTAGAAGGTTAATAGGGCTGGAATATAGAGAAAGGGGCTTTATAGCCTCTTTTTTCTTAAGGAGGAATCTATGGCTACAAAACTCGGGGCGCTAACACTCGACCTGGTCACAAAGATTGGAAATTTTGTCGGCCCTATGCAAGAGGCAGAGAAGCAGACAAAAAACAGCTTCGATAAAATGCGCGTCCATGCGAACACGTACGGAATGGCGATTGCAGGCATTGCAGGCAGTGCAGCAATGGCATTGGGGTCCTTAGCAGCGTCAACAGCCAATCAGGCAGCAGAACTCGAAATATTCGCGAACAGAGCGAACACTACCACACAAGAATTTCAGAAGATGGCCGTAGGTGCCAGTGCCATGGGTATTGAGGGTGACAAGCTCTCAGACATGATGAAAGACTTCAATGAAAAAATGGGGGAGCTGACAGCAGTAGGAGCAGGTGGAGGAAAGGACTTTTTCGACAAGTTATCTGGAGACATGAAAGGCGGTGCAAAAGAGGCTAAAAGTCTGATTCTGGAAATGCAAAAGCTCTCAGGTCCAGAAGCATTGCAGATGTATGTTGATAAGCTGGAAGATGCGGGTGTAAGTCAGCAAGAAATGTCCTTCTACCTTGAGTCTATGGCCTCTGACATGACAGACCTTTACCCACTACTGGCGAACGGTGGCGAAGGCATGAAGCTCTATGGTGACATGGCAGAACGTGCCGGCCTTATCATGACAGACCAGACCAAAGAAGCAGCCTTGGCGCTTAAAGATCAAATGTTCATGCTTGATCTGCAGTTCCAGGGGGCAAAAAACCAGCTGGTTAGTGCAGTTATCCCTGCTTTTGTGGATATTGCGGAGGCATTTTTAGGGGGCAGTGAGCAGGGTTTACAGTTTGAAGAGGTTGCTGATGGGGTTGCAAAGACATTAAAAGGTTTGGCATCCGTTGCAATTGGGACTGTTACTGCGATCCAACTTACAGGCAAGGCTCTGGGTGGTATGGCGGCCATTGGTGGTGCGGTCTGGAATGAGATGGATTGGTATGAAATGAATCCATTGGGCTTAGCAAAGGCGGCATACGAAGCGCGAGGTGAAATTGCAGCACTAACTTCCGAGATAAAAGGTGATATGCATGAAACCGTTATGGGTGCAGCTGATCGTTTAGATAAGATGTGGGCTGGCGGGACTTCTGAAAAAGCGAAACAGCTTCGCGGTATCAGAGAGATTCAGCAGCGCAATGCTTCAACAGCAACAGGCTTACAGGATGTTATTGATAAGGAAAATAAAGCAGCAAAAGCAACAGAAGGAAGAGCCAAGGCAGCCAGACAGGCGAACGAGGCTATATCTAAGCAAGCAAAAGAACTTACAGCCGAAGAAATCAAACTCAAGGAACTTCAATTTGCCTGGGATGTGTCACAACATCGATTAACTGAAGATGAGGCATTCCGGTACAAATACAGCTTGGATCAGCAGTCAATCCGCGCAGACAAGGAACTTACAGCTCAACAGAAGGAAATCAAGCTTCAGGCATTAAAGGAAATCTACGAAGGTGGATATACAGCTCTCAAACTAGCACAGGAAAAAGAGCTACTTGAGACAAAGCGGATGTACATGACAGCTGGAGACTATGCCCGGGAATATTACGATGTAGTTAGAAAGGAGATTCTGAATACAGCTGCTTACTCTCCTGAAATGAAAGAAGCAAAAATTAAGGAAGTGAATCTTCAGCAAGGCATTGAGCAGAATGCAGAACGTGAAAATGTTTGGGGAGAATATCAGGACAGGTTTGATGAGAAAGACTCACCATACCAACAGGACATAGATCTATTAGCTGAAGCTCGTAAACAGATGCTCATAACTGAAGAAGACTTTCAGCGACAAAAACTAGCCTTACAGATGAATTACGGTGCTCAGTATGGATCCGAGTTTGCTGGTGCTCTCATGGGGTTGGTCGACAGCTCATCATCTGCATACAGAGCATTGTATTTTGCTCAAAGAGCATTTGCCTTATCTCAGGCAGGGATGAACGTTTGGAAAGCTGCTTCTGATGCTTATGCAAACGAGCCTGGTACTGTATGGCAGAAGGCAGGAGCAGCAGCACTGGCAGCGGTTGAATCGGGGACCTTTGTTTCATTACTCCAAGCAGCTCAACCAGTAGGCTTTGCAGATGGTGGTTTCACTGGATACGGTGGAAAATATGAGCCGGCAGGGATTGTACACAAGGGAGAAGGCGTATTAAATCAGGAAGAAATCAGGGCTTTGGGTGGTCCAGCAGGCTTTGAATTACTTCGAGGAAACATTAAAAATGGATTCTCAGAAGGTGGTCTGGTTGATCCTATTCCAGCATTTAATCCTAAGATTCCTAGGATAGATGTAAAACCAAGTGGTAGTGATAGCAACATACAGATCACACAGCACATCACCTTTACAGATAGTGGTGCACAGATAGACACCAAAGGCCAGAAGGCAATAGCACAAGGTATGGATGCTGCAATGATGGTAATTCTCCGCCGTGAAACCCGTCAGGGTGGATTTATATATAACGAACTAAGAAGGGTAAAAGGGTAGCAATATGGAATTAGAAGAACGTTTACGCAAGTTAGAGAATGAATGTTTTAACAACACATTGCGCAGGCAAGTTGATACGCATTATATAGGTCGAATCCTAAGACACCTGGTAAGCACAGGTGCGATAGATGGGCCACAGCTAAAGCAGGCAATCATCCAGATAGGTGAGGATATGAAGAAGGGATCGAACTATGCCCCTGATTCTGTTCAGACAATAGAAGAGCATACAGCTCAGTGGCTTGATCACATTGAAGAACCTAAAGAGTTTCTTTTATCTGGTGGCTTAAACTAAGTATGGCCAGACTACCAACACTCAAGCCAAGGCTTCAGGTAATCAAGACCAAGCCAGCCCAATCAACAGCACAACCCCAGCCGAAACGCTGGGGAAGTGGCAGAGGTGGAAGACCATGGAGAAGATTGAAGGAGAAGATCCACACACGCGATCACTGGACATGCTTACATTGTGGTATCACAACCATGAAGCTAGAGCTTGATCACATCATTAACGTTGCTCAGGGTGGCACAGACGATGAATCAAACCTACAAAGCTTATGCCCTGAATGTCACAAGGTTAAATCACAGAAAGAAAGCC
Organism: Acinetobacter lwoffii; assembly: GCF_024129355.1. GTDB lineage: Bacteria > Pseudomonadota > Gammaproteobacteria > Pseudomonadales > Moraxellaceae > Acinetobacter > Acinetobacter lwoffii_I. The sequence continues at coordinate 1,249 of NZ_JAMXXP010000055.1, read as the reverse complement.
ATGGGGGAATGTCTGTCTTCGGTAGAAAGTAGATAGCGGACACCCGCCAATTACTCACTTATAAAAAAATTTTCATTTTCAGCAAAAGTTAACTTTTTAACATATAGGGAAAACCGATTTTGAAGCAGCGTAAGGCTTTCAGCGTTTTTTCTTTAACTTTTTTAGTTAACTTTTTAACACCTTTAACATCACTTTTTAAATTTCAAAAATATACCTAAAAACGTTTCGTATAATGAATCTTATGTTAAATGGGCAAAAAATAAGCCCTATTTTTAGAGTTGAATTGCTGAGATCAGGGATTATGTTAAATCTGGGAACACATTACCCATATAATGTGTTGCCAAGCCGAAAATGCTAAATAACAGAGATTATGTTAATCAAAAAATTGTTTTACAGAATGCCCCAGATATTGCGAAGATAGGCCAAAATCAGAAGAAATTGGGCTAACTTAATGAACCTACTAACCATTGTGGATGCTGCAAAGCAATTCAATGTCACACGATCCAGAATATATAGAGCACTTGAGAAAGGAACTATCACAGCCCAGATAGATGATGAGGGAATAAAAAGAATAGATCCTTCAGATATGGTTCGAGTATTCGGGAATGCCAAACATAAGAAACCTGTAGCGAACAAGTCCGACACAATAAGAATGGAACAGTCCGAAACTGTAGTGGAAATACTTAGAGAACAACTAAAACAAGCACAGGAACGAGAACAATTCTATAAGGCTGAAATAGCCAATATCAGAAAGGATTTCGATGATTACAAGCTTCTTATCACTATGAAAAACCCCTCCCCTGCCAGCGCTTTTACCGAACAGCCCGAACAAAGTTCGATACAGAAAAACGATACAGTTCAGACAGGGCAAGCAATAGAGTGTAATGACAGGGGTCAGCCAGAAGAAAAAGTTTTGATTACTGAAAGAAAGTCACCAGGGAGAAAACCGGGCTTGTTTGGTCGTGTGCTTCGTACCTTAATAGAAGACTAAAGTGAATTTATAAGTGATTTTTACTATCGTGAAAAACAAACTAAAAATTAGATTTAAAAAAAGAAAAAAGGCTTTTAATAGCTTTTAATAGCTTTTAATGCTTTTAGACAGGTTGAAACCCGCACAGAGCAAGGCATACAGAGCCTATATGACGACAATTTCCTTGTTATATGACGACAATTTCCTTGTTATATGACGACAATTTCCTTGTTATATGACGACAATTTCCTTGTATTTAGCGACATTGTTTTAAATTGA
>NZ_JAMXXP010000054.1 GCF_024129355.1 Acinetobacter lwoffii | reverse complement strand
CTTCCTGCGCACGAATACAGCCGGCAAAATAACGGAAATGGTCAATAGCCAGCGGAATATCGGCAGCCAGCGTTTCACGGATCGGTTTGCCGTTATCCCAGGTTTCTGCCACTGCCAGCAGTTCCAGATTTTGTTCCAGACGATCGGCAATTTTCAACAGAATATTGGAGCGGGTGGTCGGCGATGCTCTGTTCCATTGTTCTTTGGCTTTGTGCGCTGCATCCAGGGCCAATTCAATGTCTTCTACAGAAGAACGCGGAACCTTGGTAAAGACTTTGCCATCTACCGGAGAGATGTTGTCAAAGTATTCACCTTTGACCGGAGCGACCCATTCGCCGCCAATAAAATTCTCGTATTGTGCTTTAAAATGAACTTTTGAATCAGGTTGATTAGGATCGACGTAACGCATATTTATTTCCTTTGCTTATTTTCGTATGGCAAAACCGCTTCTACAGCTTTGGTATAAGGTACTTCTGCACCTTATTTGATTAATATAACTGGTATAAGGTTGGAAAAAGGTTGGGGCTAGCATGTTCACGATATTTTCATCCATTTTAAAAAAATAACGATTACAGCGGATGTAAATCATGAATTGTTGTGAGAATAAGGAATGATGACAAAACAAGATTTGATGGAAAAAAGGCACAATACTGATCAGCTTCGGCAAAACAGCAGTTTGTCTCCCTTACATGCAGAACAGCTGGGACAGAGTATTGCCAGCTCCTGGCAACGTTCATCCTCGGCTGAAATCCCGAAGAATCGTTTAGCAGCACCGCTGACGGATTTAAAAAAGACCACTTCTTCCTCAACTTTAGCCCAAGCCCTGCAACATTGTGCTCAGGATTTAAAACATATTGCCGAGCAATCTTCTATGGTGCTGGCGGTCGGAGATATCGGCAGCACCATCATTTGGGCAGCTTCTAGCCCACAAATGCAAAGTGCCGCAGAAAGTGTACATTTTATTGAAGGTGGGCAATGGCGCGAAGAGCTAGTCGGAACCAATGCATTGGCATTATCCTTAAAAACTCAACAATCCAGCTGTGTCTTTTCCAGTGAACATTACATGTCCTCCATTCATGATTGGGTTTGTTACGCTGCCCCGATTATTGATCCCTATTCAAAACAGGTCTTAGGTGTCATTGATCTGTCGACTACCTGGCCAAAGCATAACAGTTTAGCACTACTAGCTGCGGAGCGCTGTGCTACGATCATCCAGTCGGCTCTACTAGAATGCCAGAAGCAGCGCCTGTTTATTCGAGCTTTTTCAGTACCTCAAGTGCTGTTTAATGGCAAGATGTTGGTTCTGACTCCTCGACAGATTGAAATTCTGACCATTCTAGCCTTATGTCCGCAGGGTCTGAGTCTAGATACATTGCATCAAGCCTTATATGGCGAGCGCAAGGTCAGTATGGGTACTTTAAAAGCAGAAATGTCACAATTACGCGATTTATTAGGTGGTATGCTGGGTTCCAGACCCTATCGTTTATTGGCGCATGTAGAGGCTGATTTTTTAATGACAGAGCAATCTTTAGATGCTGGGTATATCGATTCAGCCTTGAAATTATGTACCGGCGTATTTCTGGCCAAAACAGAAAGTCCATTTCTATGCGCTTGGAGAGATTGTCTGGAATCACGCCTGAGCGATGCCATTTTCAAGGCTAATGAAACCGATGTCTTGCTGAAACATGTGGCACATTTTCCTGAAGCGATTGATGCTGTAGAACGCCTGATTGAACTGATGCCCAAAAACCATCCCGTTCATCAGACTCTGTTAAAATATAAAAATCTTTAAAGCTGATGTAACTGTCGGTACAAAGCTAAACAGTTAAAATAGGAATATTCTGGAATATTAAGTATTATCCTTGCTTACTGTGGGTTTGCTTATTAATTTAGACTGAACCTGATCCTAAAATTTTTATCAGTGGCTACCCAGTTTGACCAGCCGCTTGATGGGATGCTCTTCATCAAAATCAGCTACGCTCACCTTCATGTCATTTGAAGGACGCGCAGTTTATTCCTCAGAGATTAAATATGATATTAAGATCATACGACGGGAAATTTTTTCTGGCTGGGACGGGCTAAAAAAATCGTGGCATTTTTCTACCATGGGATTAATGTCGATATTCATAATGAAGGGGACTTCATAAAAAAGAAACACCCCCCGCTTTTATCCTCTTATGAAGGCAAAAGGATCAGCCAGGAACAGGAAAATGCATGTCTGCTCTTGGCACACTTCCTCAGGAAATGAAACAGGGGCTGTTAAAAATGTAAGTCAGATGCTTGGAGAGAAGACTTACATTGAGGCACTACATCGCCGCTTTAAAAATATCTACCACTTGGGCATGGCTGGCTTTACGTGGATTGGTCAGCATGCAGGCATCTTTTTGTGCATTTTCCGCCATGATGGCCAAGTCAGCTTCTTTTACATTCAATTCCGTCAGCCCAGATGGAATACCAATTGAAGCCGAAAGCTGACGAATGGCGCCAATCGCTTCATAAGCTGCTTCAGTTACGGTTAAGCCTTCTGTATTCACCCCCATCAATTGGGCAATTTTGGCATAACGTTCAGGACAAGCAATCAGGTTAAATTCACAAACATGGGGGAGCAGAATTGCATTACAAACACCATGCGGCAAGTTGTAGAAGCCTCCGAGCTGATGTGCCATCGCATGCACATATCCTAAAGAGGCGTTATTAAAGGCCATTCCGGCAAGATATTGAGCATAGCTCATGGCATCCCGTGCTTCTAGATTATCCCCATTCGCCACTGCGGGACTGAGCCATTCACTGATCATGGTGATCGCCTTTTCTGCACAGGCATCAGTGATGGGATTAGCAGCCGTAGATACATAGGCCTCAACCGCATGTGTCAGAGCATCCATCCCTGTTGCCGCAGTCAGGCCGGCAGGTTTGGCCAACATCAGTTTAGGGTCATCAATTGCAATGAGTGGTGTGCAACGCCAATCTACAATCGCCATTTTCACATGGGTATCGGTATTGGTAATGATACAGAAACGTGTCATCTCCGAAGCCGTCCCTGCCGTGGTATTGATTGCAATCAGTGGTGTCATCGGAACGGTACTTTTATCAATCCCTTCATAATCACGGATATGTCCGCCACCTGCAGTGACCAGACCGATGCCTTTGGCACAGTCATGTGATGAGCCCCCACCTAACGATACAATAAAATCACAGGCATTTTCATTATAAGCTTCAACTCCATGATGCACGTTAATATCAGTTGGATTGGGTTCCGCACCTGGGAAAATATAACTGTCAACACCTGCCTCTTTCAAATAATCTGCAATATCATCTGCAACACCAAATTTAAACAGGCCAGCATCAGTTACAATCAGTGCTTTCTTGGCGCCTAAATTTTGTGCTTTTATCCCGATTTCTTTAGCACAGCCCGGACCAAAAAGTGAAACGCAGGGAATATAAAAACCGTTAGTTTGATCTGCAATATTTTTAAAAGCCATGGGGTGATTCCTTCTACCATTGATTGATTATTTTATCGGTGACCCTCACCGTAATATGAGTATTGGATGAAGCTAAAAAGAATCCTACCTACCAAATACCTACCAATTTAAATTTCTGATTCTAGCCAAAATAATGCATTTGAGGTATTTAAAAGCAGATTGGCAAGGTTTAGCAGATACTGGGTAGATTGGTTTAATAAAGGGCGTGTGAATAGCACACTAGGCTGTTTGCTACTTTCTGATTTTAAATAAATACTAAAATGCTTTATTCATTTTTAAGATAAAGATAAACAGTACAGGGCTTAGAAATACCCATAAAGCCACAAAGCTAATACTGTAGCTAAACTGGGTACGTAATAAAAACATCGCGACGAATAAGAAAATACCCGCAGTGAATTTAGTGTACGTAGGAAAATTCGCTAAAAAAGCGTACCGAGATTTTCGGGTTTTTAGGATCTGCTTTGCACTTACCGCATAAAAACCAAAACAGCTTAGCCATAAAAGCCCCATGATTGCGATCCATATCATATGGAAGACTCCTGCTGTACGGCTTTCAGTTTGGTCTGGATTTTCTTAATAGCCTTTTGCTGAATGGGCGTAATTTTCTGGTGTAACAATAGGGCAAGCAGTGCCAAGGTCCATAACATCAGATCAATACGCAAAAAAGGCCAATAAGTCGCAAAAGAATCAACATATTGCTGGGAAACTAAATAATAAATATCAATCAGGGGAATTATAAAGGCAGCACAAATCAGAAGTTTAAGCTGCATTCTCCATATATCTTGCTGTGGGGTTACACATGCCAGGATAAAACTGCCAAGCCAGATAGAGAAAAAACTATAAATTTCATAATTTGGTGCACCTACAGGAATACTGATAAAACGATTCGCATAGAGATATCCCAGCATGGCAAGCGGCAAGCCAATAATTATGGTGATATTCAAGCGGTTCACTAAATAGTGTCCGAGATGAAACCGCACTGATTTTTTCTGCATCTGGCGTTTCAGGCTCCACAGCAGCAATCCGGATGCAATCATTGCGCAGCCTAATATGCCGGAGAAAAATAACCCTAAACGTAAAACAGGTTCGGCAAAACGTGCCATATGTAAACCATACATGCTGGCATTTAGTGTGGCAATTGCACTTTCATTTCGTGTATTTTCAAGCAATTTTCCGGTAGCAGCATTTAAAATAAGCTGTGCCTGATTTCGTGTAATGGAATGATCTTTGAGCTGAGTTAAGGTTATGTGTGCCAGCTGGGTATTGGGCTGCTTGACCGTGATATTGTCAAATTCCGCATATCCCCAGTGTTGCTGTGCCGTGGTGATAAAATGTTGAATTGGCAGCATCTGGGTTTTCACAGGAACTGAGTGGGTGGCTGATGTATTGATTGTGCGAATTTCTTCAAAATATTGAAAGGGATTGTCTGGATAAAGTTTTTTCATACCGGAAGGCAGCACGATATAAAAGAAAATCGCCAACCCGGTAAATGTCATGGTCAAAAAGAACGGCAGGGCAATCACTGAACTGACATTATGAAAATCCAGATAAGAGCGCTGTCCTTTAAAGGCTCTTAGGGTAAAAAAGTCTGTCAGGATTTTTTTATGGGTAATGATTCCTGAAATCAGAGTCAATAACATGATAAAGGCAGCAATCGTCACAATCAGCCGACCAATGGTGTAGGGCATACCATAGAGCTGAAAATGAAAATTATAGAAAAAATCTCCCCCTTGTGTGGCTGAAAGCTGTAATTCTTTTCCTGTCGAAGCATTCAGGGTTTTGACTTCATAGCCACCATCCGCTTTTTGCCAGTAGACTTTATTCACCGGTGAGTCTTGATTGGCGACTCCGATATACCAGTTTTGGGCGTCCGGTGCATGCTGCTGTAAATAGCTGTAAGCAGATTTTAAGGCAGTTTCCTGATTGACTTGCATTGTGGCAAATTCAGGCTGCATCCATAGACTGATTTCATGTCGGTAATAGGTGACCGCGCCTGTTAAAAAGATCGCAAAGAGTAACCAGCCAAAGCTTAAACCCAGCCATGAATGTAAACATGCCATGGATTGACGGACAGATTTATGCATGGTTTAACCTATGAAGCGGGAGAAGAGAAATAAAATAAGTAAAGGAATCAGGCTATAGATAGAAAGCTTTTTTAAACTTTGGATACAGAAGATTCCAATCACAAAACAAACATAAAAAATCAGGGCAGTAAATGCAGCCAAATAGACAGACTCAGCTTTAGGCAGAAAAGCCTGTAGAAAGTAAGCCAGATCGAGTGCGATTAAATAACTGCACAAGTAGCCAATGCCAAAGGTCATGCCTAAGCGATAGAGAATGGCAAGTGGCTGCACTACAACAGACATCATATTTGGCCTTGAATAAATCTATACTGATGAAAATCTAAAAACTTAATAAACAAAACTTAAAGTCGTTACCAGATACTGTTTTTTATAGGCCTGCTGATTCAATTTTCCTGCCTTGTCTGCTTCTTTGCCAACTTCAATGACATATTGACCTTTCCATGGCGTGGCGATCGTAATCTGGCCTTGGCCGTTGGTGGTGTATTTTTTTAGCCAGAATTGCGGGGAAAAGACTGTGACTTCAACATCCGCAGCAGCTTTACCCTGATACAGTACCGTAAATGTATTGCTGTTGATCTGGGTCGGGACAATATCTAGTTCTGACTCTGCTTTCAAGTTTTGTCTGCCGGATTTGGCATGATAGCTCAACAATGATTCTCCATAGATCAATTCATGACTGAGCTGGACATCTGTCTGGCCTTGGGTCGCATAAAGCAAATGATCTTGTTGCATTTGAGGACTAAAGCTTTTTCTAGACTGAACGGCCTTTGCTTGATTAAAAGACTTCAAGGCACCTTGCTGCGTTTCTTTAAGCTGTTCACTATATTCACCAAAGAACGCATGAGTCTGCTGATTTGTGCCACGTTCCAGCCAAAGCATATGCGCCTGAGCTGAAAGTGTCATAGACAGTCCGAGGGTCAGAGCGATCATTTTTTTCATTTGTTTTACCTGTTTTTGTGTATGTAGTGATGATTTAGCCCTGAACATGTCGTCAAGGCTAAGTTTGAAAATCAGTATTTAAATTTCACAGCAACGCTGTAATTTGCTGGTGCACCATAAAAACCTTGCTGATTCGGGAAATTGAACAGATATTTTTCATTGGTCAGGTTATTACCATTGGCTTGCAAGGTCATATGCTCATTCAGCTCATAGCTGGCCATTAAGTTCACGAGCGCATAAGCATCCTGCTCAATGATTCCAGCTTTCTGGGTAATCACTCCATTGGCGGTTGCTTCAGGCACATCTAGATAGGTCTGATCTTGCCACTGCACACCAAGGCCCAGTTTCAGTTTTGGAAGTTGCGGCACCTGATAGGTAGTTAAAAGATTAAAAGACTGGGTTGGATTGAAGGTACGCGCATCACCGCCATTGATCAGATCTTTCAGGCTAAACTGGGTATAACCAAAGCTTAAGTTAAAATGGTCGGTCAGTTGTCCCGCCAAGCCAAACTCGTAGCCTTGGGAACGCAGGTCACTGACCTGAGTTGTGCGTAAAGTCGGAATACCATCAGAATCACGAAGCGGATAATTACTTTGCTCCGTTCTGAACACAGCCATGGTGGCGGTAAGCTTGTCATCTAGCCAAGAACCTTTGACTCCGACTTCATAGCTTTCACCTTCGATCGGTTTGTTAATGCTGCCATCATCTGCTCTGGTGGTTTGCGGACGGAAAATCGAGGTATAACTCAGATAGCCTGTATATTCAGGGCTAAAGTTATAGGTCAGACCGGCATAGGGTAAAACTTTATCTTCATCATAAATGGTGTCGGTCCCATAACTGCTACCACTGCTTTCAGCCTGAACATAGTTCGCACCTAAAAGCAGTTTCAGATCATCATTCAGATGCAGTCGGGTCGCAGCATAAAGGCTCTGGTTCTTCTGCCGGATATGCATTTCACCACTGGTTTTCGACATATCCCAGCTTGGTTCTTCGGGTGTAAAACTGGCTAAATCTGTGGTCAGCGGATTGACAAAGCTGCCAGCATAACCCAATTCATCCAGACGATTTTTGGCCCAGACATAGCCCAATGAGGCTTCATGGCGTTGTCCCCAAAGCGGATAGGTGCCGCTAAAACTCAGGCTGGCTTGTTGTTCTTTATTGTCATCAATATACATGCCTGGGTAGAGGAAGATGCCTGAAGTGCCATTTGCGCCAGGTTTGCCGGACAGAAACAAGAGCTTTGAATCGCGTTGTGTACGTTTTTCATCATAGGTCAGTTTGGCTGTCCAGTCGCCACCCAGTTTTTGTTCAAGCTCGGCAAAGTAACTTTTAATATTGCTATCCCAGTGCGCCCAGCTTGGACTGTAATTATAATTCCGTGAGTAACTGAGCTGCTCGCCTTCAGTATTGATCAGTGGATTAGAACCCCAATTGACACCATTCGGCTTGTGATTGGTTTCAGTATAGCCAGCAGTCAATAGAGTTGTGTCAGTAATATCTGCCTCCACAACAGCACCTATGCCGTTCTTTTCTAGTTCATAACGATCCAGATAACTGTCACCAGTCTGTTGATAACCAAATACACGGCCTCTGACTTTTCCATCCTGGGTGAGAGGAGAAGATACATCTGCTTCATAGCGCTGGGTATTCCATGAGCCGTAACTGGCATTCAAGGCTGCCTGAAGTTCCTGAGTAGGGCGTTTGCGAATCATGTTAATAGTTGCGCCGGGATCGCCAATTCCATTATTTAAGGCATTCGCGCCTTTGACCACTTCGATACGGTCAAACAAAAAACTGTCTGAATTATCATTATTATAATTATAGCCTTCGAGTGGAATACCAACGCCATCGACTAAAACATTTGAAATCTCGAAACCTCGGGCAAGGTAGGAGGTCCGTTCCGTTTCCTGATTGCTGACGATAATGCCAGGGGTATTGCGCAGTACGTCCCGGGTATTATCCAAGGCAAAGTCATCCAGTTGCTGGCGGGTAAGGACATTGACTGTTTGCGGCGTTTCCTTAAGTGGAATATTCAGTTTTGAGGCGGTTGACGAGTTTTGGATGATATAGGCTTTACTCTGTTCAGAGCTGAGCTCACTCTGTTCTGATTCCGCTGTAACGGTAATCGTCGGTAATTGCTGAGTATCATCGGCAAAACTTTGTTGTGTAACTAAAATCGAAAAACTGAGTAAAGATAGTTTAAATGATGAAGGAACGGTAGAAGACATTTTGGCTAATGTAAATGATAATAATTATCACTAATGTTATTATTTAATATATCTTAAAGCAATCTCAACATAACAGGAAATATGAATGAAAAATGGGTTAATGATAGGTAAATTTCCAAATAAAACTTTAATGTAAGGATAGGGAGCAATAAATATCACTATTAAAAAGATGTTATTACCTTACCTTTGTGCTCCTGAACGGCTTTGCTGCAATAATACATAACACTTTGATTTTATTATATTTATTTTTTATTAAAGTTTTATAAGACCCTTAAAAATCAGTATCTTGAAAAATATTTATGCAATAAAGCCACGAAGAGATAAAGCTTATCCTGTGCTGTTTGCATCTCAGCGATGTCGATATGAAAGTAACAATTGAAGCGCTTCCTGACAGGGCGATCACCTTGTACCTTAGGCAGTCATGAAATACCATGCCGCTGCAAGCAGCGGTATAACGACGAGCGTGTCAGATAAGGAATACTCGGCTGCAATGCATAAAGGCAATCGTCTAGCGGCAACAAAGTGCGTTTTTGAAAAGCAACAATTGCCGCCTCATCTTCAGGCGATAACACGCTTGAGCGAGGATTCTTTGGCCCGGTTGTAAGATCATCTACTGAAGTACGTTTCTTCCATTTTGCGACGGTTTTTTGATTGATGCGGTAACGCTTGGCTAGCGTTCTTAAGCTCTCTTGACTATTTTGTATTGCTCGACGCACTGTCTATGTCGTTGTGACGCTGCTGTGTAGAACTTGTCCCATAGTGCTTCCTTTCATTTCTCTAAGAATGTTGCACCATTAAAATCTGGGACTAAACATCTAGCTAGAAAGTTCCACAGTTTGAAATTAAACGTCGATAAGCCAAAAAAAAGCACAAGCTACCGATCATTCCAAGATAGAGCAGTTTAGGCAAGATCAGTGTTGTAGGCACACCCATCTGATTGAGTTGAATAAACGTCTGCACAATTTGGGTAGAGGGCAGGATTTCGCCAACGACTTGCATCCAGGTGGGCATGGCAGCATGCGGCCAGGCCGCACCAGATAAAAAGAACAGTGGAATAGAAGTGAATACAATAACATGCCCCGCACGTTCCGGCAGATCCAGAAAACTGGCAAATAGGCAGGTCATGCCAATTATCGTGTAGATAAAAACCGCAACAGCCAGTAGCATCCCGAGCAGGTTGCCACCACGTGGATAATCAAATAGCCAGAAGCTAAAGCCGAATAAATAGAAACATCCCAGACAACCAATGGTGAAGACCGCTAAACACATCCCAATCAATGCATTTGTGTTTAATTCTATTTTTCTTTCCCGATATACCAAAATCAGCATACTCAAACCCAAAAGAATGGTTTGGTGGATAATTAAAGGTGCAACCGCAGGAAAGACATAGCTGCCATAGCCGGACAGCGGATTAAATAAAGGAATTTGATGCACAGAAAGAGCAGGTGAAAAATCCGAGACCTTGCTAAAGCGTTCAGTATAGTCTGCCAAAGTTTGCTCAACTGATGTAGCTAAGCCCAGACCAATTTGT
>NZ_JAMXXP010000053.1 GCF_024129355.1 Acinetobacter lwoffii | reverse complement strand
TTTATTTAATGTTAATACTCATCCAGTATTGAGGTTTTTTATCTTTTCTTGCCTGTGATCTAGGTTGTAATACTCTAATTTCATACTCACCTGAAGCAGGTAAAATATAAATACCCTTATCATCAAGCTCTGGAGAATATTCTCCAAGATTGATGGAGTCTTTTAATTGATTACCCCATAAGTAAGCTTCAACATTTCCTCCAGTCAACTTCACTTTTAACTTTTGCCCTTTTTTAGCATAAAATTTGTAGGAATCATACTTGTATCCATCTATCCTTCCGTAATAATTTGCAGGGTGAGCTTTTTTAGCAAACTTAACTACAATAGTCTTTCGTATATCATTGTTATCATTTGCAAGTACGACAGGGCTAACTATAGTTAAAGTTAGGGCTATCAAAGCGCCAGCTAGTAATTTCGTATTCGCTATTTCCATAATAAGGTTACCCTAATTCTTGTATCGCTCCTGACATAATAACATAACTAATAAGTAACCATGAATGATGGAGCAGAAATGTGAATAGTCATAACATGGGGTTGCACTTCAAATGCCAATTTAAGACTTGCAAAATCATTGGTTAATTAATTGGTTACTAGGGAATAACCGATCTAAATATAAATTTTATTTAACAATTACTTATAAAAATATGTGATGCGTATGATACGCATCATATGAATATCGCTTAAATTTGCTATAATTGAATTGAGCAGTGCCATTTGTGGTTAGGTTAAAAATTCATGAGTCTTACTGAAATTAAGGTACGTCAAGCTAAACCAAAGGAAAAAATCTATTTTCTGGCAGATGATGACGGCTTAAGTTTGAAGGTAGAACCAAACGGACGTAAATCTTGGAGTTACCGCTATTCACTTGCAGGGACAAATAAACGTCCTCGCATGAAGTTGGGTGAATATCCTGTAATGTCCTTGAAAGAGGCCAGATCAGTCCGGGATGAATATAAATTTAATAATTATGAAAATAAACCACTGCATAAAAAATACATCAAAACTTTTCAGGATATTTGTGAAGAGTGGTTAGAATTTAAAATTAAAAATTCCTTTGAAGATGAACCACGATGCGGTGTAATTCAGCTCGCAAAAAAATGTTTAGATCAGGATGTTTATCCAAATATTGGACTAATGCCATTTATTGAAATTAAAAGATATGATCTAGTTAAGATTATTAAAAAGATAGAATCTAGAAATGTAAAAGAACCTGTAAAGAAAGCCTATAGTTATTTAAATCAGATTTATGATTATGCGGTAGCGATGGGGTATTGTGAATATAATATTGCACATGGACTTCATAAAATATTAGTCAACAATAAGATTAAGAAAAACTATCCTCATTTGAATTCAGATGAACTATCTAATTTCTTAGCTAAATTAAATCAGATTAATACAGATCCTATTATTAAAAAAGCCCTGTTATTTAAATTATATACAGGCGTCCGTGGTGGAGAATTATTGCTTTGTGAACCACATCACTTCGATCTAGATAAAAAAATATGGAAAATACCAGCCTTACATATTAAACAATATAGAAGAAAGGTTATTTTAGGTCATGATATCCCTGATTTTTTTGTTCCACTATCTGATCAAGCACTTGAAGTTGTGAAATCAGCACTCGTTTGGTCTCATGGCGAGAAATATGTGTTTTCTAGCCCCCGAAATAATAATAAACCTATTCATTTTAATACCCTGAACTTGATTATCAGAAAAATGGGATATACTAAAAATGAATTAACTTCTCATGGGTTACGATCGACATTTAGTACCATATTAAATGAATCCGGTTTATTTCAATCAAATTGGATTGAAGCACAGCTATCTCATACTGATAAAAATAAAACCCGTGCAAGTTATAATCATGCAGAATATTTTAATCAGCGTATGGAAATGATGCAATGGTGGGGCGATTTTATTGATAGTTGTACTGTAAATTAATGGTTATGAAATCCAAGTTTTAATTAGAATAGGCTTTGTTGCACAAACCTATTCACCGCCATAAATCATTATCTAAAATTGCATCTCGTGGTAAAAGCTCAATGGGCCGGTTCTATGGCTATAAATTACATGTTGTGATGAATCACCTTAGAGAAATAGTCTGTTCACAATAATGATTTCTCTTAACTCGTAAAGTTTATGACGGTGTTGAACGTGTTCAATTGAATCTTAAGCAAGGTAAATGGATAGAAGAGAACTTCATTAAGTCGTATCAAAATATTCTTGAAAAATAGGCATTTCATTTCACATTAGAGCGAGAATCTAATGAGAAAGTTGCCTGATTGAATGTAGTGAATAGATTCATTGCATAATTGTTGACTAAAATTTTCTATATCAGCCTGTTTAAGATTAATCGGGCTGATTCTGTTAGGTCGAATATAATAGCGACCTGCTTTAATCATTTTTATTTGAACTTTATTTTATGTCACAGCTTGCTTCTCATTTTAAGCACAATCAGTTTTGTATTTTGTTGGAATATTTAAGTTCTGCTAAGGGCATTGCCGTACCAATGTCTTTAGCAGAATTTCCATGTGCGATCACTTTGGCAGATCGAGTGCATGCCGATAGTGATTTGCCACCACTTGAATGTGCGAAGACATTTCCTTCATCAGTGGAAAAAATCATCCATTATTCAGGGAAAGGTCGGGATATTACTGATTTTGAGACCTTCTTAAAATTAACTCAAGCTTCGGGACAAAAAAATTTACTGCTTCTCACAGGTGATAAGTTAAAAGGGCATACAAATGGTCAAGATGGAACGAATCGCACCCGATATTTAGAGTCTGTAAATGCGGTCATGGCCGCAAAGTGTTATGGTGGATTTCATATTGGTGTAGCTTTTAATCCCTTTAAATATGCTGAAGCTGAACGTGATGCACAATATTTAAAACTTCACAAAAAGATTAAAGCAGGAGCAGACTTTATCGTTACCCAGTTGGGTTACGATATGGAGGCTTTAAAACAAGCCAAGGCTTTTTTAAATCGTCATCGATACCCACAAAATATACTTGCTTGTGTTATGCCACTTAGTTTGGCACGTGCCAATTTTATGGTGAAACATAAGGTCGCAGGAATTGTGATTACACCACACATGTTACGAGTGTTGGCTCAGGAAAAACAGGATGGACGAACTGAGAATGCTTATAAACGTTGTGCTATACAAATATTGATGTGTAAGTATTTGGGTTTTGCAGGTGTGCATCTTTCAGCATGCCATAAGCCTGAAGAGCAAAAGCTTTTAGAAAAATATATTGAACAATATCGACATTATGGTTTACAGGAACTCGAAGCACTCTGGAATGCACTGTGGCAAGTGAAGACTAAAAATGAACTCGTGCCAGAATTAGCTTATTATTCCCGCCAACTATCCTCTAGCCAGCTTATTAAATATCAGCAATTGCATTTCATGCACAAGGCTCTATTTGAGTCCAAAATTGCCAAAGGTGTGGGGCATTTTATTTTTAAAGCCTCATTCTGGGAAAATGCGCCTGCAGCAAAAGCATTGTTAAAAACTGAATTTATCTCTAAGCAAGGGATCGTGGGTTGTGAAAGTTGTGGTCAATGTAGGTTAGGAGATACTTTATATATTTGCCCTGAAACTTGTCCCAAAGGATTGGCGAATGGTCCTTGTGGTGGTACGACATTGGATCGCTGTGAGTTTGGAGATCGTGAATGCATTCATTCTGTGAAAGCCCGACTTGCCAAAGCCGTGGGACAGACTGACGTTCTAAAAGAAAAACTGATTCCAACTGTACCCATTGAAGTCCGTGGAACCAGTTCCTGGAAAAATTGGTATCTGGCGACTGAAGCTTAGCTTTCATCATCCATGGCATTCGAATAAAATTTCACGCCCAATTTGATGCGATCACGACCTTGGCTCATACGCCAACGGTTGGTATCACGTAAGGAGTATACACAGCCACAATATTCTTGTTGGTAGAATTCTTCCTTCTTGCTGATTTCAAGCATACGAACAGCACCACCATTTTTACGCCAGTTGTAGTCCCAATAGGTGATACCTTCATAATGTGAAGCAGAACGATGCCCACAATCATTGATCTGCTTCATATCTTTCCAACGAGAGATACCCAATGAGCTACTAATTAGGCTGAAGCCATTTTCAGCTGCATAAAGGGCAGTGCGTTCAAAGCGCATATCAAAACACATGGTACAGCGAATACCTTTCTCTGGCTCATTTTCCATGCCTTTGGCACGTGCAAACCAATTGTCTGTATCGTAATCACAGTCAATAAAAGGAATATTATGTTTTTCTGCAAAGCGAATATTTTCTTCCTTACGGATTTCATATTCCTTGACAGGGTGAATATTGGGATTATAAAAAAAGATCGAAAAGTCGATGCCTGATTCAATTAGGGTTTCCATCACTTCACCCGAGCATGGTGCACAGCAGGAGTGAAGCAGAAGCTTGTCGTGACCTGCTGGGAGAGTCAATTTCTGACGTTCAAGTTTGTTTGACATAGTTATATGGGTTTAAATCTAAACCCTATATTTTAACGATTTAATTAGATAGTAAGGATTTGATATACTGATATTTTCTAAGGTTAAGATGAAAGAAATTCACTAATTGAAATTTAATAAGAACTAAAGTATATAAGAGAATAACTACAATAATGCTTTGGAATCAGAACATTGCAAGTTAATCAAGAGTCATTGAATGAAGCTTTAAAATTAAGTGAAGAAATTATTAGTAATATTGAGTTAAGTACCTCTTCTTTATCTAATTGCGCATTAAAGGCGAGTAGATTGGCAAGATTGCTAAATGAATTCGATTACCAAAGAATTTTTATCTTTGAAAGTAGTGGTTATCCTTCAAGCCCAAATGGTTTAACACCCGATATATGGGACTTATGTAAAAAAGCTGGAAGAGTTTTTATAGATAAAGATGGAGAAGGAAAAACCGTAGAGAAAGCTAAGTTAGGGTCAATCGGAGCGATGGAGATTGAATTGGAAGCAATGAAGGATAGTCTAAAAATTGCACATGATCCTAATGTTTCAATAAGTTCAGCTAATCCGAATCAATTTGTTTCATCAGGTGGCACTAGTAATTTTTTAGAAAGAAAGAGTTTAAGAGATGGTATTAGCACGAACTCTCAATTTCTAACTAAACGACAAGCTTTTGTATACGAATACGTGTCTAATAAATATTATGAGCTAAAATATTCAAAAATTACGTCAGATATTTTTTCTAGAACAAGAAAGTTTGTAGACGGAAAAATTGGAGATTTAGTACCATTATCAGCACAAAAATTTGCATCTGTTTATGAGAATTTAACGTCCGAAAATTCAGAGGATTGGTCAAATGCTGTTCATAGTTGTAGGCGAATATTACAAGATACTGCTGATGTGATTTATCCTGCTAGAGAGGATAAGACTATTAATTTAGACAATGGTAAAACTAAAATTATTAAATTAGGTGTGGATAATTATATAAATCGAATTATTGCATATGTTGATGAGCAGTCAGACTCTAAAAGATTTGAGGAAATCGTTGGTTCACAGATGAAATATTTGGGCGAGCGGTTAGATGCTATTTTCAAAGCTGCTCAGAAAGGTTCTCATGATATTATTACTTCTAGGCAAGAAGCTGATCGTTATGTTATTTACACATACTTGATAGTTGGAGATTTATTATCTTTGGTAGAGTTGCAAAAAACATTACCAATTTCAGATAAAGATTTTAGATAGCCGCTTAGCTTACTGAATAACTAAAAATCCTCAGCATCTTTAATTTATTAAGATGAGTATTTCTCATCTTAAGCTGAATTTATATCGTTTTACTCACTTTCTTATTCACGTTTAAATATAGCCATTCAGAAATTTAGCTTTTTATAAAATTTTTAGGTGGCAATCTCCATGAGTACAGCATTTGAGTGTTCAATTAAACGTATCCGTTTTGATGAGAATTATACACCAGCAGAAAGCACACGTTTAACCACAAACTTTGCCAATTTGGCACGTGGGGAAAGCCGTGAAGAAAACTTGCGTCGTACCCTTGCGATGATCAACAACCGTTTTAATAGCTTGGCAACCGTTGATAACCCGAAAGGTGATCGCTATTCACTTGAGATTGACATTATTTCTGCGGAAATTGATATTGAAGGTAATGGTCAAACTTTCCCATTTATTGAAACACTTAAAAGTGTTGTGATTGACCATCAAACAGGTGAGCGTATTGAAGGCATGATCGGCAATAGTTTCTCATCTTATGTGCGTGATTACGACTTCAGCGTGGTATTGCCACAATTGGGTTGTGGTGTAGGTGAAAAACCTGAAGATTTTGGCAATCTACATGGCAAGCTTTATCAACATTTAGTCAATTCAGATGTATTTAAAGCAGAATTTAAAAAACAACCTGTCATTTGCTTAAGCGTTTCAACCTCTAAAACGTATTTCCGTACAGCCAACGTACATCCTATTTTGGGTGTGGAATACAAAAATGATGAATATTCACGTACCGATGAATATTTTGCCAAAATGGGTTTACGTGTACGCTACTTTAAACCAGAAGGTGGTAATGCACCATTAGCATTCTATTTCGCTGGCGATTTAGTCCGTGATTATACTGATTTTGAATTGATCAGTGCTATTGCGACCATGGAAAGTTTCCAACGGATCTATCGTCCTGAAATTTACAACACCAACTCTCCTGCAGGTGTGGTGTATCAACCAAGTCTAAGCTATGGCGATTATTCACTTACACGTGTGGTCTATGACCGTGTGGAACGTGGTGAGCTTGCAGTTAAACAAGGTAAATGGACGGAAGAAAACTTCATTAAGCCTTATCAAGACATTTTAAATGAATGGGCTGCAAATTTCGAAGTCGAAACAGCTGCTTAATCCATTAAATTGATAAACAGATTTACGAATTTAGACAAAGAAGATTAGACATGGCGCTTACACAACCGAAACTTTTACTCCCAACTTCAACTGCGGGTAGCTTGCCAAAACCGTCTTGGTTAGCTGAACCTGAAAAATTATGGTCTGCATGGAAGCTTGAAGGCGAAGAATTATTAGAAGCTAAACGTGATGCTTTGAAATTATCATTACATGAGCAAGTCACTGCAGGTATCGATATCGTGAGTGATGGTGAGCAAACCCGTCAGCACTTTGTAACCACGTTTATTGAACATCTTGAAGGTGTAGATTTCGAAAAGCGTGAAACCATGCGTATTCGTAATCGTTATGATGCAAGTGTACCTTCAGTTGTGGGTGAAGTTTCTCGTAAAAAAGCAGTGTTTGTAGACGATGCGAAATTTTTACGCAGCCAAACCAGTCAGCCAATTAAATGGGCGTTGCCTGGTCCAATGACCATGATTGATACACTTTTTGACGGACACTACAAGAGCCGTGAAAAACTGGCTTGGGAATTTGCCAAAATTTTGAACCAAGAAGCTTTAGAACTTGAAGCAGCAGGCGTAGACATTATCCAATTTGATGAACCTGCGTTTAACGTATTCTTTGATGAAGTGAATGACTGGGGTGTACCAACCTTAGAACGTGCACTTGAAGGTCTAAAATGTGAAACTGCAGTTCATATTTGCTATGGTTACGGCATTAAAGCCAATACAGATTGGAAACAAACTTTAGGTAATGAATGGCGTCAATACGAAGAGTCATTCCCGAAACTACAACAATCTAAGCTCGATATTATTTCACTTGAATGCCAAAACTCACGTGTACCAATGGATTTGATTGAATTGATCCGTGGTAAGAAAGTGATGGTGGGTGCCATTGATGTAGCAACTAGCAAAGTTGAAACTGCAGAAGAAGTGGCGAATACCTTACGTAAAGCACTTCAATTTGTTGATGCAGATAAACTCTATCCTTCAACCAACTGTGGTATGACACCACTTTCTCGCCAAGTTGCACGTGGCAAGCTTGAGGCTTTAAGCGCAGGTGCTGCCATTGTTCGTAAAGAGCTAGAAGCTTAATCAAACGTAGTCTCGTGCGAAGCAGGGGCAAATTATTGCAAGATGATTTGTTCTACTTAAAGCACGAGCACGTGATATGTACATTTGAGATGAAAGAGATGATTGAAGCAACAGACTTTAGAAATGCAATGTCTTTACTCACCACAGCAGTGAATGTTATTACGACTGCGAGTAAAGCAGGTATGCATGGATTTACTGCATCTGCCGTATGTAGCGTGACGGATACACCGCCAACGTTATTGGTCTGTATGAATCAATCCTCCCGTTCACATGCCCATTTTGTTGAAAATAAAGTCTTGGCTGTAAACGTACTAAGTACTCAGCATGAACAGCTTTCAAATGCTTTTGCTTCAAGTAAATTCAGTTCTGAAGAGCGTTTCAACTTAGGTGAGTGGAGTGCGTTGGAAACTGGTTCACCTATTTTGCAAGATGCCTTGGTCAGTTTTGACTGTGAAATTCAGGACATTCAGCAAGTGGGTACACACAGTATTTTCATGTGTCGTGTGCTTCAAGTTCAACAAAGCGATCAAGAAGAAAGCCTGGTGTATTTTAACCGTGCTTATCATCAAGTGGGTCAGTTGGAACACGCTTAATTCAACGCCTTAATCCTTTCATTTTTTAAAGTTAGTCTATTGTGGAACTTATAACCTTTTTAGTCATCGGTGCTTTTGCTGGTTTTGCAGCAGGGCTGTTTGGTGTCGGCGGTGGTACGATTATTGTGCCACTGCTTTTTATTGTCTTTACTCAAATGGGTTATGACCCCGATGTGGTTATGCACCTCGCATTAGGCACATCTTTAGCAACCATTGTTGTTACTTCGATTAGCTCATTGATGGCGCATCATAAAAATGGGGCTGTGATTTGGTCGGTATTTAAAAATCTAGCACCACCCATGGCGATTGGTTGCTTTTTTGGGGCGGGTATTGCAGGTTTGATATCAGGATTACATCTACAAATCATTGTTGGCTTTGAATAGCCACCAAAATTCTAGACACACATAACCATCTTTTGATGGGCCTTTTCATAATCTAATGGAGAACGCTGACCATTGGAACCATGTCTGCGTTTTAAGTTATAGAACATCTCTATATATTCAAAGATATCCGACCTTGCTTCAGTTCTTGTCACATAGATTTTCTTCTTGATCCTCTCTCGCTTTAACAGCTGAAAGAAGCTCTCAGCAACAGCATTATCATGGCAGTTTCCACGCCGGCTCATACTGCTTTCAAGGTTGTGATGCTTGAGAAATGTCTGCCATTCATGACTGGTGTATTGGCTACCTTGATCAGAATGAATCAGGACTTTGTTCTTTGGGCTTCTTCGCCACAAAGCCATCAGTAGAGCATCTAAAACCAGATCTGTTGTGATTCTCGACTTCATAGACCAGCCAACGACTAGCCGTGAGAATAGGTCGATTACTACTGCAAGATACAACCATCCTTCATGAGTGCGAATATAAGTGATGTCAGTCACCCACAACTGGTTGGGCTGGGTGGGGTTAAACTGTCTGTCTAAAGTATTTCGAGCCACAATCGATGGAGTACTAACATTAGCTCTAGGTTTGCGATAGCCACGCTGTGACTTGAGACCATTCGCCTTCATGAGTCGATGTACTCGATTGATACCGCAACTTTCGCCAACGTCTTTCAAATCACAATGAATCTTGCGATAACCGTAGACTCCGCCAGATTCCAACCAGAACTGTTTAATTAATCCTGAAAGCTGTTGCCGCTTCCTCGCAGTTATACTGGTAGGTTTCTTTAACCAGGCGTAATAACCACTGTGATGAACATCTAACGTTGAACATAAACGACGAACAGACCATATATGTTGGTTGTCCCGAATAAAGGCGTACCTCATTTGGACTGGCTTGCGAAGTACACCGCGGCCTTTTTTAATATGTCCCTTTCTTCAGTGACCCTTTGCAGCTCTTTTTTTAATTTCGCTAATTCTGTAGTTGGATCACTAGATTCTGTTGTCTTGGGCTGCTGTGGATCATAACGTTTGATCCAAGCATACAGACTATGTGTAGTGGTTCCTAAACGTGTAGCAACTTCAGCCACACTATGACCTTTCTCAGTGACTTGTTTTACTGCTTCAATTTTGAATTCTTCAGGGTATCGTTTACTGCTCATAAGCACCTCGTTAATTAGCCATTTTATCTAACTAAAAGGTGTCTACAAAATCGGTGGCTATTCAACCGTCATTGGCCAGTTGGTAGATCGCTTTAATATCCAAAAAGTAAGAGCAAAAGATTTATGGCATTTATCACATCGCTTTATTAGAAAGATTCTGTCACACACCGTCTGCGTTGTTTTGAATAAGAAGCTTGGCCATTCGCCAATTCAACTCGAAAAACTCATTTTAAGTTGAGATTGGCGTAGATTCTTGCTATTCACTTATCGTCACAAAGCCATTAAGAACGAGAGGATTTCCTCCAGCTTTAACCGATATTGAAATAATGACTATACAAATTATAGGTGAATTTTTAGGATTGGATTCTGATAAAAATATCTGTAAATATTTTAAACACAATTACTTAGACTGGTTTCCAAAATTAGGTTCTTATCCTAATTTCTGTAAACACTGTGCAAATTTATGGCAAGTCAATCAGCAAATTATGACCAAGATTAGAAAAACCTTTATGCACGATAATATTCATTTTATTGATGGTTTTCCTATTCCTGTTTGTCGCTATGCTCGAGCAAAAAAACATAGAAATTTTAAAACCGATGCTGGCTTCAGTTATTGTGCAGCTAAACAAG
>NZ_JAMXXP010000052.1 GCF_024129355.1 Acinetobacter lwoffii | reverse complement strand
ATCCTGGTCGTTAAAGTGTTTGTTTGCACTCATATTTTAACTGTTAGGACTCAGGTTTTTTTATTTAAAGCAAACTATGGGACAGCAGTGGACTTCAAGTCCTCTTTTTAGTTGATACAGAATTATTTGCTTTCGTTATACAGGCGTTCAGCTTCTTCAAAGCGATCGGTAATTTCTGCTGTTGGTGCTTTACCCATCAGGCTCACCACCACAATCGCCAGCATTGAACAGATAAAACCAGGAACGATTTCATACAGGCCAGTGTCAGCAAACAGGTTCTTCCAGAAAATAACTACGACTGCACCCACGATCATACCGGCCAAAGCACCATTCAAGGTCATGCGTTTCCAGAACAAGGACAGGATAATCAGCGGACCAAAGGCGGCACCAAAACCTGCCCAGGCATAAGCCACCAGACCCAGCACTTTAGATTCAGGATTACCCGCCATCCAGATCGCCAGCAAGGCAATCAGTAGCACCATCAAACGGCCAACCCAGACCAGTTCTTTTTGCGAGGCATTTTTACGCAGGAAAGACTTATAGAAATCTTCAGTCAGGGTACTTGAGCAGACCAAGAGCTGACAGCTTAAAGTACTCATTACTGCGGCAAGAATGGCAGCAAGCACCACACCTGCAATCCATGGGTTAAACAGGATTTTGGTCAGTTCCATAAATACCGTTTCAGGATTGGCATTCACTACGCTTGCCAGTTCCGGATGCTGCTGGAAATAGGCGATCCCAAAGAAGCCGGCTGCGACTGCACCGCCCAGACATAGAATCATCCAGGTCATGCCAATACGGCGTGCATTTGGAATCGACTTGACTGAATCTGCTGCCATGAAGCGCACCAGAATATGCGGCTGGCCAAAGTAACCCAGACCCCAAGCCAAGAGCGAGATAATCGCAACAAGGCTGAGATCACCCAGAATATTCATTGCTTGAGGACGAGCAGCCTCCAGTGCCAAAGTCACCTGGGACATATCCGAGAACGCCATTAACGTTACGATTGGCGTCAGCAACAGGGCAAAGATCATCAGACCGGCCTGAATGGTATCGGTCCAGCTCACCGCCAGGAAGCCGCCAATAAATACATAGCTGATGGTGGCAATGGCACTGATCCAGAGCGCGGTACTGTAAGACATGTCGAACATGCTTTCAAACAGGCGTGCACCTGCGACCATGCCGGAAGCACAGTAAATCGCAAAGAAAATCAGAATCACGAAAGCCGAAACAATACGCAGGATTTTCTTCTGGTCGTTAAAACGATTCGAGAAATAATCCGGCAGGGTCAGGGCATTGTGCTGAACTTCGGTATGCACCCTCAGACGGCCAGCAACCAGCAGCCAGTTGAGCCAGGCACCAATAATCAGACCGATGGCAATCCACATCTCAGACAGGCCGGAAAGATAAATCGCACCGGGCAGGCCCATGAGGAGCCAGCCACTCATGTCGGAAGCCCCTGCAGAAAGTGCAGTTACGAAACTCCCTAAACGTCGGCCCCCTAAGATGTAATCGGAAAAGTTGCTTGTCGCGCGATAAGCCATCAGGCCGATCACCACCATTGCGACAATATAGAAAAGAAAAGTAATTAAGGTTGGATTTAGGGAGCTCATACGGTATCCATTTTTAAGTTGGACAGTAGATCGAAACAAGGAATAAGACAGCTGCGAAAAGCTTTAATCCGAAAGCCAGGCAACATCAAATCCAGTAGATTTCAAAAATAAACGCGAAATTTAACCATAAATTCACAATTTTTGCTGAGATTTTCTTGTGCGAATAAAAATAGGCAACCCTCAGGCTGCCTATATATAAAGTGAAAAGATCAATTAGTTAGGGCGACCCATAACACCACGGATCGTATTTAACACATCGGCTGGAAGTACTACCGTCTTGGCATTTGGCGATTTGGCCATATCCTGCATGGCTTTAATATACTGTTCACCGAGTAAATAGGCGACCGGAATTTCATTATCACCAATGGCGGAAGTCACCATGTCAATTGCACGTTGTGAAGACTCAGCCAGTACCACTTGTGCTTCGGCATCACGACGTGAGGCTTCCAGACGGCCATCTGCTTCCAGAATTGCAGCCTGTTTTTCACCATCAGCTTTGGTGACGGTTGCACGACGCTGACGTTCAGCAGCGGCCTGTTCTTCCATCGCTGTTTGCATAGTGGTTGAAGGTTTAATATCCTGAATTTCTACAGTTTTTAAGGTAATACCCCAGTCCGAGATATCATCGGAAATACTGGATTTCAAGCGTGCCTTGATATGGTCACGTGAAGATAGCGCATCATCCAGATCCATTTCACCGACAATTGAACGTAGTGAGGTTTGAACCAGGTTCTGAATCGCCCAGGAATAGTTTTCAATCCCGTACACGGCTTTTTCTGGTGTGGTCAGGTTGATATAGGCCACGGCATTCATCAGCAAGACCGCGTTATCACGAGTAATCACTTCCTGTGAGGGAATATCCAGAACGATATCTTTGGTCGTGACTTTATAAGCGACTTCATCCACATAAGGAATAACAAAATTCAGGCCCGGATTTAGCGTGGTGTGGTATTTACCCAAACGCTGTACGATCCATTTGTAGCCTTGCGGTACAATCCGCACACCTTTAAAAATGGTAATCGCAACAAAGGCCAGAAACGCGATAACAATGATAGAACCACCAGACATAGCTTATTCACCTTATTGATTTTGATAATTCGTGCTGTGGGGTTGTACGACCAGGTCATTACCCAGAATATCCACGACGCGAACGCGGTCTCCGACCTGAACTGGGTCCAGAGTTCGGCATTCCCATTCATCTGAGCCTAAAACTGGCATCGGAAAGCGCACCCGGATTTGCCCATGATCCAGATTGGTCTGAATCACCATGCCCACCTGACCGATGGTCGCCTCACGCGAGAGACCGGCTTTGGTCTTGTCAATGGAAAGTGGCTTGATAAACTTAAACCAGAGCAGCGTACACAGAACAGAAAGTACGATCCAGGTCAGGAGCTGAGTCGTCAGTCCCATCATCGGGAACATCCAGTACAGGACGCCAACCATGATGGCACCGATCCCGAACCACAGGGCAGCAAATGCGGGCAGCAGTAATTCCGACAGAATCAGAAGAATGCCTAATACAAACCAGTGCCAAGGTTCAAGAACTAATTCCATATCGTGACCTATATCGCTAAGTATTTAATTAATCATCATCTTTATATGATTGATCTTCAATGTAGCAGATGCGGCAGCAGATGAATATAAAAAATCATGCATCAAAATTTTGCCGGACGTGGCGGTTTAAATGCCGCTGGCGACTGCTTAAAGTTGTTAATGGCTTTTTCAATAGTACGGATTTTCAGTTGAGCAGCCTTTTCACCTTCCAGAATGGTGGCATTGCTGGCTTTCAGGTCTAAAGTACCGATATGGCCGACTTTGGGCTGAATCACCACAGTGGCCTGGCTCAACTCTTCATTAATGCTTTGCTGTCCCATAATATTCAGGGTCTGATCCAGTACGCCCCACATATTCAAGGCTTTATTACCATCCGGACGGGCAGAAATATCCACGGCAATCACAATATCTGCTCCCATATCTTTGGCGGTCTTGACCGGAATCGGACTGACCAGACCACCATCGACATATTTGGTGCCGCCAATCACGGCAGGCACAAACACATTCGGAATACTGCAGGACGCTCGGACTGCCTGTCCGGCATTACCTTTAATAAAATCTGCCTTGCGGCCATTGTCCAGACGAGTGGCAACAGCAGCAAAGCGAATCGGGAACTGTTCAATCGGTTTGTTCGCCACATTCTTATTGACGAAATCCTGCAATTTTTGTCCGGCAATAATCCCTTGCCGGTTCAAGGTTAAATCGCGGATATCAGATTCTTTAAAATTCAGGGCAATCTGCTGTAACTGATAAGGCGATTTGCCACTGGCATAGAGGCTACCGACAAAACTACCGGCACTGGTACCGGTGACGATTTTCGGTTTGATGCCGTGTGATTCGAGCACTTTAATGACGCCAATATGGGCAAAACCTTTGGCACCGCCGCCACCGAGGGCAATGGCGACGACAGGTTCACGGGCCTTTAATGGCGTGGCAGGCGTAGGTGTTTTAGTGGCTTTGTCACAGGCTGCAAGACTGAAACCAAGGCAGCCAATTAAGGCATAACGAGCTAATTTCATTATAAAAACTGGTGATTAAATCAACAAAATTCAGGCTATCACATCAAAAAAAGGCGTATTTGCCTAGTCTTTTTTCAAAAGCTTTTGTAACGGCTTGGCCACCCAGTCAGGATTTTTGGCTGAGAATTTACCTTGATAATGCTGATAAATCTGTTCCAAGTCGTATTCATAATCACCAGTCAGATGGTACACGCCCAGGATATGAATGGTCTTGATATCATAATCAAAGGAAAACATCACAATCGGCAAATGGGCTGCTCTGGCAATAGGATAAAAACCGCTGCGGATTTTTTTGGTGCCTTACGTGAACCTTCCGGTGCCATGCCGACCCAGATCTGTTCTGATTTTTCAATGATGTCTACAATTTGTCGGGTATGACCTTGTGGACTATCTCGGACGACCGGAACGACGCCAATCCATTCCAGAACCGGTTTTAGTGGTGTGCGAAACAGGCTGTCTTTACCAAAAATCGTAATCTGAATACCGAGACCAAGCAGCGCATTAAAACCCAGCCAGGCATCAATATTTGAAGTATGCGGAGAAATAATCGCGACTGCTTTAGGTAAGTCTGGAAATTCACCTTCCAGACGCCAGCCTTGGCCCAAAAAAAGCTGCCTGAAAAAAGTCCGGCTCAGCTTGCTGCCGCGGGCTGGTACATGCGGCGGGAGTTGGGGGAAACGTGTCTGGGCCATTGCTTATGTCTCTTCCTGAAACGAATTTTTCTTTATTTTTGATCATATTAGACTTTTGTAAAATCCGGATCATTGGCAAAATGTATAGCATCTTAAATGCTGGTGATGCATTTTCAACTGAAGGACTTGGCCTAAATATGCGGAATACCTATATCTTACTGTTTTCGCTGTATTGGGCACAGGGGCTTCCGGTCGGATTTATGACGCATGCCTTGCCGGTCATTTTACGGGCTGAAGGGGTATCACTGGCGCATATCGGGGGCTTTGGCCTGTTAATGCTGCCTTGGTCGATTAAAATATTCTGGGCACCTTGGGTCGATCGTTATGGGAAGAAATCCCAAGGCCATTACCGTAGCTGGATTATTCCCTTGCAATGGCTGTCAGTTGCTGTATTGATTGGGCTCTCGTTTCTACCGATTCAGGCCTTGAATCAGCCGCTGTATTTACTGCTGTTTTTTATCACGCTTTTGCTAATGAATGGGATCGGGGCCACGCAGGATATTGCGACTGATGCACTGGCGGTCAATATTCTGAAAAATGAACAGCAACATTGGGGTAATACCTTTCAGGTCATTGGTTCACGACTGGGATTCATTGTCGGAGGTGGGGCTATATTATGGTTGCTCGATCTACTGCAATGGCAAGCCACCTTTTTATTATTGGCGGCTCTGGTCTTTCTTAATACTTTACCCATTTTATTTTTTAGAGAACCTCAGCATTCAAAAATTATCACGCCAGCTGATAAAGGACCTGCACTCAGCAATATAAAAACCTATTTTCAATACTTCTGGTCAGATTTAAGCTTGGCGAGGTGGCTTCTGGTCTTACTGACCTTTAAAATCACTGATGGTTTATCTGGGCCTTTGTTAAAACCTTTAATGGTAGATCTCGGACTGAGCTTTAGCCAGATTGGTCTCTATGTCACCATGCTGGGAGCGTTGGCTGCCTTGATTGGGGCCGGATTGGCTGGCTGGTGCCTGAAATACTGGTCGCGCAGCTCGAGTTTGATCGTTTTCTCAATTCTAAAAATATTAAGCTTAATAGCTTATGCCTGGCTGGCTGGCCAGTATGAAGCTCAAAACAAAGTAGAAAATTGGATCATTTATCTGATCAATGCGGCCGAAGACATGGTCTCAGCCATGCTTTTGGTGGTCATGTTGACCTTGGTCATGCAATACAGCCGTAAGCATCTGGCAGGGACAGATTTTACCTTTCAGGTTGCTCTGATGGCCACGGTGAGTGGGGGACTTTATAGCCTGAGTGGCATTTTTGGAGATGCTTTAGGCTATCAAAATTATCTGAATCTGATCGTGATCGTGGCAATTTTCAGTCTAATTCCAATTTTCCGATGGATGAAAGTTGCAGAAAAAGTATAAAATTTCTAAATAATCAACTATTTGGTTAAATGTTAGCCTAAAGTACTAAATAGAATATATAAATATTAATTTAATAATTTTGTAATATAAGCACCGTGTGTATTATTTGTTACAAAATAAATTAAGGATATTTTTGATGAAAACTAAGTTAGCAACAGCAATTGCATTCAGCCTTTTGGCGGGGACAACTTTTGCAGCACCAACCTTCTATGGTGAAATTGATGCATCAGTAGATTATTTACCTGAAGATAATGCTTCACCAGTATCTGACAAAGATGTAATTGAACTAAGTTCAAATAGCTCATTCGTTGGTTTAAAAGGGGATGAAAAGTTAACGGATCGCCTAAGCGCAATTTATGCAATTGAATGGGCTTTTAACTCTGATGGTGAGGGTGACGACTGGTCTAAACGTAACCGTTTTGTTGGTTTAAAAGATGCAAAACTTGGTACTTTAAAAATTGGTGCACATGACACTCCATTAAAACAATTGTCTAGCCCGGTAGATACCTTCAATAATTATGTAGGTAACCGTGCTGATGTAAGTGGTATTTTCACTGGTGAAAGCCGAGTAGCGAATGCTGTAGTGTATGAAGCTCCAGCTATTGCCTTGCCTCAAGGTGCTATTAAAGTGAATGCTTTATTGGCAACTGGTGAAAATTCAGGAATTAAATCTGATAAAGGTGTAGTTAAAACTGCAAATCGTGGTTTAGGTGATGCTTGGTCTGCTTCTGTAGTATATGACAGCCCAGTAGTTGTAGCAGGTGTTGCTTATGACAAAGCAATTCCGACTAACTTCTTAGGGCGCGGTTTTGATAATGCTTCTGCTCCAGAAGTAACGGGCGGTACTTTATTTGCTGCTGCAAATACCATTCGTGCAATTGGCCGTGTAAATCTAGATGGTGGTTTAGCGCTTAAAGCTCTTTATCAAACTTCAGAAGTGGCGGATGTGGATGCAGCTTCTAAAGCAGTTGATTTGCTTATTGATGATGCTCAAGGTTGGTTAATTGGTGCTGAATATAATCTTCCAAATGCAAAAGCTTGGACAGTTAAAGGTCAATACAGCCAAAACACTACAAGCTTCAAAGATAATACTGCCGATTATGAAGCACAGCAGATCTTTGTTGGTGCAGATTACGCATTTAGTAAACAAGTGAAAGCATATGGTTATGCCGGTTATCTAACACTTGAGCGTGGTTCTTTAGAAACTAAACAACCAGTTGTTGGTACAGGCTTAGAATACAAATTCTAATTTAGATTTTGTACTCTAAGAAAAGGCGATGCTTTGGCATCGCTTTTTTTATGCTTAAAACAACAAAACTTAGCAATTTTATGTCTGATCTAACGAGTTTCGGACTGTTACCATGATTGAAAGTTTCAGCATTTCGTTTTGAAAATTATGCCTATTCAAGCCGTTTTATTTGACCTCGACAATACCTTGACCCATCGTGATCTCACTGCACAAGCTTATAGCCGCTCTCTAGCAGAATATTATGCGCCAGCATTGGCACTGGTCGAACCAGAAAAAATTATTGAGATTGTAAGGCGCATTGATAATGGCGGTTATCCGAAAAAGGAATTGTTGACACATGGCAGTATCGGGGCTTCGGCTGCCTATGCGTTGTTACAAGAACTACACTGGTTAAATCCCCCGAGCATAGATGAACTAGCCCAATTCTGGTTTAGCCAGTTTGGCCGTTTCGCCGTAGAAATGCCGGCAGCAGAGCAAGTATTAACAAAGCTAAAAAATGAAGGTTATCAGCTAGCCATTGTTTCCAATGGCGGACATGACACCCGTTTAAATACGATTCGGGGTTTGGGTATTGAACCTTATTTTGATGAGATCATCAGTTCGGGGTTGGTGGGTTTTAACAAACCACAGCTGGAAATATTCCAGATCACTGCAGAGCGTCTAGGCGTGCAGCCTGCACAGTGCCTGTATATTGGCGACCATCCCATTAATGATGTACAAGGAGCTACAGAGGCCGGAATGCATGCATTATGGATGCAAGGCTTTCATGCCGATGCCGAACATATCCGATATAAAATTCAGCAACTGCCGGAAATTTTTGCGCATTTGCAGTTACTGAATCAGACTTAAGTTATTCTTAAACAGTCAATCGTTTCGGCCCATTGCGAAGAATCACAGCGCGGACATTGCTGGTCGGCATGTGAAAGGGTTTGTACCTGTCCACAGTAAATGCAGGCATATAATTGCCCGGCCTTGACCTGTTGGACTATAGAGCAGGTTTTAGGAAAAAGTGGCAGCCCAGGCCGAACCTCATCCGATTTGAAAAACAGGATACTGAACTTACCGTCAGTTTCCAGTAAACCGGTGCGTACCTGACCCAGATGTTCTACGCCTTGCTGGCGCATTTCGGCAAAGAATTCATCATGTGACATTTTACCTTTTTTAATTTCTTCAACGACCAGTACGCCATCTTCCACGATATAAATCGGTTTACCTTCCAGCAGGTCTTCGAACCATTGATATTTCATCATGAGCCAAGTAGTTAGGCGATACATGACAATAATGACCGACATCACCAAAACTGCCTGAATCAGGGGAATATCTTCAGTAAACATCGGATCGCCGGCAATCGAACCCAAGCTCAAAATGATAGCGACTTCGAAGATAGAAAGTTGACGTACCCCACGTTTTCCGGTCAGACGCAAAAACAGGATAATCATCGTGTACATCAGGGCACAACGCAGCAAAATTTCTGCGGTAAACTCCCAGGTGGTGTCATTTATAAATATGGTCGCCCAGTCCATTTAAATTCTTTATCCTCATTTTTCTCTTTGGCTCGAGTCTAGCAATATCAGTATTTTATTTGCTGCTGTGTTTATGTAAGTTTATGAATAAAGGTAGATTCTATTTAAAAAAGAAGCTTGAACTTAAAAATCTAGCTATTTGATCTATTGAAAATAAGATAGAGATTTCATGTAAATAATGCATAAAAAATCAGCAGATTAAATTTGAAGAAGATCACATTCTCTACTGTCTATTTTTAAATCTATAAAAGTATTATCCATTTGAAATTTATCAATATATATTCTGAATAATGTGTTTTGAATAATTAGGAGTGTTTAGAAATTTGTAAGCAAATCACTTCATCTTTATAAAAATCTGTAGTTTGTGGCCTGAAAAATAGAGTGATTACACTACTTTAATAAACTGTTTTTAAATTAGAAATTGTGATTTTGACTTCCAACAAGGGATGTATTGTGAAAAGAATATTCACGCTTTTAACGGTTATGGGTTTAAGTACAGCGGTCTGGGCAGATGCGGATTGGGATTATACTCAGCCTGAGCAATGGTCGACTTTGAGCCAGAAATATTCGGCCTGTAATGGTCTGAACCAGTCACCGATCAATATTGAGCGAACAGTAAAAGCTGAACTGGAACCGCTCAAGTTCAGCTATAATACCATGATTCATGCGATCGAAAATAAAGGTCATACTGTGCAGGTAGACTTTGCCCAAGGTGGTGAATTGCAGCTGGATGGCGATATCTTTGTACTGAAGCAGTTTCATTTGCATAGTCCGAGCGAAAACCTGATTAAAGGCAAAAGCTATCCACTGGAAATCCATTTTGTCCATGCCAATGCCAAAGGTGAGCTGGCTGTCGTGGGGATGATGTTTGAGCAGGGTGCAGAAAGCCAGATGCTCAAACGCATGTGGAACCGTTTACCGAAAAAGCAGGGCGAGAAAGTGGTTTTGAAAACGCCACAACCTGTGAATGCAATGTTGCCTAAGAATCTGGATTATTACCGTTTTAGCGGTTCGCTGACCACACCGCCGTGTTCGGAAGGGGTGCGCTGGCTGATTCTGAAAGATATTCAACAGGCTTCTGCCAAGCAGATTTCGGAATTTGCCAAATTGATGGGGCATCCGAACAACCGCCCGGTGCAGTCATTGAATGGCCGAGTGGTTCTGGAATAATCAATATGAGAGCGAAAAAGCAGACTTTGGTCTGCTTTTTTTAATTCTGATACAAATTTCGAAAGGGCACACTGAAAAGGACTTTGTGACGAAAGCTGAAAGATTTAATATGGATATTATTTCTTCTTTGACCTTCTCCTGCCATGCTCTTTGACTTGAAAACTATGATTCAGCCATTCACAGCCCTTTCGCCACAGCAGAAGAAGCTGGATCATCTGATTAATAAAATCGAGCAACAGAAACAGGAATTACAACAATGGCAACAGGCTGAAGAAGAGCTGCAGCAATATACGCATAAAACCTTCATGCCGGTCTACCATGAATTGCATGGCGTACTGTTCAAGCAGCTGGAACAGCTCTGGAAGCACATGCAGGAAACTACATTTTCCAAAGCAGAACTGGTGGTGCTGGATGAAAAGATTCAGTACCTTGCAAATTATCTAAAAGACTCTCAGGCAATGTCTGCGCAACAAGCCCATAAAGTGAATGAAATCTTCACTTACTATCAGCAACGTGCCGAGCATGCCCAATTCAGAAAAAGCCAAAAGAAAATAAATGAACTGGAAACATTTTTTAAGAATGAGCATCCCTCAGATCTTGCAGATGCAGAAGTATTTGAAGAATGGGAATCAGATCATTTTCAGCAGGCACGTGAGCAAGCCAGATTAAAACGCCAGCAGGAAAAACAGGAGCAGGCAGCAGCGATGGCAGAGCAGTCATTGAAAACTGTATATTTAAAAATTGCTGCCATCATTCACCCTGACCGTGAAGTGAATGATGTCAAAAAAATCAAGAAGACTGAATTATTGCAACGTGCCAATGAGGCGTATGCAGAGCAGGACCTGTTTACGTTACTGAGAATGCAACTACAGATTGAACAAGATCAGGATGTTTCACAAAAAGGTTTAAGCGCAGAGCAACTCAAGTTTTATCAACTGGCTTTGGATGCACAGAGCCAGAAATTACAAGATCAGATCGATACATTGATCCATAGATTGGTCTGGTCATCGAAAACCAGAATTGCAGTAAAAAAGGCGAAGGGTAAGGTCCAGATTGCTGACCTGTATAAGCAGATTGATGAAGATACTTCAGCCATTAAACAGCAGATTAAAGTGGAAAAAGAACGCCTGATGTATATCAAAAAGGTGAGTGGCTTGGAGATGTTTTTAAGGCATGGGATGCTTTAACTTAATTAGAATTACCTTTCCCTTGCGCAGCAGTGCTGCTTGTATCTTGATTGATATAGTGATTAGCTACCACTATACGCAAATTGTAGAGTTTGGAGTGCTGCTAAAATCTTAAATTTGA
>NZ_JAMXXP010000051.1 GCF_024129355.1 Acinetobacter lwoffii | reverse complement strand
CTCATGAGTGCTCGGTTATATGCGGGCCAATTGGTTGTGCGGTAGATTTTGTGTGTAGGCTTCTTCATTTGAAAATTATATCGCTGAAAAACCCTTTACAGATAGGTTTGTGCAACAAAGCCCTTAGTTGAAAAAAATTTTAGATTTCATGCTCACACACCACCTAAAACAAAAAATATCTGATTGATTTTACAGGCTTTTAATTTAAGGTTTTATTCTACCCACTCGCAATATCAATGTTTAGTATCACGACTCACTAACTCATTAACTAAATATGGAGCAGTACGGCTATCTTGATTTTCTGTTATTTGTTTTGGTGTTCCTGCCACAACAATATTCCCACCAGCATTTCCAGCACCTGGTCCCACATCAATCACCCAATCTGCTTGTGCAACGGCACGCATATCATGCTCAATCATAACCACGGTATTACCCGCATCGACTAATCGCTGCAATTGAACTAACAATCGATCTACATCTGATGGATGCAAACCTGTAGTTGGCTCATCAAGTATATACAGTGTATTTCCACGCTGATTGCGTTGCAGCTCGGTCGCCAATTTAATACGTTGCGCTTCTCCACCAGATAGTTCAGTCGCTGGTTGCCCTAAACGTAAATAACCAAGGCCAATTTCCTTTAATAATTGTAGTGAACGAGCAATCGAGACCTCTCCATCAAAAAAATCACGTGCTTCATTGACGGTCATTCCTAATACTTCAGCAATATTACGTCCATTCCAGCGAATTTTCAGAGTGTCATCATTATATCGAGCACCATGACATGTCGGACAAGGGGCATATACACTTGGCATAAACAATAATTCTACACTGACAAAGCCTTCACCTTCACAAGTTTCACATCGCCCTTTAGCCACATTAAACGAAAAACGTCCAGCATCATAATGAGCTTGGCGAGCTTCAGGAGTCCCAGCAAATAACTTTCTAACATGATCAAATAAACCCGTATAAGTTGCCAGATTAGAACGTGGAGTACGGCCAATTGGTTTTTGATCAACCTGTACCAGACGCTGTATAGCCTCCACATCACCAGCCAGAGAACCCTGTGTAACCTCGGTAACCAACATTCCTTCATTTAAAGGATTATTTTCATTATTGTTTTCAGTTTCAGATTCATTGCCTAAATATGAAAGTACTAACTCGGGTAAAGCTTGAGAAACGAGACTAGATTTACCTGAACCTGAAATACCTGTAACTGCTGTAAGTACACCAAGAGGTATACGAGCATCAATATTATGCAGGTTATGTCGGTAAATATTGTTAAGTTCAAGCCAACCAGAGGGTGTACGTCCATAACTTTGAGTAACTGGGATTTTATTAAATAAATAACTTGCAGTACGTGAAGCTGAAATCTCACTTAAACCCTGAGGTACTCCACTATATAAAATATTACCACCTTGCTCTCCTGCATCTGGTCCAACATCCACTAACCATTGAGCACGACGCATGAGCTCTAAATCATGCTCTACAACAAATACGGAGTTTCCAGCGTCTCTTAATTTATCGAGAGAATCATATAATGACTGACTATCTGAAGGATGTAATCCAGCAGACGGTTCATCCAGTACATAAACTACACCAAATAGCATAGAACTTAATTGTGTTGCTAAACGCAAACGTTGTAACTCTCCCGCTGAAAGAGTCGGTGTGGCTCTATCTAATGTTAGATAACCAAGACCTAACTGGCGTAATTGATTTAAACGCCCCACCACACCATTTGCTAAACGCTGCGCAGCAATTTTCTTTTCATCTGAAAGTGCTGACGTACGTCTTACATCTGGAGATACAGAATGCACTGCTCTACCTGTTGTTGCTCGTTCAGATCTATCAAGTCGGGTTACTTTATTATTAGTCTTTTCTCCAGCATCATGAGCGTCGAAATTGCCTAGAACAATGGGCTCAAGCAGGCAAGTTAACTTATCCAAAGAAAGTTGCATAAACTCACCAATATCTACTCCAGCAAAGGTAATAGATAAGGCTTCTGGTTTAAGGCGTTTACCATGACAGGAAGGGCATATTTTTCCTTCCATAAAACGTGAAACACGTTTTTTCATCAACGTACTTTGGGTATTAGCAAAAGTATGAAGGACATAGCGACGAGCACCAGTGAAAGTGCCCATATAGCTGGGTTCTAGTTTACGTTTAAGTGCAGATTGAGTCTCAGCGGGGCTTAAACCAGCATAGACAGGAACTGTTGGGGTTTCTTCAGTAAATAAAATCCAGTCTCTATCCGATTGCGGTAAATCTTTCCATGGTCGATCAACATCATACCCTAGGGTTACTAGGATATCGCGTAAGTTTTGCCCGTGCCAAGCAGGTGGCCATGATGCGATAGCTCTCTCACGAATACTGAGTGTTGGGTCAGGAACCATTGTCGATTCTGTAACTTCATAAATGTGACCTAAACCATGACAGGTAGGACAAGCACCTTGAGGAGTGTTCGGTGAAAAGTCCTCGGCATATAACATTGGCTGATCGGCAGGATATGCACCAGCACGCGAATAAATCATTCGCACGAGACTTGATAAAGTTGTTACACTTCCAACAGAAGAACGGGTATTACTTACACCACGTTGTTGTTGCAATGCTACTGCTGGTGGTAGACCATCAATAGCATCAACATCTGGTACTCCGGCCTGATCTATTAAGCGTCTTGCATAAGGTGCAACAGATTCGAAATATCTTCTTTGTGCTTCAGCAAAAATAGTTCCAAAAGCAAGTGATGATTTTCCTGAACCCGATACACCTGAGAAAACAACAAGTGCATTTCTTGGGATAGAAACATCTACATCCTTAAGGTTATGCTCACGTGCACCTCGAACTTCAATACAATTATTAGATAAAGTAATGTTATTGTGTTCACCAAAAGAATGTATTTTCATGTTTCTACGAGCCTGTAAATTATTTTGTGTGAGTCTCATTTTTTATAAATGATCTTTTAATCGATCATCGAACTAAATCGTAAACCAATTCATTGCTAAACGCCAATTTTGAGTTGGCATGGTCCATTTTTTAGCAGCATTTGAAGTTGCTAAATAAATGACCTGAACCGTACCGGGTTTGTCGGAGACCAACTTTCCTGCGATGAGAAGCGCATCGCTTCGCAAGGGAACATCGAGCAAAACGAGATCTACATGATTTTCATCATGCTAAGCAAATCAAACGAATTTGGAAAGAAAGTTCGGGCCGGTATGGCGTTCGTAAAGTCTGGCAACAACTGCAACGAGAAGTTATGTTATTGCGCGCTATACAGTTCTCGATTGATGCAAAATCTTGAAATACAAGGTGTATGGCGTGGTAAGAATACAGATATGGTGCTTGATGCGCTGAGTTATGTGTCGTCTTTTGAGCTTGAAGCAATGTACGATTATAAGATTAACCCGTTAGGTCAGGTGGCCTAACTTAAATAAAAGTCTCCGACAAACCCGGTACGGTTCATTGCAGATCGGCAAGGGCATGCGGTGATTCCACCTAGAAAAAATGCGAAACCATGGAAAGATACAAAGAGTAGCTCGCTAGAGCGAAATGAATTACTTCGAACAGTTAAGCGTTTAGGCAGGACACTATGGAAAAAATGGTCAGGCTATCATCGGCGAAGTTTGGTTGAAACTAAGATGCATTGCATCAAATTATTAGGAGATAAAATCAGTGCAAGGAGTTTTGATAGCCAAGTGAATGAGATCCATGCACGTGTAGCAGTCCTTAACAGATTTACGGAATTAGGTCGACCACTTACCCAAGTTACGCCTTAAATTTGGCTCAATTAGGGGCGCTTTGCATTTCAAATCTTTGTGCAACAAAGCCGATCGAAATGATAAAGTCATAAATTGCTTTTCAAAAAAAAAGAAACTAATATGTTTCTTACAGAACCTAAAAGCAATAAATGCATCTACAATGAATAAGTCTTTACTTCAGCAAATCAAAAAAAGACGAACCCAATTGGGCTTAAAGCAAGTTGATATGCAATCCCGTACAGGCATTTCAAGACAGCAGTACCAAAAACTGGAAAGTCAGGGCAACCCTCGATTAGAGACCTTAGAAATTATAGCGGCAGGATTAAATGCTCAACTGATGCTCATCCCTGATGATAAGGTTCATTTGATCAGACAATTATTGAATGATGAAATTAAAGTCACTATTGAAGATCAGGATGACTTAATGACTAACCCATGGAAGGGTCTTCTCGGAGGAGAGGAACCATGAATACTGTTGCCGTCCTGAAATTAACATTACATCACGGTATCGTTGGATACTTGGCAGGATTTCAGAGCGGAAAAAATATTCTGGTTTTTACAGATTCTTTCCGCTCTGATCAGCAACGCCCGACCTTGAGCCTGCTGACTTCCCCCTTGTATCCTCAAGTGGATAAAATTTTAGAAAAGACCTATGTTACACATCAGCGTTTACATCCCTTGCTATCAAACTTGCTACCAGAAGGTGCATTACGCGAACTGATTGCACAAAGCCTCAAAGTACATATAGACAATGAATTTCAGTTATTGGCAGCTTTAGGTCATGATTTACCTGGAGCACTCATTGCGACTCCATTAGATCCAGAAGAAATTCCAGATGAAATAAAATTCAAACTGCAGATCTCTAATCCAGATCAGATCTTAAAGCAAGAGATTCGAACAGATAATAAGTTTTCCTTGGCCGGCGTCCAAATGAAGTTTTCCATGAAAGCCAAAGATGGGCGTTTTACACTAGTCCAGGCAACGGAATCGTCTCTACTCGGGGACTGGATTATCAAAACTCCTTCTTCCAGACATGCTTTTGTTCCGCTAAATGAATATTCTATGATGAGCCTTGCCAAAATGGTCGGAATAGATGTCCCTGAGATTCGCTTGGTGGATATGGCACTCTTACAAAACCTTCCACCATTAAATTTACCCCAAGAGCAATATGCTTTTGCAATCAAAAGATTTGATAGACAGAGTACTGCTGATACTACAGAGCTTATTCACATCGAAGACTTTGCTCAGATCTTCGGTGCATATCCACAGCAGAAATACAGCACCACAAATTATGAGCAGATAGGAAAGATCATTTATCAATTTTCAGATAACAAAATTCTTGATATTCAGCAATTTGCCAGCCGCTTACTTGTCAACATTTTGCTCGCCAATGGAGATGCACACTTAAAAAACTGGAGTATGATTTATCAGGACAAAAGAACACCAAGATTATCTCCCGCATACGATATATTGATGACTAGTGTATATATTGAAAATGAGCTTCATTTCGCATTGAATCTTGCCAAAAATAAAGATTGGTATTTAGCTGAGATGAAACACTTTGAACAATGGGCTGAAAAAGTCGGTGTTCCATGGCGTGTTATTGAAAAACAACTTCACGCCATTATGGACAAAGCACGGTCAGTATGGCCAGCGCTATTACTAGACTTACCTATGATTTCTGTTCATAAAGAAAAATTAAGAGAACATTGGAAAAAATTGCATCCAGACTTTCAGATACTTACAGATGATTAGAGGAAACCTGTAACCAAGCTAAAATTTCTCAAACAATTTCATCACATCATTT
Organism: Acinetobacter lwoffii; assembly: GCF_024129355.1. Classification (GTDB taxonomy): domain Bacteria; phylum Pseudomonadota; class Gammaproteobacteria; order Pseudomonadales; family Moraxellaceae; genus Acinetobacter; species Acinetobacter lwoffii_I. The sequence continues at coordinate 8,409 of NZ_JAMXXP010000051.1, read as the reverse complement.
TCCGTCAGTTTCGCTTCTCCCTCATGATCTGTGCTTAGAATAGACTGTGCCAGTTCTGCTTTATTCTGCTGCAAGGCAATAATTTTTTCTTCTATGCTTTTATTGGTAATCAGCTTATACACAAATACCGGCTTGTCCTGTCCAATCCGCCATGCACGATCTGAAGCTTGATCTTCAGCAGCAGGGTTCCACCATGGATCATAGTGAATGACCGTATCTGCGGCAGTTAGATTCAGACCGACCCCTCCTGCTTTCAGACTGATTAAAAATACCGGCACTTGTCCAGACTGAAATGCTGTAATGACTTCATCTCGCTTTTTGGTCTTTCCAGTCAGCTTCACATAGCCAATTTCTGCGTGATAGAGCTGTTGTTCAATCAGTTCCAACATTGAGGTAAACTGAGAGAAAATAAGAATTTTTCGTCCCTCTTCCACCATTGGAACAACCATATCCATCAACTGTTCAAGTTTGGCAGAATACGCCTGCCCGGTTTTAACTGAATCCAGTTTCAGCAAGCTAGGATGACAACAGACCTGACGCAGCTTCAGCAAGGCATCTAAAATTTGGATTTGACTACGCTTAAAGCCTTTTTCTGCCACAATTTTCTGAATATTTGCCTGCATCGTGGCGCGAACAGCCTCATATAGCTTGGATTGCTGCTCATTCATGTCAATATTGACTTCAATCGTGGTTTTTTCAGGCAATTCCTTGGCAACGTCAGTTTTCAAGCGACGTAAAATAAAGGGTTTAATGCGGTTTACCAACTTTTGCCTTAACTGCTGATCGCCGCGTTTTTCAATAGGATAGCGGTACTTTTTATTAAAGATTTCTTGTGAATATAAAAATCCTGGCATTAGAAAATAAAATAGTGCCCACAGCTCACCCAAATGATTTTCCATAGGTGTACCAGTTAGACATAGACGATGTCGCGCTGTTAATTGCCGTACTACCTGTGCAGCTTTGGCACGCGGATTTTTAATATTCTGCGCTTCATCCAGAATGAGTTGATGATATTCATATTGCTTCAGTTGCTCTTCATCTCTCGCCAAGAGCGGGTAGGTGGTTAACACAATGTCATAGTGTGAAATCTGCTCAAAATACTGATGGCGGTCGGGGCCTTGTAGCAGCAGTACCTTGAGCTCAGGGGTAAATTTTTCCGCTTCTTTGAACCAGTTATGCATCAGCGATGTGGGTGCAACAATTAAGGCGGGTCTGTCCTGCAAATGACCAGCCTGCTTTTCCATGAGTAAGTGGGCTAAAGTTTGTGCTGTTTTACCCAAACCCATATCATCCGCCAGAATCCCGCCATGCTGGGTTTCCCTTAAAAACTGTAACCAGCCTAGGCCCTGCTGCTGGTATGGACGTAATTCCCCCTGAAAACCTTGTGGTGTCGGCAGTTGTTGCTGATAGCCTTGTTTGAATTTCTGCGCAAATTGCTGCAGGCGATTACTGACCTGCCACACCATCCCCAGATGATGCTGTAATTCTAATAGTTGACTCGCATCATAGCGATCTATGCTACGCTCTTCTTGCTGTAAAATGCTCTGCAGATGCAACAATACCGGCTTAATGTCCTTTGCGGATAAAGCCAAATCTGGTTGATCCGCTGCAGTTTTCAGGGTGAAAATTTGACTGTCATTCAGATGACCAAAAATCCGTGGATCAAGTAAATCAGGCTGTTCTTTCACCAAAGCCACAAGTGCATCGAGTAAATCATAGCTATTGCCTGCACTGTCCTGAACGGTCGCCCCGATATTGAACCAGTCTTGTTGGCTTTCAGATTCAGTGATGGAAATATTTAAATTTTCAACATATTGCAGCTTAAATGGGCTGTGTTCCAGATGCTCTATCTGCCATCCAATCAATTCAATTTGATTGATGGGCATCAGCTGTTTGATCCAGTCTCCATAGAACGCAAAAACCATAGAATCAAGACGTTGTTTATCCAGTTTTAATTGCTGGTAATAATTAAGATCTTTCACCCACTTCAGTGATTCGACCAATAGCTGTAAACGCTGGATTGACTGTTGTTCCTGAACTAAGTCCCGAAGCTGTCGCACCATTTTGCCATGCTGCTCACCAATAAAACTGTCACCTGATGTACCTGCTTTTATTCGTCCGCCTACATAGGAGAATTCAATTTCGGCACAAACAGACTCTTCCCATTTCCAATCAAATTTATCTAAAACACCGAAGCGTAAAATTGGCTGGGGACTTCCCTCAAGGACATCAATATGCTGAATAGACTCGGGCTGAGGCAGATTTTTCACGTCTGAATATTGATGAGTCAGTTTCTCAAACTCTGGCAAGAGCATAGATGGAAGATCAGGCATCTGTAAAAAATGGTACAGAAGATTTGCCGTATATTCACCATATAACTGGCCCACCGTGTTCTGTTGAATATCCACATAACATGGGGGATGGCTCGCGAGAATCTGAATATGTGGATTTGATTTCAAATCGAGTCGAATATCACCATTGACCAATTCAATGTTTAAATGCTCTGTCTGTTTGTTTACACCTTGTTGCCAGATCAGTTCGATGTGATAGCCTTGTTCTGACCATTGAAGTGCAGTATGGCTCTTTTTTTGCCAGTACACATCGCCACTTTGAATAAAAGATTTGAAATGTTCCAATAAAATTCTGGAGATATCAAGATTGCTTTGATAAAAGCGTTCGTCACTGTTTATTTTGGCATAATAATAAATCTGGTTAAATAATTGTCGTTTTTGTTCAGGTAAAGTCAGATGCTTTCTGGTGATATTTTCATATTGGGTATAATAACTTTCCCCCGCAATTGAGCCGTTTTTATTGCGTCTGGCCTTCTGAACATCAACTGTCAATTTCTTTAAGCTGACAGACTGATCTAGCAGGTAAATTAAATAATTGTTTGTTTTGACAGATTGCTCTGGTTCAGTCTGTTGTAAATACCGTTTAAAATCATTCAACCAGCGCTGCGCCTGATCATCCCCCCGTTGGCGTTTTGCGATTCCCTGCGAGGATTGAGATTCAGCATAACGCTGTTGAAATTCCTGACGATATTCTTGAAAGAATAATCGCGCTAAAGCAGCAGCATGTTTACAGTTATATCCAACCGGACAAGTGCAGTCGTCATCGATTAAACGGTCTTTTTTAAGATTATAGGTAATCGCGGTATCGTAATAATCTGTCCCTTCAATTTGAGCATACATCGTGACATCATCATTTTCTTCAAAGAACTCAATTGTTTCTCTATCAATGTGTTTAGCATAGCTCAGACTGCGCTGAAGAGTTGCAGTACTAAAGCGAGATAGAAAATTGATCAATGAGGACATAATTACCAGAAACCAAAAATGTTTATACAATTATAACGGACAAAGCTGTCATTTCAGAACAGTAGTGCTCGCCAACGTATCAAAAGGAAATAAATCCATGCTCAAAAACTTAATGTTTACTACAATGGATGGGGTGAATATTGGCTTTGGGGTACATTGGTCTCCTCAACCGCAATCACAGGTCGGCCATTAATCGCCTTTGAATACAGTGCAGAAGCGATCAGTAAAGGTTTAGAACTTTCCTGCACATCAAATGGATATCATGGGTGAGGCACTGAATATTCCTCGACAAGCTCTTGTGAAACTTGGTACTCAGGAAGCGGAACTTTGTGTCCAAGAAGTCGATGAAATTATTGGCTCGATTTGTAAGGTTGCAATCCGATTCAGCAATATCGCTCATGACCTATTACCTGGACAAATTCAAGCAGAGACTCTCCAACTGATCCAAAATAGGATTGAGCATAATATTCATTTATTGCACTAAATAGCCTTCACAAAGCTTCTATGAAGGGCTTACTCTAACCGTTGTTTTATCACGGCATAAGCTACACCAGTCACCACACTTCCAATCGCAATCGCCAATAAATATTTTAATGGATAATTCATCGCATTCGGAATGATCAGTACCATTACACCGCCATGAGGAGTGACTAGTTCACATTTAAATAATGCAACCAAAGCCCCAGTTACAGCACCACCTGCGATCGCGCATGGAAGCACTCGAATCGGGTCTTTGGCAGCAAACGGAATAGCCCCTTCCGAAATGAAACATAGGCCCAGAACTACAGCAGCCTTCCCTGCATCTTGCTCAGGTTTGGCAAATTTATGCTTTGCCAGAAAAGTTGCAATTGCCATACCCAATGGCGGTACCATACCCGCAGCCATGGTAATCGCCATCGGTCCGTATGTTTGTGACGTAAGTAAGCCCACCGTAAAGGCATAAGCCGCTTTATTTATTGGCCCCCCAACATCAATACACATCATACTCCCAAGGATAATCCCCATGATCATGGCATTGGTCGTCCCCATATTGGCAAGGAAGTGTGTGAGTAATTCAAACAATTGTGCAACAGGCTGTCCAACCACATAAATCATGATTAAACCAACAGCTAAACTCGCTAATAGTGGAATAATCAAAATTGGTTTTAATGCTTCTAGGCTACTTGGGAGTTTAAGCTGTTTCGATAAAAATAACGCAATATAACCTGCAATAAAACCTGCAACTAATCCACCGAGAAAGCCTGCCTCTAATTGTGTTGCAAGTAAACCGCCAATCAAACCTGGAGTTAAACCCGGACGATCCGCAATAGAATAAGCAATGTAACCTGCCAGCATAGGTACCATAAGAGTAAATGCTGCAGCACCTATTTGCTTTAAGGATGCGGCAAAGCTTCCTTCAACAGGGTTGAGGCCAAACATAAACGAGATGGCAATGATCAAACCGCCCGCCACCACCATCGGCAGCATGAAAGACACCCCTGTTAAAAGGTGTTTATAAATTCCAGTTTTTTCTTTGTTTTCATTTTCTGTCTTAGTGGCTGTTTGCTTACCCGTTTCAAGCACTTTGGCTTCAGCAATTGCATTTGCAAAAGTCTTATCCGTTTGCTTAAGAGCAAATCCTGTACTGCAGCGATATACACGTTTGCCTACAAAGCGATCTGTATTGACCTCAATATCCGTTGCTAAGATCACGACATCTGCTTTGGCAATACTTTCTGCCGATAAAACATTTTTAGCCCCAACCGATCCTTGGGTTTCAACATCAATCTGATAACCGTACTTTACTGCACCTTGTTGTAAGGCTTCGGCCGCCATAAACGTATGCGCAACACCAGTTGGACATGCTGTAATGGCGACAAACCGTGTAACCCCTACATTGGCTGCAATAGTTTCATCTAAAGCATCTGAATGCTCAAGAACTTGTTGCAAAAGCATGATCGCATCGTGTTGTGCGTTATTCAAACCAATGACTTTCACAACCTTGTCACGCAGTTGATCCGCTTCTGCCGACTTCTGTCCTACAAAAACAACCGTATCAATAACATTTGATAAATCGAGATGCTCGACTGATGTCGCCACATGATTGGAAATACCAAGTGCTGTCGCTGCTTTGGACAGTTTTTTGGACAAAATCACTGCATTAATCGGCTGCTCGGGACTATGTGGCACAAATAAAATATGTTTTATCTCTGGCATCGTATTAACTCAATGATTGGACTGAGATTTGCGATTTCAAATCTTCAATAACAGCAAAGTCTGGAAGGGCAAACCCAATTTGGGTCACAGCATTGCTCGCAATTGCGGTTGCTGTTTTCAATGTTTCTTCTGGGGAAGTTGAACTCAACAACCCATGAATCATACCTGCCAGCAAAGAATCTCCCGCACCCACAGTACTTTGGACGGTGACCTTCGGTGCAGTAGCATGCAGGGGGTGCGTGCGGTGAAGCCAGTTCACCCCGTTTTCACCCATCGAGACCACAATATGTTCGATCTGACTATTTAAACTGGCAAAAAGATGCTGCTGTTCTGCAAACGTTTCTGCTGGCAAATGGTAAGTTTCCGTCAACTCATCTGTATTAGGCTTAATCAACCAAGGATGGGCAGCAATTGCTGCTTTCAACGCAACACCACTGGTATCTACTGCGACTTTTTTACCCGCAGACTGTAACCATAAAATCAGTGTCGAAAGCTCTTCTGCAGAAAACCCTTGTGGCAAACTGCCAGCAATCACAATCACATCAACCTCTAAAATCAGTTGAGATAAACGTTCACATAGTTGTTGTTTTGCTGAGGTATCTACAAAAAAGCCCTTGCCATTGATGTCAGTCATCTGACCAGAAGCTTCTGCAACTTTAATGTTTTGTCGTGTTTCACCTGCAACATAAATAAATTGGTTATCAAATTGCTCTTGCTGGATATGATGGTCAAAAATTTGACGGTTTTCATGCCCCAAAAAGCCACTCACAATCAGTTCATGTCCCAAATCCTTAAGGACCTGTGCCACGTTTAAGCCTTTACCTGCTGCATGGCTTTGGGCCGTTAACTGACGATTGACCTCGCCAACTTTTAGTTGATCCAATTGCACGGTGAGGTCAATTGCAGGATTCAGAGTAATGCTTAATATCTTAGCCATTCGTAATTACTCCACCAATGCACGTACGGCAGACGCACTGTCACAACTTAAGGCTTGCTGTGCGACCTGTTTGCAATTTATATAGTTCAAACCACGAATTTGCGCCTTCACCAATGGAATACTGGTACTCGACATACTCAACTCATCCACGCCCAAGCCTATCAATACAGGCACAGCTTTTGGATCAGCAGCCAATTCACCACAAATGCCCACCCATTTACCATGCTGATGTGCTGCCCGAACAGTTTGATCAATCAATAGCAAAATACTCGGATGTAAGCCATCAGCTTCAGCAGACAACAGTGGATGACCACGGTCAATCGCCAGAGTATATTGAGTCAAGTCATTGGTTCCAATACTAAAAAAATCAACTTCTTGAGCAAGAATTGGAGCCAACAATGCTGCCGCAGGAACCTCAATCATAATACCGACTTGTAAGTTTTCACATGGATGCTGTATGCGAACCTCATCCAAAATTGCTTTTGCTGCTCGCCATTCTTCAACCCGCCCAATCATCGGAAACATAATTCTTAATGGGCGATTATCCGCTGCTTTAAGTAAAGCAACCAATTGCTGACGTAACAACTCTGGCTTACGTAAAGTCAGACGAATACCACGTAAGCCCAAGAATGGATTTTCTTCCTTTTCAATAGGCAAATACGGCAAAGGTTTGTCCCCGCCCACATCAAGTGTACGTACCACCAATGGACGACCTGCCAAAGCATCTAACACCACCCGATAATCGGCTTCCTGTGTAGCCTCATCAGGCGCACTGCTGTGTGACATAAAGACCAATTCTGTGCGTAGCAAACCAATTGCTTCTGCCCCATCGGCCACAGCCTGTATCGTAGCGCCCACTTTGCCAATATTGGCTGCGATTTCAACTTGATGTTGATCCAGTGTGATGGCAGGTTCTAAACAATGCTGTTCCGCTTGTTCTCGCAACTCACGCTGGCGTTGGCGCTCTGCAATGGCATGATCAATCTGATTTTGCTCGGGTGAGACCACATACTCCCCAGTATCCCCATTAATTAGCACGGTGGCATGGTTCTCAATATTTAAAACAGCTACACCTGCACCTACGACTGCTGGAATAGCCAGAGCACGTGCCACAATGGCGCTATGGGCACTCGCTCCACCAACCGCGGTCAAAATGCCTGCAACACGATCTTTATTCAGACGCGCTACATCACTCGGACCAACATCATGCATAATTAAAATATAAGGTTGCTCGGGTTCTGTGACATCGGCCACACCACACAAAGCAGCCAAAACACGCTCACCAATATCCCTTAAATCAGCCGCACGCTCTGCCAGTAAACGATCGCTAAGTGCAGCCTGTGCGGTAGCAGCTACTTCAATATGATCATGCCAAGCTGCAGCAGCAGACAACCCTTGTTTTAAACCGCGTTGTACACTTTGGAGGAGGTCTGGATCATCCAGCATTTCCAAATGTGCCATGAATATCTGTTTAATGGCAGTAGATTCAGTATGTGCAATGAATTGACGTAAGCTATTTTTCACCTGATGAAGCGCAATTTCAAGCTTTTCATTCTCAGCTTTAAAGCTCTGTCCGCGACGTTCATAACTAAATTCACGTGGCTTCACCACATGTGCAGGACCAAAAGCAAGGCCAGTTGATGCAGCAATACCGCAGCTACCCGTATCGCCATGTGATTCAAAAGGCATTAATTCCAAAGTATTTACGACTGGGTCACTACTGCTATGCTGATGAGATACAAGGTCAACAGCTTCAACCTCTTCTCCTAAGCCCTGTTGAACTGCATCAATAATCTGTTCTAAGCCTGCTACAGCATCGGTATCAGGTTGTGCAATAAAAGTCAGAGTTTGACCACGACGGCATCCCATGGCTAGGGCGTGTCCTCATTTGAAAAATTGGTTTTAAATACTTAAAATCCTCCTTTAAGCTCTTTTGATTTCTATATTTTTTCAATGGCACGT
>NZ_JAMXXP010000050.1 GCF_024129355.1 Acinetobacter lwoffii | reverse complement strand
AATAAATTATCAATATTTTTGATATTAATGAATACATGATAAATCAGGTTTAACACGAGTTTTTATACCGATGGTTAAATTTCACTAAGAACCAAAAAATTAATATATGTTATTAAAATTAAAAAATTGGAGCCTAAGCTCCCATTTTTATCGATGATTTTTTAAATCTTCTAACATTGCTTCACGCAGAATTTCATTCATTCGTGTTTGATAGCCTTTGCCTTGAGCTTTAAACCATGCAAGTACATCAGCATCTAAACGGATGGAAGTCTGTTGCTTCACTGGGCGATAGAATTGATTATGGCGTACAGCATTGCTCCAGTCTGTAATTTCAGGAATATCTGATAGATCTAGCTGATCATCAGGACCCGTCCCTTTAGCAAGCAAGCGTTCAATTTCAGCATCTTGCTTGTCGCTGAATTTTTCATTCAGTTCTTTACGTGAGTATCTAACCGTGCTCATATTTATCTCGCTCCGCCTTGGTGACTTGCCTTGCACTAATGATTCGTATGATTTCACAGTCATCTTCATCAAAGATGGTGTGAGCTACTAACAGCATTAGTACGCCTCTTACTTTTCCAATGGTTTGCCAACGTTCTTCACCATTGGTATGTCTGTCCTGGATTGAGATCCTCAGCGGATCTTCAAAAACAAGGCTTGCAGTTTCGAAAGAGACATCATGTTTTTTCTGATTCTTTCGATTCTTTGCCTCATCCCATTCGAAATACTGTTCCATAAAAAACATTCAAATTTGTATATACAAGAATGTATCACAAAATTGTATAACTCAAGGTGAGATGCGTAATTTTTAGTCAAATTTATTGGCGAAAGATTACAAAGTTGCTTAAAAAACACACGAGTTGTTAAAACGTCTGTTTTTTGATCTTTGGGGTTTTGGATTTATTGAGTTAACTATTTGATAAATAATACTATTTAAAAAGGCGTTTCGTATAACGCCCATTATGTTAAATAGAATCAAAAAACCTCCAATAAAATCGTTATAGTATTATTATTTAATGAGTAGATAAGAGAATTAAATTAGTGAAATACTCAAATGAAAAAATAGTAAAAGCTCTCTTACTTTCTCCTTTACCACTACTTTTTTTCACAGCAGTCCTGTTTATCGTAATGAATCAGGAATACAGCCTATACTCGATTTTAGTGGTTCTTGTAGGGCACGGTCTTGTCTACTTGGCTTATTGTATTTTGACTGTACCTTTCAGCTTCATATTCTCAATTCTTTTAAATCGTTATAACAGTCTTAATTTATTAACTATCTGTATTGCCTCTATAATTATTGCTACTCCATTTTTTATTCTTTTTGAATGGAGTCACACAGGAGAAATTTCGAAAGAGTGGTGGAAAATGTATACCAATACATGGACTATTTTTATGGCTCTCTTTCCTGGCTTATGTTATTGGCTGTTTTTAATTAATTTAAAAGATAAAAAATAGTTATGAAAAAAATATTATATTTTAATTTCTTAGCGATTATTTTGACTTATGTATCTTTGCTTTATCAAAAAAATATATTAGTTGCTCGCATAGTTGTAGATAAGCTTGAAAAAGTTGAAGTCATAGCTGGGGGATTTCCTCTACAGTTCCTTATAGATGGTGAAACCTCTCCAGTCGGAAGTATAAGTATCAATCCTTTATTTATTTTCATCGGCATGGATCAATTTGTTTTTCTCAATTTTTTTATTGATTATTTATTTTGGGTAAGTATTTTATTTGCTTTTTCTATGATTGTGAAAAAGTACAGAATTGTATAGATCTCCTAAAATTAACATAATACACGTTATACGAATTCCCAAGGCATGGCTTTTAGTCATGCTTTTTTTATCAAAAGACTATAGCTGAATGATAGCGAGCCAAATCGCATACAATCTCTATCATTAGACTTGGTGCAATAATTAAATGATAGTATTATCATTAATCTAATAGAATTAAAGATTAAATGATAGAAATGAATACACGTATTTATCTACGAGCTTCAACTAAAGATCAAGATGCAGAAAGGGCTTTGCAAATTCTTCAGGATCTAAACCAAAACTTGAATTTGGGTAAAACCATTGTGTACGTGGAAAACTATAGTGGTACGAAGTTAGACCGACCTGAATTGAATAAGCTACTGTCAGAAGCAAATCAAGGTGACACCTTGTTGGTTGAAAGTATTGACCGATTATCACGCCTAACCCAACAGGATTTTCAAGAGCTGAAGCGCAGGATTCAGGAGAAAGGGCTTCGATTAATTGTGGCAGATCTTCCTACTACCTACCAAATGATTCAAACCAGTGACAGCATTACTCATTCAATCTTGGAACTCATCAACAATATGTTGATTGATCTCCTGGCAACAATGGCCCGCCTAGACAATGAGAAACGTATAGAACGTATTAAGCAGGGCCTGGAACGTTCGGGTTACAAGCCAACAGGTAAGAAAGCCAATGAGGCTAAGCACAAACGAATAAAAGAATTGCTAGCAGCTGGCAATATGACTAAGGAAGAAATTGCCAAAGCAGTGAATTGTGGAGTTGCAACTGTTTATCGAGTTGCTAAAGTCATTTAAAAAGGCTTGTATCAGTGCTTCCCTTATGTCATATCTATTTACAAAGGAGCAAGGCATTCTTAAAGATCAAAAGACGGAATTAATGATGAAAAAGCATTTGATTTTCCTTGTTTTTATAGTGATGGTTTTTATTTTAGCTCTGGTTGTAAAGATTAATAATGATCATAAAAAAGGGCAAGCATTAAAGAAATTGGAAATAGTTGAAAAGCAAATCCCTTAGGTAAAAATTGACTTATACTTATTTAAATAACGCTAATAACTAAGCCCAAAAAACACCTAGACCCAGTGCTATACACGCTTAGTTTTTTATATTTCAAAAGAGTATTTTAGCAAATATCATAAAAGACCGGTCTATTCTCAAGCCGGTTTTTTATATCGCAGAGTATCATGGCTTCATCATAGATATATGAATATTAAGATAAATAAAAAGCCCTATAGTCTCTCCCGTTACTATAAGGCTTATAAAACGCTGTAATTTTTTCTTAATTACCTACTTTTCGATGTAGGTTATGAATATATTTTACCTATTGGTAAAAATAAAGATATAAGACAAAAGATGAATACGTTAGGAATTCCGCGTAAAAACTACTAATTTCGTATAACAGCCATTATGTTAAATATTATTATTTAGTAGTAAATGAAGTGTTCAAATTTGGAGGTTTATACATGCCTTGCATATAGGAAAAAATCATCATTCCAGAAATTAAAAACATCAATATTGTTATCACAGAGCTATATAAACGCATTCATTACTTATCAATCTTACTAGAAACCCATGTTAACTTAATATTGTTATACTTACGATATAAAAATGATTTCATTGAAAATAAATTTTTATAAATGAGTTATTTTTATCTTTTTATAAAATTATTAAATATATATATAAAAAAAATTGATTTATAATATTTTTAGTGTATAGTTAATTTAACTAGAAAAAAGTCTTGTTCCGGTAAATCTTCTTTAAGTATCGCAGTTTTAGTCATAATCCTTCGTTTTTTCAGATTTTAAGTCGTTCTTTATTATTTTCAAAGTTATACCCAGTCAATAAATTGACTAAAAATTATTAAAAATTAGTAGGATATATTATGTCAAACTCAAATGTTGTTAAAGGTACTGTTAAGTGGTTTAACGAAACTAAAGGTTTTGGTTTCATTCAACAAGAATCAGGTCCAGACGTTTTTGCTCATTTCAGCGAAATCGCGAGTTCAGGCTTCAAAACCTTAATGGAAGGCCAAATGGTTGAATTTAGTGTGGCTCAAGGTCAAAAAGGACCGAATGCTGTAAATATTGTTGCTATCTAAGTAATAATAGACAGTAATAAAAAGCACTCATAAGTGCTTTTTTTATACTTTAAAATTTGTTTTATAAATTGAAAAATCTCGAAGAAATAGGATATAAGTTGTTAAAAATAAATGATTTAATTGCAAAATCTAAAAATGGTACTGAAATTATTGTTTCATTAATTCCCCTTCATAAAATGCAAAATACACGTCAAGGTTTTAAAGAAATTGAAGTCGGTAAAAGAGTTCTGCTGGAATCCGGAATCGAAGTGGATTTAAATTTAGATGGCCGTACATTTTATACTTCTCTAAATCAGCTATTTAAATTAAACCATAAAGTTGCTTAGATTTAAAATTAATAAACATCAATAATTTAGGTTTATTTTTTCACTATAATTTTATTAAAAGGCTATATATGTTTAAACAGAGTCTCAGCGTGAAAGATCAGTTTGGGGTTAAACACATGATTCAAGCAACAGTGGATCATCAGTTTGCCAATACGCAATCTCATTCGAATATAAAACATATCACCGTTGATGGTGAAGATATTCGACCTAGTTTTGAAATGCTTTTTCAAAGTACCTTAAGTGGAAAAATATTCAAAATCATCTAGAAATATAGTTTTTATAAAATCTATAGTCTGAATGAAATATCAGAATCTACTCGCTAGAATGCGGGTTTTTTTATACCGAATTGAATAGCCACTAATTTGTAGACACTTTATAGTTCTTCTAAAATTAACATAATACGCGTTATACGAAATGCGTTATAATTATCTATAGAAATCAATGCTTTAGTTTCTATTTAATAGCCCATCTTCCCCAAGATGGGCTTTTTTTGTGACTTTTCACGTTCCACGCCTATTCTTTGATCAATGTTTCACGACTTTGTTCATATTAGTTAAACAATCGTGGTTAATCATAGGGTCTAAAAAAACGGCTCCAAAAGCCCCTTTTCTCCGGTTCCTGTTCAATGCGCTCCGGTACTGGAATCCGCTTATTTTTCGTCTGCTCTGGAGTAGTCAATCCCTCATCTTTCGGTTCAGCTTCTGGCCGAGGATCCGTTGCTATATCCTGGCTAGATTTCTGATCGGTAAACGTAGTCATATTGGCTGTGGGAGGCTTCATTTCGATGAGTGTTAAAAGCGTATCTATACGAGCGTTCGCCTTGGATTCACGATCTTCGGCTTTTTCTAACTGTTTTTTTAGGAAGTCGATTTGGCTTTTCAGTTCTACCACTGTTTTATCAATGTATTCAGGTGTATTTTGATTTTGTATTGAAGACGTATCAATACGTTTTGCCTGTTTTGCTCCAAAAGGCTCACCATAGACACGAAGTAGTTCTGAAAAATCTATACAACCATCATGGTCACGACTTAACACACCATTTTTTATATCTTTATATAGTGTAGCTCTAGATTTTTTATATAGCGTTGCAGCATCACTAACACTGTATTTTGTAGCTGTATTCATAGTGTATTGCTGTGTATTTTGAAAATGTATTGGAGAATACAATATGTGTATTCTCCAATACACTCAAGCTTTAAAGCCAAGGTTTTGTAGGTGGGGTAAAAACTGCTTTTGTTGTATTGGATCTCTCAGCATTTCTTTGATTTTTGCTGCTAATATCTCGTAGCTTTCACCTTCAACTGCTAAATGGGCTACTTCATGTAGCCTAGATAACTGATTACCAAACATGTTGATTTGTGAGTCTGTTAATCTGTAAAACGTATCCTTAGTACTATTTTGATTTTTCATTTTTCTTTGTGTTAGCTCAAACGAAAAGCCAACAATTCGTACACCTTTTTTATGTTTGTGAACTTTAATTTTTATGTCTGTAAATTTATTGATTTGTTGAATAGCAATATTTAAAACATTACTATTAAAATTACTCATTGTTTTGTATTCACTAACACCTAAGCCAAGCTTATTTCTAAAGTCTTCTAACTCGAATACAGGGGTTTTATTAATTGAACGCCATGCTATAACTAATTCGTATAGCCTAATTGCATACTTACTTGTTAATTTAGCGATCTGATCTATATCATATGATGTAAAACGTTGTTCAAGTGCAGAAATAAGAGGAATAACATCGTCTGTAAATGCAACTCCGACAGTTGCATGATCTTCATCATATTCAGCTTTCCAGCACCATCTAATATTAATTTTTTTTCTGGAATTCTTGGATGTTAATTTAATTTCAGAGTCATAAATTCCTTTTATGCCTTCGGCTAATGCTCGATAAGCTACACTACGATCTACATCAAATTGTTCAATATATTCAGATGCATGTATATAAAAGATATCAGAAGGAGACAAGACTCTGTCTTTTTTCCGTGCAGCAATAATACATAATAAGAGTAATCTTTGTTCGACAACTCCTAGATTATAAGATGCATTAATTAAATCATTTGACTTAACTACTAACTCACCCATGTGATTACCTTTATCAATACTATTCTTCATTTTTGTATCCACAGGCAATAGTTAGTCTCAGTATGGATTAGCCTAATCGTTTTAAAGCTGATGCTTTAAAACCTCTATAATTTAAGCCCTAAAGACTTAAAACGTTTAAAATTTATCGAGATATAATTTAACCAAATTCTATTTGAATAGCAACATATAAAAACCTATTTTAAATAGTGTTTTTTTAAACCTATTCAATAGCTGCACAAACCTATTCGATATGCTGCACAAACCTATTCGATATGCTGCACAAACCTATTCGATATGCTGCACAAACCTATTCAAATATGGTTTCAAGTATATGTAAAATATAAATTTTTTATAAGTTAAAATAATTTAAAATATTAAAAATAATTAAAAACACAGGACATTAAAAATTGCCCTTGGTTTTCGCTTCGCTCAAACTCTATTGAATCTCGCTTCCGCTCGATTCGGGGGGCAATTTTTTGGCCAATATTTCCGTGACTTTTGGAGAAAGCAAAAGCGACTCGGAATTCGCTTCGCTCATTAAGCTTTTTTGCTCGCTTCGCTCGGTCGAGACTCTGTTTTCTACATGTGATCTAAGTTTTTTTAGGATATGAAATCGTAAAAAACTGTTTTTCAGGGAGTCTAGGCGCGAATTTTTATTGTTCGCTCGTAGACACTCGCTCTATAGATACCGATTATACGCCTATATTCGCGCTTTTTAGCCTGATTACATGTTTTTATGATGTTAGGTAGCTTTTTTATAAAAAGTGGCTTAAAACGCAAATGAGAGCAAAACAGGAAAGCCCTGTCCAATAAACTTTGAACAGGGCTTATGTTGGAGTTTCACGTTACCGCCTAACGCCAATAGAACGTATTGGTACGTTTTCACAGTTATCAACTTGTGACATTCTCTTTGCATAGCAAAGGAAGCGAATCTCAAACCGTTCAGACAGCTTATGCCCGACTGTCATCACCACTAAGTTTAAGACAAACTTCGGTTGTGTTTTAGTTCCACAACTACGACTTTCTAATACCACTTTTCCGCTAGTTACGAAGCAAGATGTTTTCCATCACCGCTAAGTACAGGTCCGCTAATATTCAACCATCAAATTCAATCGTCACCGCTAAGTCACATTTGGACCGCTAGATGAAAATTCAGGAAAGAATACATCACCGCTAAAACACTATTCCGCTAGTCAAACAACTTTACTGCTTCATAACGTCACCGCTAAAAAAAATAGCTAGTAGCGATTAATTCAACTTTAAAGTTTGGATTAATAACTAAGATATTTGGTTGGCGTGAACCAACAACGGAGCCACCGTTCATGCTTCTTACTGAATAATCATCAAATATCACAACTACTAACAGCCACGTTAATAATTGAAATAATCATTTTGATTTTCTTCCACGCCAAAAAAGTTCGTACCATTTCATAGATACCGAGGCTGCCACACCTCACTTTAAAAACCCTTGTCAGTGGTTTTAAATATTTCCCGCATTGTCTTTCGCTTCATCACCGCTTACGTTTTTATTCGCTCGAAGTGACTGGATATGTATCAAGGTTCGATACAGAATCTACTCAACAATTCTCCCTCTCTCATTAATCAAAACTTATTCCCCACTCAAGGCAGGTTTTCGCTTCAAAAGTCTATATCAAGGAGCCACCTTGTATAATGATCGACTTGAGAGATTCCCATATTAGTCATAATGGTCTTTGTTCATTAATAAAAGTAAACCAGTATTAATAAACGATCAGTACGCTTATCCACTCCACAAAATAACAGCGATTCCGTTGTTCTACGGTAAGAGTTCCAAAAACCCGTATTATTCACCGTTATTCGACTTCATTGTGGGTAAAGCACTTGACCTACGCAAAGCAACATCTTCGCTATGTTTAAATCACTAAAAAATAAAAAAGACCGCAATGAACTTAATCAATGCAGTCTTAATTTCTGAGTGACATAACGTTCTACGTGTCACCGTTACAGGCTTGAGCTATCCAGCGATCTCACCAACTAACCTGAAATGTCATCTCGACAAGTCATTCAAGTTAATCCTTGAGTACCGAAGTTTCCAGATTTCTCCTCAACTCCCTAATACCTCGCGATATTCTCAGCAGCCCACCTGTGCGCCATACATCATGCCCTTCGTAAAAATTGAAGCATGAAATAGGTGTTGTTAACGCAACTATCAATCCTTGAAGTTACTCACACTCTCCATTAGACAGGGTTTGATCTAGTCGCCTAGATTCCCGTTTCTATGTCGCCCAACTATTACATAGATTACATATTTACGACTGGTGAGCTTAAAAGCAGACCTGCGTTTATATGCAGTCAGGATTGGGTCAATAAGCGGAATTTCACCACCTAGTGCCCGTCATAGCCGCGCCAGCTAGATTTCTCACGCACGCAGCTTTGCGAGTTTTAGTATACGTTGGCTGACGTATACACATAAAACCGCAATGACAAGGGTCTAGAAAAATTCGGGACAGATACGAATCACATCGATCCCAAAAAATTCATATTTGGCAGGCACAGAATAAGCCACAAAAAACCTAAAAACAACTGTTTGCTCGGGTCCACAGGAACTCTTATTTACAGAAAACCCATCTTCGCTTAAAAAAAAACCATTTTTAGTGAAAAATGGTTTTGTGATTCTTTAAAATAAAAGATAGACTTTTATGCTTTCCGCAAAAAACGCAGGTTTTGGTTGATTTATGATCTACTACACAACAACAAAAACGGACTGTCTTCTCAGTATCATGCAATGCGTTTCCAATGGAAAAGCAAAGTTCTGGTTTTCTGATGTTGTGCCTTTTTCGAAGTTTCAAAACCTGATTCCGAAACTAATTTTAGAGTATGGTCTGGATCTCGGTGAGCAAGCGCGTAAGAAAAAATCAGACTACGGGGAGCCAGTGTGGAGTCTTGTGATCAATTATGATCCGGCAAAAAGTGAGGTGTTCCAGTTCTGGTTATTCAGCACCGGTTATCGTGAAGCACGAAGAAGCAAGCTGACGCTACAAGAAATACTCGCTCAGAATTCGAGTATGCTACGCAAGCAAAAACTGAATAGTATTTTGACGACTAAAAAAGAAAAACTATTACGCTTCGGTGCTTATGTGCTTGGACAGTACATCGATTTTATGGATCTTAAACCGCAGTTTTCTCGGGTCTATTATCATCCGGAACGCTTTGGCGTGATTTTTAATGTGCACGCGAAGCAGATGAAAACCATTGATAGCAACCGGAAGCACGTTTACCGCCTGTTTCAGCCTTTTAATGCCTTTGAAGAAAAACGTTTTGAAAGTATTCAGCGGATTTTCGGATTTGCTTTTTTAGAGAATGAACATACACATTGGAATCAGGCATCAGTGAGTGAATTCCTGTTGCGAAGATTTGGGATTCAGTTTGATCCTGAAGTCAGTTATAACGAGCGGTTGAAAGCACTGACCGGTGCATTACGTGGCGTTCGTAAAAAGCATCTGGATTTTTTTCAGCG
Source organism: Acinetobacter lwoffii (assembly GCF_024129355.1). Lineage (GTDB taxonomy): Bacteria > Pseudomonadota > Gammaproteobacteria > Pseudomonadales > Moraxellaceae > Acinetobacter > Acinetobacter lwoffii_I. The sequence continues at coordinate 4,200 of NZ_JAMXXP010000050.1, read as the reverse complement.
GCATTCTCAAAAAAAGATCAGATTCACCTGGTATCTGTCAGAGGAGTTTATGCAATCAGCTACCTGGGAGTTGAATAAAAAACTTGATTTAATTTCTACTGAAAAGGCTGACCGCTTGAAAGAAGCCACCTTCAGGTTTAGTTCCAAGGGAAACTTTCATGGGACACGTCATCAAATCGGCACTTTACAGGCCAGGATGAGATCAATCCTCAATGCTCGAGATCCGGAACAGAAAAAACTGAACCAGATGTATTTTCCCAAGAATCTTCACTATGTAAGATTTACAGCCAAAAAAAATTGCAATATGAAAGAGTTTGAAATGGCGTGTAGAAATGCAGATCAGATCTATTTGAACAAACAAAACAAGCAAAAAACTAAAGACTAAAGGTGAACTATGCCGAAATATCCTGATGATGATTATCTCAGCCGCCAAGAAATTGACGACTTGAGGAGTGAGGCCAAACACCCAGCAAAATATATGAAAGCTTTTTTCGATTTTAAGATTGAAGCCCGTTACTCATTTAGCGTGAATTGGTCCGCCGAAGATCGAGAATTTGTTGGCCTTTGTGCCGAATTTCCTTCGCTGTCCTGGCTAGATCCGGACAGCGATAAAGCACGCTCAGGCATTGAAAGACTTGTCTTTGATGTATTACAAGACATGAGTTCCACTGGAGAAGCCATACCTTAATATTTTTGGAAAAATGCCTGATTCCGCTGGATGTATTCATTCAGATTATTTGAATCTAAGCCGAATATTTGAAGTTTTTTATCGACATATTTGAAAAAGAAGCAGTAAACAATGTGCATTATCCCAAGTGCCAACGCTTCCATTTTGATCGCCGGTAATAGGGCATTGGGGTCTGTAAAGAGAATTTCCAACGTGAAATGATTAAAAAAATAGATGAAAAAAGTCACTAGAGTCAACAGAGTCAAAAGTGCATAAGCTTTAGCACAAGTCTTGCAGTGCTTATTCATTTTTTCTAATTTCTGAAAAATTGTATGATTCATTTGGCTCTCAAGGCATCTAAATTTTTGAATGACGAACTCTCTACAGATTTTAAATATCCAGGATTAAAAATGGGTAGAAATTTTGTGTCGGCTGATAGCTGGCTTCATAAAAAATTATCAAAATTATAGAGAGTTAAATTGTTAGTAAAGTACTGAAATTAAATAAGATGGTTAATACCAACACACATCATAGCTACCTGATTAAGTCAAATTAGGTAGCTATGATGTGTGTTGCTAAGCTTTAAATTTTTTATAAAATATAAGTATTTGATTTTAAATATTATTATATTTAAATGGCAAAAATAAAACTCAAACATTAATATTTATAAATAATTGAAATTAAACATAAAATTAAGATCACACATAATACCTACCTTGATTTGAAAAGAAGCTATTGTGTGTGTCGATCAGAGCATTATATGTAGAAAGGTCTCTAGTTCTTTATCCTGTCTACCCGACTTGTAATATGATTCATATATCAGCTAATTGGGAGTACGGCACTATGTCAACAGTAGATCTAATTGATGAAGATGACAATGAATCAGATATTGCTAGCAGAGCAGCTCGTGTACTCCAAGAGTGCTTTATTGCCGCAGTTCAACAGGGAACAGTGCTGTATGTCGAAAATAATAGCTTAGTGAGTAAAATGCCGAATCGAACCCCAATTGTGATTAAACACCTATCTGGGCGTAATCCTGAACTTGCTCAACGAGTAGCGAGTCGTGGAACTTTTAAAATTAAAAAATGTAAAGTAAGCCAAGATTGAAGCTAACTGGGACTTACAATTCAAATTTCGCATAAGAGATTTTATGTTAAATAATAAAAAGGCTCTAACTGAGAGTGAGAGCCTTCGTTCTTAAATTTTTTTATCTATTGTCATAAACCATGTGCCGTTATTACGCTCATAAAGTGGTAAATTGCTGTCAATTTTTTGATATCTATAATTTAACTTGGGAGTAAAACCTTTCCACTGCCATTGCTTGCGCCAAGTAGCTAAACCAAATTCATATTCATTGTCTTTGCGTTGAATACCATACCAAATATTATCTGCTAAAAAATTACGCTTAGAATAACGTATGTTGCCACTAATACCCAATGAGTCCCCAAAGTATAAAAAACCGCTTCGTATACCTTTTTTATTAGATGATTCTGCTTCGTCTGTTAAGCGATCTTGCATCCAGTCTAAGCCACTATATATGAGTAATTTGGATTTCGGTTGGTACAGAATCAATGCTGCCTGACTATTAGCATGACCATTATAATATTGTGCAAGATCCGAATCTTGATATCGTTTTTGGATATGAGTTGTATTCGCAGAAACTTGCCAATGATTTGATAATAATCGGTTATATTCTAATCCTGCACCATAGTTGTGACTATAACGACTATCACCTAGTATATTTTGCCCAATAAATGGAATTATGCCGAAGGACTGCTTAAGATCTTTATACTTGTAACCAGTATCGATACGTAAAGTCTGCTCACTAAATTCTGTATTATCCCAATAATGAATGCCGTTTAATGTTGCATTAAAATATACATAATGATTGCTCATCATATTTTGGTCACGTGATGCATTCAGCGTATAACCGATGCCTTCTGCCTTTTGTGGTAGTGATTCTTCATCACGTATGAAAGTTGCATCTCCAATAGAAATCTCTTTTATATTAGATGATTGATTAACGTTATTTGTTTTTTCGAAATTAAAATTTACGTTTGGTTGCCATCCTTGAGATTCTTCCATAGTACTCAATAGTTGATCTATTAATGCTTGGATCTGAGTAGGAAGAAAAGGTCTTATTGCTCTAAATTCATTTTTAGCTTCAGTATATTGTTTATTTTCAAATAACATCATGGCTAGATCAAAACGGGGATAATATAAATTTGGATTCTTTATAATAATCGCTTTGTACATTTCTATGGCTTTCTTTTGCTTTCCTTGAAAACGATATAAAGCACCTAAGCCATACTCGTATAAAATGTGATCGTAATTATCAGTTTTTCTGTATTTATCTAGTAGTTTCTCAAGTTCTTTCCAGTCTTTATCAATAATGGCTTGATTAATATAATCTTCTAAACTTGAGTTTGGAGGTAGTGTAGAAAGCTTTAAATCTTTATCTACTGTTTTTTTAAGTAATAATTCAGGTTGAATAAATGAATCTTGCTCAAAAAATACTGTTTGAGCTGGTGGTAATTCTTGAGAAAATGCAGTGCTAGAGAATGTTACTGAAAGAATTACTACATATTTGATATTCATCAAATGGCTACCAATAGAATGACAAAAACCGTCTGAAATTATATTTAATTTCAGACGGTCTATAGATAAGTGGGGACTAAAATAAGATTTTATTTAGTAATTTCACCACGTGTACCGCCAAAGCCAACGGTATCTTTACCATTAAAAATGACTTTACCAGCGATTTCTTCAGCTTTTTTGCCATAAAAGTCTAATGAATATGTACCAGTATTTGTTAATTGTTTAGCTGTTGAAGTGATTCCAGTTCCAGAAATAGAACCTTGTTCTAGGCTAATAGTATTACCTAAGCCAGTGATTGATCCTGAGCCTAAGCGATTAGTAAAGTTGATATCATAATTAAGAATGCCATTGTTAGTAATATCAAAAGCTTTACCAACGTAAGTTGCTGTACCTATATTTGGAATAGCAGACTCTTGAGTTTTTAAGCCTTTAATATCAATGGCTAGATTAGTTGTTACAGATTGATAGTTATTAACAGTTCTATCATTTTTTGTATAATTACCTAGTACAACTGAATAAGGTTGATTATAAATTGCTGAGCCACGATAACCTATTTCAGTAACTGACTGATAGATACCGTTTACAATTGATTTCGAAGAAGATGAGCTAACTTGACTCTCTGAGCGAGTAATTTTTTCAACTGGATATAAAGAATCAGAAATATCTTTAGCAGCAGAAATTTCAGCTTTTTCAATATTAATAATAAGAGTATCTAAAGCTGTTTTAGCTGTAACGGCATCAGATTCTTTATTTTCTTCTGCATAAGCAGTAGCTTGCTGATTATTTAAACCTGCTTTTTTGGCATTATTTAAAAGAACTAGACGATTAGCTTCGATTGCAGCAGCCTTCTCGGCAGCAGCTTTCTCAGCAGCAGCCTTCTCAGCAGCAGCCTTCTCAGCAGCAGCCTTCTCAGCAGCAGCCTTCTCAGCAGCAGC
>NZ_JAMXXP010000049.1 GCF_024129355.1 Acinetobacter lwoffii | reverse complement strand
GAAATTATCAAAGTTCTGTTGCTTTAGCCTGTATATTTTTATGGCTACCTTTATAGGGTTAATTATGAACAGTAAATGTCAACAGACCCTAGTTATTTGTAGTCATAAATTTAGTCCCCACTTGTTTTTAAGTGGGGACTAAATTAAGGCTTATAGGATGAATTCATAAGGTGTGTTCAGCGAACACTTACGTTTTGAATAGATTTAAGGAATTAGGCAGACCTCATACCCAAGTTGTCACTTGAATTTGGATAACTTAGGGAAGATCTATCTCTAAAGCCTTTATCCAACAGAGTCGTTTTTATCCTAGGGTCCTTACCCCTTGTATTCTTTACAAACATATATTTAAAAAAGTGTAGCAAGTTGCTACACTTTTCGCTAGATCAGCTCTTTACCAAAAATATCATTCAGTCTTTCACGAATACTTTGAACGAATTCTGGATTATTTTTAAGTTTATGCTTCATATTTCGTTTAAAGTCATTCAGCCCCATACCAATTTCAGCAAAATCCATTTGGAATAAAGTGTCATTAATGACAATATTTGCTTGAGAGTCAGTGAGGCATCCTACTTTTTTAAACCACTTCTTGAACTGCTGATAATTTTCATCATTATTAAAAATATACCAAGAACGTACATTCGTATCGAATTTAGCCCCTAATTCTTTTACGGATGCATTGTCTTCAAATGGAACATCAAGATAGATTTTTTCAATCACTGCAATTTCATCCAGTGCCTTATCAGCAATCCGATGATGCAGTTTAAAATTCACACCTACAATTGGACGGCCTTTCTTAACGGTTTCATACTCTAATTGTAGATCTGTATTTTCGTTAATTTCTGCCACTATTTTGTCTAATACATAGCGTCTAAAATCTACCCAGCGATCATATTTGGTTTCATTAATATCAATCAGTGCTTTCAAGTTTTCTAAAAGTAATGGCACTTCATAACTCTTTTGATTGGCGTACTTAAATTCGTTTTTAATGAAATAAGTATAAAGACTCATACTGGCAACAGAATCTAGGGCAAAAAGATGTTTTAGCTGATAGGTAGTAAAATTACCCCCAGCCAGTTGAGTGAAATACGGCAACACCTCACTAGTAAAACGAATCTGAATCGCATTTTTAGAGTCATCTTCCCATCTTAACTCACGGATAATGGGAACGACAGAATGTACTTTTTTAGTCTTTCTCTTACCATTATCAGCAGGCTCCTCAATAATAAAATGAGCTACCCGGGATGAAAGCTCTTTATAGATCCGATCTATAGCAACATTAATTGAGTTACGTTTATTTAATCCTAGTAAATCTGCCAAATCATCCTTATACAAATAAATATAAGTTTGTTCGGTAATTTCACCATCTACCCTATTTTTCTCACTATAATTCGCAACCGCCATTGCATATAGAAGTGCCTTATATTCATTGGATGACAACTCGATTGGGCGAATTAAGCGGTTACTGGTACTGACAACGCCATTATGGCGAATGTTGCCTATACAGTAGGGAATATAATTCGTTTCTTCTTGCAATGGTTCAGATTCTGTCATAACCGTGATATTTATAATTTGACTTAGTTTTTATATACAAAAGTGGAAAAACTTTCAAGACTTTCACCACAAGATTCTAAAAGTGGAAGGTCCGTCATCAAAAAAAAGCGTTATTATCCGATTTTTTGCCTTTAAAGTGGAATTAAATACAGTATTTCCACCCTACAGTGACAGACCTTCCACCTTTAGCCCCCGAAATTACAGTTTAGAATGACTATTTTTACTTTTTTCACCCACATTCAGATAGGTTAAGTTAAATAGAAACCCTGATGTGACAAGGCTTCCACCTTTCAGTTAGATTCGAAAGGTATAACTGCACATATAATCATCAGGAAATATCCAATAAAAACAGATTATCCACAGGTTAAGAACATACAGTGACAACCCTTCCACCTTTAAGGCTTAGTTACGAGACTTTATTAACATATTAAATAATTGTTTTTTAAATTATTTTTAAATAAAAATAGCGGTTTAAAAAATAGCAGTGACAAACCTTCCACCCTAGTGACAAACCTTCCACTTTAGAGTGACAGACCTTCCACTTTAGAGTGACAGACCTTCCACTTTAGAGTGACAGACCTTCCACTTTAGAGTGACAGACCTTCCACTTTATGGTGACAAACCTTCCACTTTTAAAACTCTAAGCATCTGTTTTATATAATAAAAATGCACTCTTAATTATTAATTAGCTAAATAACTAATTATTCTAATTATTAATTAAGCTAGCTTAGTTAAAGATTTATTTTTAAGCTGTTTTACATCTGAACAAATAGGATTTATAAATTTTAAAACTATAGTAAGATGAGTGAAAGTTATTTATATTACTAAACATTCAAATACGGAAGCATCTGACACGCATGTCTGCAAAAATTATTACTGTTGCTAACCATAAAGGCGGATGTGGCAAAACAACGACTGTTGTGCACCTAGCCTCAGAACTTGCCAATCTGGGCAACAAGGTTTTAGTCATTGATTTAGATCCTCAAGCAAACGCAAGTTTACACATTGGGATCCAACATCCAAGCGAAATTGTTGTGACTACAGCAGAATTACTAGTGGGCGATATTTCGTTGTTGGCAGATGCATTACAAGAAGAAACGAACTTTGAAAAAGTATCATTAATTTATGGTTCCTTGAATTTAGGAAAAACTGAAGACCAACTAAAAGAAGAAGCTCCCCGTCCTTCTGAAGAGTTAAATATCAAGTTAGAACTGTTAAAAGATCTTTATGATTTTATATTGATCGACTGTCCACCTAGTCTTAAATTATTAACCAGCAATGCCCTGGCATCTTCAACACATGTCATTATCCCTATCGAATCCGGATCACAATATGGATTGTATGGGGTAACAGATCTTTTAAATCATCTTGAAAAGATCAAACGTATTAATCCAGATTTAGAGCTTTTAGGCGCTTTACTAATTAAGCATGATGAACGTCAGAATGTCTGTAAGCTGATTCGGAATGAAGCCTTGAAACAGGTAGGAAAACTTTTAGAGACTACCATTCCTCAAAGCACTAAAGTTAATCAAGCAGCGATTCTGCAACAATCACTTTTGAACGTAGAAAAAAATTCAAAAGTACGTAAGGCTTTTGAAAGCCTTGCCAATGAAATTGTAGCTAAAGTTTAAACCTGAGAGTATTATGGCAAGCACCAAAGAGCTTTTAGCTCAGAAACTGAAACAGAATACAGAAAAACATCAGCAAGCACAGAAAGACAATATTAGAGAGCTGAAAGAGTTTAGACGTAATGTTCCTATTGAGGATATCAGCCGTAGTCCAAACCAGCCGCGTAAATTATTTGAAGAGTCACAATTAAAAGAACTGGCGGATTCCATTGACGAAGTCGGTCTTTTGCAGCCCATTACAGTGCGTAAACTTGATAATCTGAAATATGAACTCATTGCAGGCGAGCGGCGCTTACGGGCGCACCATTTACTCGGCAAGTCTGTGATTGAAGCCATTATCATTGATGCGAATAATGTAGAAGCATCTTTGTTAACCTTAGCAGAGAATTTAAAGCGTCAGGACCTGACAGATTATGAAATTTTTATTGGCCTGAACTCACTTGATGAGAAGTTAAAGAAAAACAAGCAACGTTTAGCCAATTCACTGGGTTTAAATCGCGAAGATATGTACAAGTATTTAGCGTACGAAAAACTGCCTCAAGTAATTTTAAATGACCTTGATGTGGAACCAGGCCTACTAGGTCGTACTGCTGCAACTGCATTCAAAAAATTTCTGTCGGATCATATAGAGCAACTTTCTGAGGCCGAAAAGGCTTTGCTAGGGGCTTGGGAAAAAGTAAAAGACAAAAAACTAGAGCAAAGTAAAGTTACTGCCTATGCTGAAAAAATATTGAGTCAGGATCCAGGAAAACTGACCACAACATCTGTGGTTAGAAAAATTGAATATGCAGGTAAGATTGCGGGGAATATCAAACTAAATCAAAAACAGCTTAAGGTTTCTCTGAATATCTCGGAAATTGACGAAGCTAGTCTCTTACAACTAGAAGATTTTTTAAAACAGCTGATTCAGAAAAGTGAAAAAGTGTAGCAATTTGCTACACTTTTTTTTGACAATCTCAAACTAGGGCGTGTCATCAATTAAGCCAGATAGATCGCTGATAAGAAGTTTTGAGCCAATTTATCATAGCGTGTGGCAATAGCACGATATTGTTTGAGCTTGGCAAAAAATTTCTCGATCAGATGTCTTGCCTTGTAGATATGTCAATCATAATCATGCTGATCAATAGAATTACTTTTCGCTGGCATCACAACTTGACCCTTCGCCTCTAAAATTAGATCAATGACCCGATCCCTGGAGTTGTAGGCTTTATCCATAAGCCAGGTCTGGCTCAACGATAAGTCCAGCAAAACATCTGAACCGTTTAAGTCATGAACCTGCCCATCCGTGAGATAAAATCCTGTCGGGTTGCCTAAAGCATCAGTACGGGCATGAATTTTGGTGCTTAAGCCCCCTTTACTGCGCCTATTCGCCTGATTTCCCCCCAGCGCTGTGTTGGTAAGCACGTACAATGGGGTGCAGTCTAACATCACATATTCATTGTCACGGTCATGTGACAGCACTTCAAAGACTCTCTGCCACACACCTGTTTTAGCCCAAAGACTAAAACGAGTATGCACTACTCTAAAATCACCGAAGCGTTCGGGTAAGTCTCGCCACGGGATACCTGAACGATAGCGCTTCAACAAATAGTCGGTTATCTTTGGCCGTTACTCCAACAGTACCCATTCGTCCAGGTAACAGATCTTTAACCTGTTCCCACCAATCATCTATTAATGCATAGCGTTTATTCATGAAGAAATTATGAGGACCGGTAGGATTTTCTCAAGCTAATTGATGACACCCTAATTCAAAATAAAAAAAGGTTTTTAAATATTATTTCTATAAGTCAATGTGACATTGACTTATACCAGGTTTTAATTGACTCAGCTTAGATAGTGTATGGGGGCCTAAAAAATTAATTAATTTATGTCTATAGAAAAAATAGAAATAAATGTTCATATATCAATGATATATGGTTGTTTTTTATAATAAATAGCCTAAGCAATTATTAGTAAATATATGTTTTTTGGATATGGTATAATTAGCTAAAAATCCAGACATCAGTGGTAAATTAAAATAAATCTTAAAATATGCCAGCCTTAAACCACAGCTTTAATTTTTGCCTACAGACAGCAGCCCAAGACGTTACCTAGTGTCACGTTACGGAACCACACTCAGTGAGCTTGCCGAATTCAACAGATCTAGAGATCTTAGTATATTGCCCTATAAATCCCATTTTCTTAAAGATTACCTTTAGATAGTCAAAGGCATTCAAGTGTACAGATAGGGACTGTGCCAGGAAACGTGCTAGTATGGAGGTGGGCAATAACTGCTTAGAATCAAGGTACGTGATTTTCTCAGTCGACTATTACGAATAGCCGCCATTTGGTAGATGCCTTTTAGTTAGATTGAACCGTCACCACTCTCCTAGACAAATTTAGTCTATTCTTTTTGCATAAATGATAACATTATGAATGGACAACGATATTCTCTCAGAATCACGTATTAATCATGCTGCTAAACATTCTCATTAAAACAAGGGAATGCATCTTTTTACTGATCGTACCTTGTTTTTAATCTTCCTCTGTTCTTTAATTTAGTACTATCTTTATCATTTATGAGCACTCACTGGATTCACTGAATGAAGTATATGGAAATCAGAGATTTGATTGAGGCTGAATTGAAAAATTATAGTTCTAATCAAATGATTCCATCCGAACGGTACTTGGCATTAAAGTTTGACTGTTCAAGGGAAACAGTGCGTAAGGCCTATGAACAGCTTCGTGCCGAAGATAAAATTTTCAAACGGCAAAATCTCGGCTGGTTCGTGAGTAATAAAAAAATTCAATATTCTCCAAACTCAATTGAAAATTTTCGTTCTTATATGAAGGCACAGGGTTTTAATGTCAGAACTGAACTAATCTCGACCAGACAGTTGGAGCGATTGGATCACAGTAATCTTTTTAGTGAAGAAAATCGTAAATTGGGCTTTATTGAAATTATTCGTTTACGTTATGCTGATGATGTACCTGTACTTCTAGAATATAATTATTTACCTGTTGCGCTGTTTCCAAATGTGCTGAATTATGATGTGATTACTTCGGTACAAGATGTCATTAAAAATCACTTTCATTATAATTACACGAGTAGTCAGTTAAAAATTAAAAATACCGGTGTGTCTCATTTTGAGAGCCAGCACTTAGGTATTCCTTTAAGTCAAACCGCCACTTATATTGAACGTATTTCAAAATCAGATGATCTAGTGATTGAATATGACATCGAAATCTGGTCACAGGACAAAATTGAAATGACCTTAGATATTCAAGCATAAGCTTATATTTATATCCTGCCCATTCAAATCCTAAGAAGTTAAATGGTTTTAGGATTTTTTTTATTTTCTTAGATTAGCATTAGACCGCCTTCATAAATCATTCTTACTCAGTTGCAAATTATAAATTCCAGCAACTAGATTGAATCTCAAAAGGGGGGCTTTTAGCTCTATTGCGATAACGTTCTGAAAGCATTTTGAAAGTTTTTAGACTGCCAATCCATACTTAATTTCTATTCTTCTTTATTGATTTCCTGATTATAGATTTTTAGTTCAGGATCCAGTTTACAGCGGCTTTTGGCCTCTAATGGCAACAGGGTATTGGGAAGCGCGTTTGATTGAGGTTAAGCAGGCAGGGAAAATTAGACGTTATATCACTTTATTAATGGACCCAAAGACATATCCACTGATAGGCTTGGCGAAGCTTTATGCTCAGCGCTGGGAAATAAAAATGTGTTACCGAGAAATCAAAAGTGATTTACAGGAGGGCAAGCATTTGAGGAGCAAGCAACCTGATTTAGTTTATCAAGAATTATGGGGGGTATTGCCTATAATATTCTAAGAAGACAATGAAACATATGGCTCAACGTGCAAAAGTCAGTCCTTTGAGAACCAGCTTTCATATTGCATCTATTGGCATTCTGAATATATTAAGATTCGACTCTTTAAACTCCGCAGGTAATTTACCTAAACATTTAGAAAGTTTACTGGAAAAATCTAAGAGATATGTTTTGCCTGAGAGGGAGTGAGGAGTTGCCCACGAGTTATGAAAGGGACACCACAGAAATACCCAAGAAAATGCCAGTCAATTTCTTAACTGACCGGCATTCCTTTAATTAAGGGCTTTCAGATGATTCAGATTTTTTGTCTTTCTCATTTCCATAATCTAAAGCAACCTGTTGTGCTTCGGCGGCGGCAGTTGCTTCTATTGGAATGGATTCATCTGCAATAGCTACTGTTCCAGTAAATCCAAATAAGCTCAGGATTAGAATCTTTGAATACTTTTCCATCTGAATTTCCTCTATGTTTCTAAAACTTAATTTCAGTGTAGAGGCTAAGTTTAAATTCCGATGTATGAGCTATGTCTGCGTATGTAAGATATTCAGGATCCAAGTTATAGAACCTTGGGTTTAGGTAAGAATACTTATCGGATGAGTTTTTTTTGTAGCGTTAATTGGCCAAATACAGACCGATTTTCTTAAAAATCTTTTATAGCGAAGATAATTTAATGGCAAATTATAAAAAGAGCATAGCAAATGGTCAACTGCGGTAATCCCCCCTACAATAAAATCCAAGAAGAAATAAACAATATGGAACCAGGTACGATGAAATGGATCAGCAATAATATTGAGTTAAATGACATGCAGGGTGTCCATGCTTTCTTATTAAGTTTAGAAGAAGAAGGTGGTGTTGATATGATCGCAGTAGGTCATGAGTCTTATATAGGACATCGCCCAGTACATAAGGTTAAGTTTGAAAAGAATTAGCACCTCCTCTGAGAGATTTTTCTTTACCAGCCCTATCTTTGTAACATCCAGTAATTTTTTTGTAACCTTATTGTTATTTATTGTTCACTTTGTTTATTATATAAAAGATGAAAGGTGGAGAATTTAAGATGCTCACTAAGGTCGAGGCCATTGTGATTTCACTAATGGTAATTGCATTAATACTCATTATTTATGAAATGGGACAAGGACTTAATTGGACTTTATAAATGCTTTCTCAGCTTAAAAAAAGTTCTCAATTGATGGCATTAATTTATTTATCAGAAGTTTCAGAATTTTGATCTTATGCTTGGCTGACTAAAGATGAATAATATCTATATTGGTGATATTGTTTACCTAGTTTACGGTAGTCATCCAATGATGGTTGAAAAATTGCACGATAATTTAGCTACTTGTATATGGTTCAGTGATAAAAAACATTTTTTCCGTAAGAATTTTCCCTTAAATATCTTAATAAAAAAACGTAATTCAACAAAATATACCTGTATAGATTAAGCTTGAAAATTATCTTAAAGCTTCAATAGAACTGAATCAAAGCACCTTAGGCGGGCGAATTCAAACATGAGGTGCGATAGTTTCAAAAGCCTTATGATAATCAATAAGCTGAGAAAATTTCTCTAATAGTGTAAGCCAATCTAACGCTTTTCTAGGACGAGTATTCAGTGACATGGCAACTTGATTTAAATAATGCTGATCTGCCTGATTTAAATCAATCCCTTTAGGTAATATTGCCTAATTAAACCATTCATATTTTCGCATGTGCCTTTTTGCCATGGTGAATGTGGGTCACAGAAATATACATCTATGCCTAAATTTTACCATCTCACGTCCACGGTCATAGGTCAACGTTTCACGCAGTTCTCAGGTAAATATTTCAGAGCTTTAGTTAAAGCCTTGCGCACTGATTCTGCCTTTGCATCAGATAATGTTGCCAAGATACAGAGCTGTGTATTTCGTTCAATAAGTGTTGCTATCGAACTTTTATTGTCTTTACCTTTAATTAAATCGGCTTCCCAATGACCCGGTATCTTTCTTGAACTTCGGCTGGGCGCTCATGAATAGTTTTAATATCCTGTAATATAGAATCTTTTTTAGGTTCACCGTTAGCTTTTCGCTTTTTATTTTCATGATGCAGACAGGATAATAAGTCTTTTTTCAACTCACCCTTTGGTAATGCTCGTATCGTTGAATAAATCGTTGTATGGCTTACATTCATTGTTTGATCCAAATCAGGAATTGTCTTTAAACGCTTCGATATTTGCTGAGGAGACCATAAACAACGGATCGCTTCAACAATAAATCTCCAGAGGATTGAATCGATTTTGAGCTTTCTGTGACTACGTCTACGTCTAGCGAAGGTGTTATCAGAAGCATATCGAGCTTGATAAACGTCATTGATACTATTTCTTTTAAGCTCACCATAGATCGTACTTGGATGTCTTTTAATGAGTTCGGCAAATTTTCTTGGTGAAAAGCCTTCTTTTCTTGACTCAAGCATTAATGCAGTACGATCTTCAAAGTTAAGATGATGGTATGACAATTTTATATACTCCATACCCTTTAAATTAATTAGGTGGTTTATGTCGCACTTCAAGTTTTACTCTGCCTTGCCTCTAATATTATTGAGAAACTGATTGATCAAAGTATTTCAAATTAAGAAATAAATAATTTTATATTTAGCTCTGATGGGATAACCATCAGGGTATTTTTTTGTCATTAAAATCTAATTTGAGACATCATTATGAATGATTTTTTTTAGAAACGAATCGAAGCATCAAAATCAATGACATTGAAGTTCGTCAGATACAGATGAAAGACTTCGATACCTGGGCAATCCATACTGAGCCGTTAAAGAACTTCATTAAAGACCAAAATCATTCAAGTGTACAACCATGGCATGTGTTACTGATCTGAACAATGAATCACTGGTAGAATTTGCTGCTGAGGAACATGGATTTAAAGAGCTACTTAGTGAAGTCATGAAAATGAATTACGGTGCATTTCAAAACTATGTTATCGCTTGAACTGAGGATCAGAAAGCTTGTTTGAATTGATGTATTTCATCCGCAGATTATGCGCGAATGCTAAGAAATCTGGAGTTCGAATATTAACCAAAAAGAAGATCATTTTCTGATTTATGCGAGAGATCTATTCTATTTTTATATTTATAAGGCTAAACTTGCCTTCAATTTAATACTGGTATGTACCACTTAATTTTAGGGCGTGTCTTCAATATTAAATGTATTTAAAAATACTGTTTGCTTGTTCGCCTAAACGATGATTTTCCATTATTAGATAATGATCTAGCTCAGGAATAGTGATGATGACCATAATTACCAATGATTTAGGTCATGGTATGGGCAATGCCTGGGAAAATAAAGACTGGGCACATATTTCTGATCCAGAATTACAAAGTCTGCAGCAGCAATATTCCTGTTTACAAGGTCATTTTGAGATTTTGTGGTATAGTCCCCGGCCATTTTCATCTGCGGCTCTGGTCAAGGTGGAGCAGGATTTTGTGATCAGGGATGAAGCAGTCGCGCATCAGTATTTGATTAAGCGCAGCCATTGTTCCTTTCGTCGTGCCCGCGATATTTTACAGGAGCATGCCGTTCTTCAGCATTTAGCTAGCAAAGAAATTCCTGTTGCAGCATTGATTAGCTCAAATCAAGGTCTGACCGCTTTAGAGCTAGGTGACTGGACCTATGAAGTCTATGCAAAAGCAGTCGGCTTAGATCTGTATGCAGATCAGCAATCCTGGAAACCTTTTTTCTATGCTGAACATGCTGCGAAAGCGGGGCAATTGCTGGCAAAGTTACATATGGCCATGCAGGATTTTCCTGAGCACCAAGGCCGATCAGCATCTTATTTATTGTCCAATCAGCAGCTTTTAGACAGTGAAAATATCGTTACAGCCATTCAACGGCGCATTGTAAACAGTCCAGAATTAAGCCGTTACTGTGCCGACAAAAATTTAGATCCTTACTTTTTAGATCAAATCTTACAGGTTCACCAGCGTATTCAGCCTGTATTGCAACAGGCAAGCAGAATTTGGACCCATAACGATTTACACGCTTCTAATCTATTCTGGTCAGCACCGGATGCCAAAGCGGAGATTACTGCCGTAATTGATTTTGGTTTATCTGACCGAAATTCGGCACTTTATGATCTGGCTGTGACGATTGAACGTAATTTCATTGATTGGTTGGAATTAAAGCAGAACCCACATATTCCGATTGATGAAGCCGGTTTAACCGCTTTTCTCCATGCTTATTTTTCCGAAATACATCCACAAGAAGATTTTAGTATTTTGCCAGAACTACTGAAAATTGTGCATTTGGATTTCGCTTTTTCAGAGCTTGAGTATTTTGTTGGGATTACTCAAAACCAGCAACATGCAGATGCTGCTTATTACGACTGGATTATCGGTCATGTGGACTGGTTCTTTGGCGAACAAGGTCAACAATTTACCCAGACCTTAACCCGGCTCATTCAAGATGAATTGCAATCTTCTCAATGCTCTCTCTAAACCCAGCATCATCACCCACTTCACAGACATAAGGTTTCGTATGAACACTCGTCAACTCAAACAGAATGTATTAATCCGATCTTTAAATATGATCATTCTGTCGCAGCTGTGTTTAGTCCCGCTGACTTATGCTGAAGACGATGTTCAAAAGCTTGACACGATTGTTATCACAGCCGATCAAAGCATTCCTTACTCGAGTGCTAAAGTGAATGTTGAGGGATTTGCTACGGACAGTCTGCAAAAAATACCTGCATCGGTCTCTATTTTGACTGCTGATCTCATTGCTGAACAACATGCTCGTGTGCTGAGCGATGTTATAAAAAATGATGCAGCCATCGGTGAGGGCTATGCTGCAATTGGCTATTATCCAAACTTTGTCTCGCGTGGCTTTGCACTCGATTTGGCATCTAGCTACCTCATTAATGGCAATGTGATTCGTGGTGAACAAAACGTCGCACTTGAAAATAAAGAACGTGTGGAAATTTTAAAAGGCATGTCCGCGATTCAAAGTGGGATGTCGACCCCGGGTGGGGTTGTGAATTATGTCACCAAGCGACCGAAAGATATTCAGGCACTGACATTCTCGGCCGATCAACACGGCCAGTTTTCAGTGGCAACTGATCTCGGTGGTTTTTGGGGTGATGAGCAACAATTCGGATATCGCATCAATCTGGTGAATGAACAGATGGAGTCTTATGTCGATCATGTCGATGGTGAACGCTATCTAGCGGCATTGGCCTTAGATTGGAAAACATCTGAGCAATCCAAATTAGAATTTGATCTTGAAGCACAGCGTTCCGAACAAAAATCAGTGCCAGGTTATCAATTACTGGATGGTAAAGTCCCAGAAAATGTGAAATGGGACCGATTGCTGGGTTATCAGACTTGGGGCAAACCGGTCACGATCGATAGTCTGAATAGCAGTTTAAAATATAGCTATGCATTGAATGATGACTGGAATCTGGGACTCGTTGCAGCATACAGTAAATCCAGAGTTGATGACTATTCAAGCTTTGCTTATGGTTATTATCGGGAAGGCTGTCTGGAAGAGTATTCCTGTAACACGTTTGGTAAAGCTGGCGAGTATGATATTTACGATTATCAGAATCCAGATGAAACCTTTAAAACCAACCAATTTAAAGTCAAACTAGATGGGGTGATTGATACCAATTGGGCGCAACATTATCTAAATTTTGATATTACACAAACCAATAAATCGCGAGATCGTTTTGCTGGTGTCAATGAATGGATTGGTGTAGGTAATATTTATACAGAAACCATAGATTTTTCCCCAGTAACAGCGAATGCTGGACCAAAATATCAAGCACTTAAAAGTAAACAAACTGCATTTACAGCATTAGACCGTATTGAATGGAATGAACATTGGACCACTTTAATTGGCGGAAAATGGATCGAGCTTGATGAGCAAGCACATGCTTATGATGCAGAGGGTAAGCAGGTAATAAAAGTCCGCGATACCGATTTAGCTAAATTTTTACCGCAATTCGCAATCAGCTATAGCCCCTTGGAATCGACTACCGTCTATGCCTCGTATGCCAAAGGCTTGTCAGATGGAAAATCAGCACCTTGGTTTGCAGAGAATGCTGCTGAAACCCTAGCACCGATCTACTCAGAGCAATATGAAGTTGGTTTCAAACAACAGATCAAGCAGTTCTTATTGATTGCCTCGCTATTTGATTTACGCCAAGACAACCAATATAGCAAGCCGATTTCAGGACTTCGCTATTTTGTTGCGGAAGGCGAACAACATAGTCAGGGTCTGGAGCTCGGACTGAATGGTGCATTAACCGATCATCTGGCCTTAACTTCATCTTTTGCCTTGACTAAAGCCCGTTTAGAAAATGTAGAAGCGGTTGAATATGGTAATCATCAGGCGCAAAACGTGCCAAAAGCTCGTTTCGCAACACATCTTCGCTATAACGTACCGAGCATTGCAGGTTTCACTGTTCTGGCAGGTGGTCAATACAGTTCCAGCAAATATGCCAACAAAGAGGGTGCTGCGAAAGTTGCAGGTTATAGTGTGGTTGATTTAGGCGCTGCTTATCAATTTAAACTAAATACGACCGATGCATTGCTACGCTTGAATATTAATAATCTGTTCAACAAGAAATACTGGCGTGATGCAGGTGAATTTTTGGGTGACGATTATTTATTCTTGGGTTCGCCGCGTACAGCAACCTTGTCATTCAATCTGAACTTCTAAATTGGCTGCTTAATCAGGTTATATTGCTATGGAAAATATAGAAATTGCAGCGTTTATTTTAAACGTTTTAGGTGTCTGGTTGACGTCTAAACAATATAAAGCCTGCTGGTTGGTGAATATTGTCGCTGTATTTCTGTATATCATTATTTTTTATCGTGTCAATTTATTTGCAGACGCAGCATTACAAGCTGTATTTATCTTGATGCAACTGTATGGATGGTATAGCTGGACGAAAAAAGATCAAGATCAGGATCTCAGCGTACAAGTTGGCTATTTGAATCAGAAAATCTGGGTATATAGCCTGATTGTGGGTATCGTCGCTGGTCTGGTGATTGGCGCTTTATTTGCTCATTTCACCACAGCATCACTCCCTTGGTTGGATTCCATGTTAGCCTCTTTTAGCTTGGTGGCAAGTTATTGGGCGGCAAAAAAATATATTGAAAGCTGGGGATTATGGTGTGTGTTAGATGTGATTTATGTCGGCATGTATAGCTATAAGTCATTGTATTTAACCGCCGTGCTTTATTTTATTTTTATTCTTCTGGCACTCAATGGCTGGAGAATGTGGCGAAATCTTTATAGAGTGAAATTATCTTGAAATGACACTATTGCAAATAGAAATTTGAGGTGATGCTCTTTCCTTTAAAAAAAGTGTTTATAGACTAAAAACTTTATTTGAATTGGCCGCAGCTTGAAGATGTTGCTGATATTTTGTGAAAGCTAGCTACCATACATTCAAAGCGAACCGAAGTTCGCTTTGAATGTATTTCACTTCTTAAAAGAACCCGGCTGGTTTGGTCGAATAGCTCACTAACAGATTTTTGGTTTGTTGATAATGATCCAGCATCATTCTGTGATTCTCACGACCAATGCCGGATTTTTTATAGCCACCGAAAGCCGCATGCGCAGGGTAGATGTGATAACAGTTAGTCCAGACCCGACCTGCCTGAATAGCACGGCCTGCACGGTAAGAGGTATGCGCTGAGCGTGACCAGACACCGGCACCGAGTCCATAAATCGTATCATTGGCGATCTTGATCGCATCATCAAAGTCTTTAAAGGTGGTCACAGCCAATACAGGCCCGAAGATTTCATCCTGGAAGGTCTTCATGTCATTGGTGCCTTTAAAGATAGTCGGCTCAATATAGAAACCTTGACCCACTTCCTGACGTGCTTCACCACCAGTCAGGATCTGTGCGCCTTCTTCACGACCAGTGGCAATACAGCCCAGAATCTTGTCCTGCTGTTCCTGTGAGGCTTGCGCGCCAATCATGGTGTCAGTATCCAGCGGATGCCCGGTTTTAATCCGTTTCACCCGTTCAACGGCACGCGCCAGAAATTCGTCAGCAATACTTTCCTGGATCAGCGCACGCGATGGACAGGTGCAGATTTCACCCTGGTTCAGGGCAAACATGGCAAAACCTTCCAGCGCTTTGTCCAGATAATCGTCTTCCTGATCCATAATGTCGGCAAAGAACAAGTTTGGTGATTTACCGCCAAGTTCCAGAGTCACCGGAATAATATTTTCAGTCGCATATTGCATGATCATCTGACCGACGGAGGTAGAACCGGTAAACGCAATCTTGGCAATGCGTGGGTTGGTGGCTAGCGGGCGACCGACTTCAACCCCATAACCATTGACGATATTCAGGACACCCGGTGGCAAAA
>NZ_JAMXXP010000048.1 GCF_024129355.1 Acinetobacter lwoffii | reverse complement strand
CTAAATTTTGCTGTGCTTTCAGCGATTGCCAGTTGGCATACAGACTGGCGATATTTTCTTCCTGCGAGCCACGTTCAGCAGTCGATTGTAAGGCCAGCGCAGATTGTAAAGCCGCTGCGGCTTGCTGTTTTTTGGCCTGAATTTCCGGGCTGTTTAAGCGCACCAGTACATCGCCTTTTTTGACCCGCTGACCTTCTTCTACATAAATTTCTTCAATACGGCTTGGCACTTTGGTCGCCACCTGAATTGTTTCAGCTTCTACACGACCCTGCAATTCCAGCGGAGCCGGTTGGTAGCTTTTCCATAATCCAAAAGCGATGACTGCCAGCAGAACTGGAATCAGGGCGAGCAATAAATATTTTTTCTTTTTGGAGATTTCAGGAGCTTGTTCATGCTCGGTGGAAGTCGTCGCGTTATTTTCTATTTCAGTTTTTGTTTCTACCTGTTGTGCAGGCGATTTTTCTGTATCGCTGGATGAAGCCGCTTCATTCACAGGATCATTGGATTTTTGATCTTCGTTCATGTTCGGCTCCATTAGCGAATAGAGTGGGTGTTGGTATGTTGGATGTAGTTCGGAAATTCTGCAATCGAGCCATGGCTTTGTAATAGGGTGGCCAGTGACATCACATATTTGTAGGCATTCAAGGCAGTTTCAGCTCGTAGTCCGCTCAGCATATTTTGTGCATCGATGACCTGTGTGGCGGTGCCCATATCTTCTTTAAAAGACAATTCTTGGATGCGTAAATTTTCCTGTGCGGCTTTCAAGTTTTGTGCCAGAAGCGCATCACTTTGCTGTGCGCTGAGTGCTTCGCTATAAGATTTATAAATCAGATTTTCAATTTCTTGCTGGGTGCGTGCAGTGAGTAATTCTGTAGCAGAGCGTTTGAGTTCGGCAGCCTGAATATTTTTGTTTTTATCAATTCCGGAAAACAGGTTATAACGTGCGGCAACTCCGACAATCCAGTTTTCATTTTGATCCAGACTATATTCACCAAAAGCAAAAACATTCGGTTTTTTTGCCGCTTGCTGGGCTTTGACATTGGCTTGGGCCAATTGGGTATCCAGCTGCATTTTTTGAATCAACGCAGAGTTCTGACTAAAAGTTTTTAGCAGATGATTTAAGGCCTGTGGCTCGGTTTTATTGACAAATAAAGGCGTCGAAAGTTCGGTGATGCTACTTTCCTGAAGCAGATTATTCAGCTGGAACAGCGCAGCATTCAAATTGGCTTGTGTGTTTTGCTGGCTGCGTTCGGCATTATTACGTGCCACTTCAAATTGCATGCGCTGGCCTTTACTGATAAAACCTTGCTGTTCCATCTTTAAGGCGTTGCGATAATGCTGCTGCATGGCATTCAAGTTAAACAGTGCTGCTGCATGCAGTTGCTTTTGGAGCTGGACATTGAAATAACTTTGAATCAGTTCAAAACGCTGCGTATCTTGCTGCTGTTTGTTGCTGAGCTGACTACGACCGACCTGAATATTGGCGATTTCTTTGGCGTTGCTTGTCAGTCCACCGGTATAAAGCGGCATCATGACTGAAACCGTCGGGCGAATCACCTGATCATCCAGCACGACATGCGAACTATCAGGAATTAAGCCAACTCCATTTTGAATAGGTTGTCTTAAACTATTTTTTAGCGGGTCAGCCAGATCACCTAAGTTCAGTTCATCAATTCTATTATTGACACCATCCGTTAAGGATTGCTCTAAATTATTTTTTAATGCACCTAAAGGCAGATCGAGTTCATTATGAAAGGCATACGCACGAACATTCAGATCGACACGCGGCAGACCTACGCCTTTTACTGCTTCAGCTTCAAGTTTTGAAGCCTGCTCCAGACTTTGATAGGCTTGGCTGCTATAAGAGTTTTGCAATAACTGACGTTCAGCGTCCTGAAAGCTGATGCTCTGCGCATGAGCAAAGCTGCCATACATCATCGATGCAAGCAGATTTAACCCCCAGACAAGCTGTCTTTTATTTTTCTTTAAGTTCATAAAGTCGCTAAACTGATTTAAAGCCGGTAATGTTATCCGGCTAGTATAAATCAAAGGTATGCAGATAGAACTAGTGTAAAGTTATAGTATTGTTTCTTGTACATTTGTCTATAAAAAAGGAAGCTTATGCATCCTTAATTAACCCGAATCGCGGATAAGAAATTGACTTGAAAAATAAGAGGACTAGAGCCATCAGTTGAGTTACCACACCAAACTCACAACTCTAGTCCTGATGTTCAATAGTACCGAATTATTCAGCGTAATTAATGATTTTTTCTTAAATTTGAATCAACTTATTGGGAGTTTCTCAAACAAAACCGTGGTTCCTTAAGAATCAGAACTGCTCAACTTACAATTTCAGAAATTTGCTTTATTGCCATTTGGTACAAATGCTCTCATTTCAATAATTTCAAAGCCTTTTTCACCTGGCTAAAAGAAGATAAAAGCCATTTATTTAAGTACTTGCCTTGCTATCAAAGGATGATTCATCTGATCAATATGCATGAATTAGCTTTACACGCTTTACATGTGGCACTGATGAAAGGCCAAGGTACACAATATTTATGGATTGATTCAACAACTCTGCCAGTTTGTAAAACTCAACGTATTCAGCATCATAAATCATTAGTCCAAATTGCATCACGTGGTAGAAGCTCAATGGGCTGGTTTTATGGCTATAAATTACATATTGCGATGAATCAATTTGGTGAAATTGCCTGTTCTGCTTTATCGAATGGACATGTTGCTGACATAAAAATGGTTGAGCAATTGGTTGCTGGTGTAGAAGCAAAACTTTACGGGGATCGAGGTTACATCAGCCAAGAATTAAAAATTAGATTGAAACATCAAGGTATTGATTTAATTATTTATCATCGAAAGAATATGCAGGCTATTCAACTTTGTGCATCAGATGAATATCACCTAAGACAACGCAATAAGATAGAAACATTATTCAGTTTATTGAAGGGGCAATACAATTTAGTGACGAGTAAAGCACGTAGTCTTCATGGGTTTCTGAGTGGAATTTACACCTCACTATATGCATATCAACTCACTCATCAAAATAAGCCAACAATTCAAATTAAGGAATCATCGGCTTAAGCAGGATTCGAGTTAAATAAGCTTTCAAAATAGCTTGATACACTAAAGCTATTTTAAGCAGGCAATGAATATGAAAGAAAACGCTAAAGAAAAATAAAAAAAACAGCGTATGATTTACTCAATGGAATTTTAGATGATGCAGACAAGATGATCCGTAATGATTGGTCACGTGCCGAAATACAAGAAATTTATGACTTGCCTTTAATGGATTTACTGTTTCAGGCACAGCAAATTCATCGCCAAAACTTTGAACCGAATACTGTTCAGGTCAGTACTCTGCTTTCAATTAAAACGGGCCGTTGTCCGGAAGATTGTAAATACTGTTCGCAATCTGCACATTATGATACTGATCTGGAAATTGAAAAACGCGTAGAAGTACAAAAGGCGATTGCTGAAGCCAAACAGGCCAAAGCTTCCGGTTCGACCCGTTTTTGCATGGGCGCAGCATGGCGTAACCCGCATGAACGCGATATGCCGTATGTGCTGGAATTGGTGCAGGAAGTCAAGAAACTGGGCATGGAAACCTGTATGACCCTAGGGATGCTGAATGCCTCACAGGCGGAACGTCTGAAAGATGCAGGGCTAGATTATTACAACCACAACCTTGATACCTCACGTGAATATTATGCCAATGTCATCAGTACACGTAGCTTTGATGACCGCTTAAATACGCTTGATCATGTGCGTAATGCCGGAATTAATGTCTGTAGTGGCGGTATTGTCGGCTTGGGCGAAGGCGTACAAGACCGAGTCGGTTTGTTATTTGAACTAGCGACTATGCCGATTCACCCGGGTTCGGTGCCCATAAATATGCTGGTTCCTATTGAAGGCACACCACTGGCCGATGTTGAAAAACTGGATGTGATTGACTGGATTCGTACTATTGCGGTAGCACGGATTATTATGCCGAAGAGTTATATCCGCTTGTCGGCAGGTCGTGAATCTCTCTCTGACTCTGATCAGGCACTGGCATTTATGGCTGGAGCTAACTCATTATTTTCAGGTGATAAATTGCTTACTGCCCCGAACAGTGGTGAAGGTAAAGACAAAGTCTTGTTTGCTAAATTAGGCTTAAAAGCTGAAGCTGCCAAGAAAACAGCTAAAGAATTGGCTGTAGATGCGATGCAACCTGCTTAATTAATCGTGTAACAAACAGGGATCATTTCAACTTGAATTGGTCCCTTTTTATTGGAGCAGACAAAATGAAGATACTGATGATTACGGGTTGGGGGCTAGGAACAGCGGTCTTAACCCCGTTTGTAGAACAGTTACGGCAGCAGCATCAAGTTGAAGTATGGGATATTTTTGATCCTAACGTGGAAAGTATTTTGGCCGAAAAAGTCAGGCAGGCGAGTTCTATTGATGTCTTGATGGGATGGTCTTTGGGTGGACAGTTGGCACTTTTGCTGGCTAATGAAATCCAGCAACAACTGAAAATTGCCAAGCCAGTGATTTGCTGTATGTCAAATCCCTGTTTCGTGGCCAACGAAGCATGGCCACAGGCAATGCCAGTTGAACAATATACACAATTTAAATCCTCCATACTGGCTGATCCAAAACGCGGGATGCAGCGCTTCTGTACCTTGGTCACTTTAGCTGGCGCAGCAGCGCGTGAACGTGCAAAATTATTGCACCAACAGTTAAATAGTATTGATTTAAACTATCAGGTTAAGCATCTTTATCTATTGCAGCAATTAAATCTAGTGGATATCTTAAAAAATCATTCAGTCAAGATGCTATTTATATTTTCCGAGAATGATATGTTGGTTCCTTACAAAGTTAGTCAAGAATCTGTGTTTTTAACAACCCAAAATCTGAATTTGGTAAAAATACAGGGCACGCACGATGCCATCCTTTTTGATACCAAGTTACTTGTTGAGCCAATTTTAAAATTTTTAGCCGATCTGGCTTAAGCAAAAAGAGATTGGTAGCTCTTGACGTTTCATTTTCAGATTTAACGCGCTAAGATCAGTTTTAGTTTTAATAATTGGGGTAAATTCTGTGCAGGACGCTTTTGATCAACAGCATATTTGGCATCCTTATACCTCCATGACACAACCCTTGCCATGTTACAAAGTTAAAGCTGCACATGGTGCAGTCATTGAACTTGAAGATGGTACCGAGCTGATTGATGGCATGTCGTCCTGGTGGTGCACAATTCACGGTTATAATCATTCTGAACTCAATCAGGCCGTAACAAAACAATTAGAGTCGATGTCACATATCATGTTTGGTGGTTTGACTCATCAGCCTGCGATTGATGTGTCTAAACTGCTACTCGAGATCACGGCGCCTGAACTGGATAAAATTTTCTTTGCCGATTCCGGCTCGGTCGCGGTTGAGGTGGCGTTGAAAATGGCTGTGCAATATTGGAATGCACGTCAGCAACCACAAAAAACTAACTTTGTTACCACACGCTCTGGCTATCATGGCGACACCTGGAATGCCATGTCGGTTTGTGATCCTGTAACTGGTATGCATCAAATTTTTGGTTCGAGTTTGCCGAACCGTTTATTTGTTCCGGCACCTCAAAGCCGTTTTGATGGGGCATGGCAACCCGAAGATATACAGCCACTTGAGCGCATACTGGCACTGCAGCATCAGCAGATTGCTGCCATGATCATCGAGCCGATTGTGCAAGGTGCAGGGGGGATGCGTTTCTATCATCCAGAATATTTAAAGCAAGCTAAGTTGTTGTGTGAAAAGTACGATGTACTGCTGATTTTAGATGAAATTGCCACCGGTTTTGGCCGCACTGGAAAACTATTTGCTTATGAACACGCTCAGGTCACACCAGACATTATGTGTATCGGTAAGGCATTGACTGGTGGTTATATGACCCTGTCAGCGACCTTAACCACTCGCCATGTAGCAGAGACGATTTCAAGTGGTGAAGCGGGTGTGTTTATGCATGGCCCAACTTTTATGGCTAATCCGTTGGCCTGCGCGGTCGCATTGAAAAGTACCCAGCTGTTACTGGCTCAAGACTGGCAGACGCGTATTCAACAGATTGAAAGTACACTAGAACAATATTTACTGGATTTAAAATCCTTGGCACAAGTCAAAGATGTGCGTGTCCTCGGCGCAATTGGCGTGGTTGAGCTACATCGAACTGTTGATTTGGCTCGTTTTCAGGCTGAATGTGTATGCCGTGGCGTCTGGATTCGTCCTTTTGGCCGTCTGGTCTATGTCATGCCGCCATATGTAATTTCAACACAGCAACTTGAAACTTTATTAAAGCATATGCGGGAGATGATTCAGCAGATAGAGACAGTAGCATGAACCATCTTGAGCATTTCCAGCAGCAGCTAGATGACTTGAAACAGCAAGGGCAATATCGCCAGTTTAAGTCCAATATTTCTAGCCAGCCACGATTGCAACTCAATGGTCAAGAGATGCTGAATTTGGCATCCAACGACTATTTAGGTCTGGCATCCAACTTAACGCTACGTGAGGAATTTTTTGACCTCACGCCGATGTCTGAGCGACATATGAGTTCAAGCTCTTCACGTTTACTGACGGGAAACTTTCCCAATTTTGAACAACTTGAAGCACAGATGTCACAGGCTTTTGGAAGTTCAGTACTGCTGTTTAATAGTGGTTATCACATGAATATCGGGATTCTTCCTGCGCTCAGTAATGCTAAAACCATGATCATTGCTGACAAACTAGTACATGCCAGTATTATCGACGGGATTCGTTTATCCAAAGCTGGCTATGTGCGTTACCGCCATAATGACCTGCAGCATTTGACTCAGTTTTTAGAAAAATATCAGTCAGATGAATCTATCCAGCGCATCATTGTGGTAACTGAATCAATTTTCAGTATGGATGGGGATGAAACAGATTTAGCTGCTTTGGTGGCATTAAAACAGCAGTTTGCAAAAGTCATGCTCTATGTCGATGAGGCACATGCAATTGGTGTGCGCGGTGAACGTGGATTGGGCTGCGCAGAACAGTATCAAGTATTGGACCAGATTGATTTCCTGGTCGGTACCTTTGGCAAGGCTTTGGCTTCAGTTGGTGGTTATCTGGTCTGTGCGCCAGTGATTCGTGACTATCTGATTAATAGCATGCGACCTTTAATTTTTAGTACCGCCCAGCCGCCACTATGTATGGCCTGGACTAGATTTATTTTTCAGAAGGTACAGCAGCTTCAGGCGGGACGAGTACATTTGGCAGCATTGGCTGTACGCTGTCAGCAGGGCATTCAAGACTTGGGATATCACTGTCCGTCAACCTCGCAAATTGTGCCGGTACTGATTGGTGAGGCAAAACGCACCATTCAGGCGGCTGAAATTATGCAACAGCAGGGATTTTATGTGCTACCAGTACGTCCGCCAACGGTTCCTGCCAACACCTCCAGACTCAGAATCTGCCTGAATCAGAACATTTCTGCGGATGAGCTGGACGCATGTCTGCAGGTGCTGAGGAATTTGCCGCGATGAACAGCAAACAGATTGCCCAGCGTTTTGCTCAGGCAAATCTCAGTTATGAGCAGCATGCGCTGGTACAAAGTGCCGTAGCGGCAGAGTTGATGCAGTTCATGCAGCAGCATGTAGCACAACCACATTTGCAACGGGTATTGGAAATTGGCTGCGGTTCAGGGTTTTTTACCCGGCTTTTTATGCAGTATTACAGCTTTGATCATTTATTTTTAAATGATCTATATGCCGAAGTGAAGCAGCATTTCCCGGAAGATGATCGGCTTTTGTGGGGGATTGGTAATATTGAAACCTTGCCACTGCCGCAGTCTCTGGACATGGTGCTGTCGTGTTCTGCATTGCAATGGATCTCGGATTTAAAAGCATTGTTGCTCAACATTGCGCAGGCCTTAAATCCCTCTGGGCATCTGTGTTTTGCCAGTTATACGGACAATAATTTAAAGGAAATTAAGGCACTGACCGGACAAGGCCTGGATTATCTGTCTTTAGCGGAGGTCTGTGAACTGCTTGAATCCTTAGGCTTTGACATTCTGCTGCAGACAGAAGAACAGATGACCTTGCATTTTGAGCATCCGAAACAGGTGTTACAGCATATCAAAGCCACTGGTGTACAGGCGACGGCACAGGGGTTTCGGTGGACAAAATCGTCCTTACAGGATTTTTATACCGGCTATCAACAATTCCAAGACCCTGAAAGCAAACAGTATGCACTGACCTATCATCCGGTTTATGTCATTGCACGGAAGACAGCATGAGCGCACAGATTTATTTTGTCAGCGGCATTGATACCGCAATTGGTAAAACCTTTACTACTGGTTTTCTGGCCAAAAATTGGAATGAGCAGGGCATTCGTACCATAACCCAAAAGCTGATCCAGACCGGAAATGTCGATATATCAGAAGATATCGAACAGCATCGTGCAATTATGGGTTGTGGATTGTTACAGGAAGACCAGCAAAAACTGACCATGCCGGAAATTTTTACGTATCCGGCTTCACCGCATCTTGCTGCGCGACTGGATGGGCGAGCCATTAACTTTGAACAGATTCATCAGGCTACCGAACAGCTGGCTGCGGCCTACGACTGTATTTTGCTGGAAGGTGCCGGTGGTCTGATGGTGCCCTTAACCGAAGAGTTCCTGACTATTGATTATATTCAGACACATAATTATCCGGTGATTCTCGTCACTTCAGGGCGTTTAGGCAGTATTAATCATACCTTACTGAGTCTTGAGTTGTTAAAACTCCGCGGGGTTCAATTATATGCCATTGCTTTTAATCATGCAGATAACTCCAAAGATCCCTTGATCGCTGAAGATACCATTGCTTATTTAAAACAGTATTTGCAGCGTGATTTTGCTGATACGACATGGGTTGATATTCCAGCTTTAAATTTAGCCCTGTCTTCTCATAAGTAAGTGATCCGCTTGCAGCGAGGCTGATGTGAATGCTTAAATATTGAGGTTGCGCCACTGTAAATTGAATCTGATAGCCATATTTGTTTAACACCATTTTCATCAAATATAAGTCTAGCCCATGCCCATTTTGCTAGGGAGATTTATGCCAGAAACGCTGTCCCAATTATGCATATCTTCAACCTTTGATTATCATTATGAATGATCAGCACACATGCAGCATAGCAATTGAAATGGTGTTTGCCTGTGCATGCAATAGAGCATTGTTAAGTAGGTTTTTAAAGACGGTATCTAGTTCAAAATCGGGTAGGGCAACTCGGGTCAGGCTCGGTCAGTCAATTGTTAAACTGAGTTCAATTTCCGGATAAAGCGACTGTAAATCGGCAATCACCTGAGTCAGGAGCCGTGCAATTTCAATACTGCACTAGATATCACTCAGTACTTGATCGGTAGAGGAAAGTGCTAGAAGCTGTTCCAGTAGCTGGGTACATCGGCGGATACCAAGGTGTACCTGCTGCAAGCTCTGTTGCAATTTGGGCGAGCTTGCCTGTTGTTCTGCCATCAGTTGTGCAAGCTGAATATGAGTTTTGATCGCGGTTAAAGGACTACGCAATTCATGGGCGGCGTATGAACTAAATACTTTTTCATTTTCCGGATTTTGATGCAGTTTATGTATTAAGTGCTTAGAGTTTTGGGCAAAGGACTGTACCTTGGAAGGCATTACTTTGGCATCTAAGGTTTTTAAATAGTGAGTAGCATCATTCACTGATAAATTTGGCTGACTTAAAAGGTTGAAACTTCATCTAAGGCTTTAAGCTCTCGACGAATAATCAAAACGATTAAGTCTATACATAGCAATAAAGACAAAATTATTGGTATTAATACCGATTATAAAATCTTTTTGAGCAATTATCCACGTAGGAACATCCGCTCTGCTACCACCACTTGAATATCCTCACGACGTAACACATAACTGAGCCTCACCTTGTTGCTTTGTACTAAAGCCAACTACTTGGTGGCTTAAATCTTTCGGTGCACCTCGGGTTTTTGCTACCACATGCTGAACGACACTGACGTCAGAGCCAAATAAAGACACTTTATAGGCAATCAACTGCTCTTGATTGGTGGAATGAAGTTGTTGGGCTAGTACATTTTCATCCAAGTTTTGCATCGGCAGTTGTTGAGTCAATCGAGCGACCATTGGATGGCTGAATCAAACCAAATTGATATATTTCCTTGACTGAGCAAGGCTTTATTGTAGGTAGATCAACTGGTTGTACGATAGATCTTGGGTGCAGACCTCTTCATTTAGAAATTATATTCCCCAAGAAGCTTTCAGTGGTAGGTTTGTGCAACAAAGCCTCTTGCAAATAAAGGCTATCAAGGGATTTATACATTGTATCCAAATAGTTTATGGCCATTAAAAGCAAAAAAGCACTAAAAACCAGATCTCGAGCTAAAACTTTATAACCAAGAAATCAATAAAAGAAGAATTGGAATTGAACAGGTATTTGGAACTTTGAAAACCTTCAAAATCCTTGCCGAGCGATATCGCAACCCTGGCAAAAGACTAGGATTAAGATTTAATTTAATTGTGGGAATCTATAATTTTGAGCTGAGTAAAAAGTGAATTATGAAAGAAATCTAATGTATAAAATTTTAAGAGATTATAAAAATTGGTCATACCAAAAAATAAATTAAATCTTTTATATTGTGTTTTTGGGTTAATATTACTAATATTGCTAATACAAAATGCACATTTTATCTCTTAAACACCAAATTGGTCATACCAATTTGGTGTTTAAGTACAATAAACTGTTCAATCTAGTAGTTAAGCATTTCAAGGAGTAGACAATGCTTCAACAGTGGCAACAAATTTATGATCCTATAGGCAATATCTGGATTTCGAGTGCTATTGCGCTAGTTCCAATTATTTTCTTTTTTTTAGCGTTAGCTATTTTTCGCATGAAGGGTAGTGTAGCCGCTACAATTACCGTTTTTTTAGCCTTTCTGGTCTCATTATTTTTATACAAAATGCCAATTGGAATGGCATTAGCATCAATGGTCTATGGATTCTTCTACGGCCTGTGGCCAATTGCATGGATTATTATCGGTGCAGTTTTTATATATAAGATTTCAGTAAAAACTGGACAGTTTGATGTTATTCGTTCGTCTATTCTGTCAATTACAGAAGATCAACGTCTGCAAATGCTATTAGTTGGGTTTGCTTTTGGTACGTTTTTAGAAGGTGCGGCAGGTTTTGGTGCGCCCGTCGCAATTACTGCGGCACTGTTGGTGGGACTCGGCTTTAAGCCTTTATATGCGGCTGGGCTATGCCTGATAGTTAATACTGCACCTGTTGCTTTTGGTGCAATGGGAATTCCGATCATTGTCGCTGGGCAGGTTTCAGGTGTTGACACCATGGAAATCAGTCAAATGGTTGGTCGTCAGTTACCCTTTATGGTGCCAATTGTATTGATCTGGATCATGGCAATCATGGATGGTTGGCGTGGGGTTAAAGAAACTTGGCCTGCTATTTTAGTTGCCAGCTTATCTTTTTCTTTAGCGCAATATCTAACATCAAATTTTGTTGGGCCTGAGTTACCCGATATCACTGCTGCAATTGCATCATTAATCAGTTTAACTATCTTACTTAAGTATTGGAAACCAAAACATATTTTTCGTTTTGAGGATAAAAATATACAGGTAGATGAAACTATTATCAAGCAAGCTCGTAAACAATATAGTGTGGCACAGATAGCCAAAGCCTGGTCTCCATTTCTGATACTTACAGCAATGGTGACGATCTGGAGCATCAAACCTTTTAAAGATTTATTTGTTAAGGACGGCCCATTAAGTGATTTAGTAGTTTCAATTAAAGTGCCGTATTTGCATCAATTGATTCAAAAGCTACCACCTGTCGTGCCTGAAATTAAAGATTATGATGCGATTTATAAGTTTGATTGGTTATCAGCAACGGGTACGGCGATTATATTGGCGGCATTGATCACGATTATTTATTTAAACATGAAACCTAAAGAGGCAGTTTCGACATTCTTTGAAACCGTGAATGAACTAAAAACCCCAATTTATTCGATTGGTATGGTACTGGCTTTTGCGTTCATTGCAAACTATTCAGGTCTGTCAGCAACGCTTGCTTTAGCACTGGCACATACGGGTCAGGCTTTCACCTTCTTCTCACCATTCTTGGGTTGGGTTGGAGTGTTTCTTACAGGTTCAGATACTTCAGCTAACGCATTGTTTTCAGCGTTACAAGCAACTACAGCACAGCAAATCGGTGTGCCTGAAGTCTTGTTAGTTGCTGCCAATACCAGTGGTGGAGTAACAGGTAAGATGATTTCCCCTCAATCAATCGCGATTGCTTGTGCAGCAGTGGGTTTAGTTGGTAAAGAATCTGATTTATTTAGATTTACAGTAAAACACAGCATTATCTTTACGGTGATGATTGGTATTATTGTGACCTTACAAGCTTATGTTTTCCCGTGGATGATTCCGTAAACGGGTCAAGGAAAAAAATGAAAGTCTCCGACAAAGTGGTACAGCGTTTACGTCTGTTGATTGAAAAAAATAATGTGCAAGTCGGAGAGCGATTGCCTGCTGAACGCCAACTCTGTGAACAGTTAGGTGTGTCTCGTAGCTCTTTACGTGAGGCGATTCAACAACTGATTACCGCAGGGATTATTCAGAGCAAAGCGGGTGCAGGCACCTATTTAAAGCAGTTGCCTGCACATTGGTCACAGTATCAAATCGTTGAGCCATTATCCGGTTTGATGGATCAGGATCCTGAATATCGTTTTGATGTACAAGAAGCTCGTATGGTGCTTGAAGGTGGTACAGCATGGTATGCCGCACAACGTGCCACACCCAGTGATTTGATCAATATTCGTCAATGTTTTGAGCAGATTAGCCATTTTCAGGCTTTAGGTGATGATGCCCACGCAGCAATAGCGGATGCGAATTTTCATCTGGCGATTGCAGAAGCATCCCACAATCTAGTGCTGATCCAAATGATGCGTAGTTTGTTTGATTTATTGCAAGACAACGTGATGTTAGGGCGACGTAAAGTTTACACCACACCACAACATTTTGAACAATTGCATGACCAGCATTTTGAGGTGATGGACGCAATTGAACGTCAAGACTCAGAGACTGCACGTAAGGCAGCTTGTGGGCATATTGAATTTGTTGTTCAACGCGTACGTATGATCGATGAAGAAGAAGCTCGTCGTCAACGTTCGAGTCGATTAAATAGGACATAAGTTATGATTATTTCTTCTGCAAATGACTATCGTGAAGCTGCGAAACGTCGTTTACCGCCATTTTTATTTGAATACATCGATGGTGGTGCCTATGCGGAATATACTTTAAAGCGTAATGTAGACGATTTATCAAAAATCGCTTTACGTCAACGTGTGTTAAATGACATGTCTGAGCTGAGCTTAGAAACGCAATTGTTTGGTGAAAATTTGGCGTTGCCAGTGGCATTGTCACCTGTAGGTCTAACGGGTATGTATGCGCGTCGTGGTGAAGTTCAAGCCGCGGTTGCCGCAGATAAAAAGGGCATTCCATTTACCTTATCAACAGTTTCAGTTTGTCCAATTGAAGAAGTGGCACCTGCGATTCAACGTCCGATGTGGTTTCAACTGTATGTACTACGTGACCGTGGTTTTATGAAAAATGCCTTGGAACGTGCTAAAGCCGCAGGCTGTTCTACCTTAGTATTCACAGTCGATATGCCTGTTCCAGGTGCGCGTTATCGTGATGCACATTCAGGAATGAGTGGTAAAAATGCTGCAATACGTCGTTATATGCAATCGTGTATGCACCCACACTGGGCTTGGAATGTCGGTTTATTGGGTCGTCCGCATGATTTGGGTAACATTTCGAAATATTTAGGTAAGCCGACAGGTCTGGAAGATTATATCGGTTGGCTGGGAAATAACTTTGACCCTTCAATTTCTTGGAAAGATCTTGAGTGGATTCGTGATTATTGGGAGGGTCCCATGGTTATTAAGGGGATTTTAGATCCTGAGGATGCCAAGGATGCGGTACGTTTCGGAGCAGATGGAATTGTGGTCTCCAATCACGGTGGTCGTCAGCTTGATGGTGTTTTGTCTTCTGCTCGTGCGCTTCCTTCAATTGCAAGTGCGGTCAAAGGTGACATCAAAATTTTAGCAGATTCAGGGATTCGTAACGGTCTTGATGTGGTACGTATGTTGGCTATGGGTGCAGATATTTGCATGCTTGGTCGTGCATTTGTATACGCACTTGGTGCTGCCGGCGGTTCTGGGGTAAGTAATTTACTAGATTTGATTGAGAAAGAAATGCGTGTGGCAATGACATTGACTGGTGCAAGAACCATTGCAGATATTACATCGGATTGCCTGGTCAAGCTAGAGAAAGAGTAAGCGATTTAATTACTCACATTACTAAGGCTTTGCCAACTTTCCTTTGAAAAAAGAGATTTTTATCTGAATAATTTGGGTAAACAAAGCTTCCTTTTGAAAAAAACCAACCTTGGCAAGAGTCACCGACATAAAATACACTAAATAACATAATTGGTACGTTAATAAACTCTATATATAACAGTTATATAGAGTTTTTATTTTGTGTGACGTAATTTAAGGTGGGGTCGGATACTTTGATTTTTGGTCACTAATTTATTGTGATAATCAACAATAATAACCAACATACATATGCTTAATCTAAGGGTATTTTACTGACTGGTATAATTTTATGATGAGAGGGGTGTTGCCTGAGGTTACGGTTTCTGTTTGGCCTTTTGGCGTAAGACGTACAAATATAAGCTTTCTACTTTTTCACGTGCCCATGGTGTGGTACGCAAGAATCGTAATGATGATCATGAAGATAAAATCAAAAAATACAGATTTTTGTGTAAATCCTGAGTAGAATTCGACTTATTTTTTCTGCAGTAAAAAAGCATCTTCTCACTATGCTGCTTTGCAAGGACGTTTTATGCTCGCGCTAGATATACAACATGTTCGAATGAAACAACACGCCACTGATAAGGCACAAGCGTTGCAATGTCTAGTCGATATCTTGGTCGAAGACCAATTGGTTACACCTGATTATATTCATGGGTTGACCGTGCGCGAACAACAAAGTGCAACGTATTTAGGGCAAGGAATTGCCATTCCGCATGGGACGCCTCAGTCTCGCCAATGTATTTTAAAAACTGGTATTCGTCTGGCACACTTTCCTGAAGGAGTTGTTTGGGACGGTGAAAATAAAATTTATTTAGCAGTGGTGATTGCTGCGAAATCAGATGAGCATTTGCAAGTCTTACAAATTTTGACGCGAGCTTTAATTAATGATGTCGCTGATCAAGTGAAACAGGCTCAATCTGCAGAGCAAATTATTTCATTATTACAAGCCCAACCCGCATCTTTGGCATTGCATGAAAATTTAATCGCCACCCAAGTTCCCGCACTTGATGTAGAAGATTTAATTTGGCAGGCAACACAGTTGCTGAAACAGCAAAAAATGGTGGAGTGTGGTTTTCTGTCGGGTTTAAATCTAAACAGCATGATTCATTTAGGGGAGGCGGTCTGGTCGATCACTTCTAACCAGCATGTTTTGAGCCCAGCTGTAAGTTTGGTAAAAGCGGAACAGGTTTTAAGCCATCAGCAGGAAATGCTCAAGACTTTGGTGTGTATTGCCAGTAATGAGCAACTGGATATGCAACGGTTTCAACGGTTAATGGATATTTTGTTTGATACTGAACAAGTTCATACCCTCAACCAAGAGCAAGATAGTCACCAATTGGCGCAGTTAATTGGTGCTGAACTGATTCCTGATTGGCCATCTCGTCGTATTGTCTTAGCTAACGCTCATGGTCTACATGCGCGTCCCGCGACACACTTGGTCAATATGACCAAGAAATTTGCAGGGGATATTCTCGTTGCTGTAGATGAGGGGGCTTACGTTTCGGCAAAAAGTTTAACCAAATTATTAGGGTGTGTCCTCATTTGGCTTTGCACCAAATAAATATACAGGCTATACGAATCATAGATTTATAATTGCGTGCCAGTTTATCAAAT
>NZ_JAMXXP010000047.1 GCF_024129355.1 Acinetobacter lwoffii | reverse complement strand
AGCTCGCTAGAACGAAATGAATTACTTCGAACAGTTAAACGTTTAGGCAGGACACTATGGAAAAAATGGTCAGGCTATCATCGGCGAAGTTTGGTAGAAACCAAGATGCATTGCATTAAATTATTGGGCGATAAACTGAGTGCAAGGAGCTTTCAAAGCCAAGTCAATGAGATTCATACACGTGTGGCAGTCCTCAATAAATTCACTGAATTAGGTCGACCATTTACCCAAGTTACGCCTTAAATTTGGCTCAATTAGGGGCGCTTTGCATTTCAAATCTTTGTGCAACAAAGCCTTTCCAAATATATAAAGTAAAGCCAACAAAACTTTAAATGTATATAAAAAATGGTTAAATAATTGCAAGGGGGGCTTTAAAACGTTTTAATCGTAAAGCATTTCCTAGTACAAATATTGACGAGAGAGCCATTGCACCAGCAGCAAATACAGGAGAAAGTAGCAGTCCAAATTGCGGATAAAGTACACCTGCTGCAATAGGAATCAGAGCTGCATTGTAAACAAATGCCCAAAATAAATTTTCACGAATATTGGTTATAGTCGCTTTGCTTAAAGCGATAGCATTTGGCACTCCTTTCAGGTTGCCAGACATCAAAACCACATCAGCAGCTTCAATAGCTACGTCTGTACCTGTACCTATTGCTAAACCAATATCTGCTTCTGCAAGTGCAGGGGCATCATTAATGCCATCTCCAACATATGCGAGTTTACCATATTGATTTTTTAATTTTTTAACGGCCTCTATTTTACCTTCTGGTAAGACTTCTGCAATAACCTCATCAATACCTAGTTTTTTTGCAATCGCTTGAGCTGTATGACGGTTATCACCTGTAATCATGGCAACCTTTAAACCTAACTGATGTAACGCTTCAATTGCAGCAAATGTTGATTCTTTAATTGGATCTGCTACAGCAATAATGGCAGCAAGTTTCTGGTCAATCGCAACATAGAGAGGGGTTTTTCCTTCTTCTCCCAAACGATCCGAAAATTGAGAAAAAACATTAGGATTCAAACCTAGTTTTTCCATATATCGATCTGCACCAATATGAACCAAATGTTCAGACACCGTTGCTTCTATTCCATAGCCCGTGACTGACTTGAAATCAGCAACAGGAGACAGGATTAATTCCTTATCTATAGCGGCTTGTACAATTGCTCGAGCAATAGGATGCTCAGACTTTGATTCAACGGCTGCCATAAGTGAAAGTACGGCATTGTATTCAAACCCTTCTAAGACATGCAGATCGGTTAAAATTGGTTTCCCTTCAGTCAGGGTCCCTGTTTTATCAACAGCAACCACTTTAGTTTCTTTGAGCAGCTGCAAAGCTTCCCCTTTACGGAATAAAACACCCATTTCAGCACCACGCCCAGTTCCCACCATGATTGATGTAGGCGTTGCAAGTCCCATTGCACAAGGACATGCAATAATGAGTACCGCAACTGCATTAACTAAGCTAAACGTTAGGGCTGGCTCAGGGCCGAAGATAAACCAAGTAATAAAAGTTAAAAGAGAGAGACCCATTACTACAGGTACAAACCACATGGTAATTTTATCAACCAATGCCTGAATAGGCAGCTTGGAACCCTGTGCCTGTTCAACCATTCGGATGATTTGAGAAAGCACTGATGAACTACCAACAGAGGTGGCTTTGATATTTAAGCTGCCACTTTGGTTAATTGTTCCTCCTACCACAGTAGAGCCTATCGTTTTTTCAACGGGCATAGGCTCGCCAGTAATCATGGATTCATCAATAAAACTTTGGCCGTGAATAACTTCACCATCGACAGGGATACGCTCGCCTGGTCTAATCTCTACAATCGTTCCTGTTTGAACTTCGGCAATCGGAACTTCTATCACCTGATTATTGAGCTGTATTCTGGCAACTTTAGGCTGCATTCCAACTAGATGTTGAATTGCTAAAGACGTTCGGCCTTTTGCCTTGGCTTCAAAAAATCTACCTAATAGAATTAAAGTGATAATAACCGCTGCAGCTTCATAATAAACATTGACCGTGCCTTGTGGCAGGACACTTGGAAAGAAAGTAGCAACCACTGAATAAAGATAAGCAGCCAATGTTCCTACAGCCACCAAGGAATTCATGTCTGGTGCTAAGCGGAATAAACTTGGGATGCCCTTTTTAAAGAAGCGTCGGCCTGGAAAAATTAATGCTACTGTGGTCAAGAAAAATTGCATTAACCAGCTATTTTGTTGGCCAATGTTATCCATCATAAACGTATGAAAGGCGGGAATCAGGTGTGATCCCATTTCTAAAATAAAAACGGGTAGAGTCAATAAGACTGACAAAATTAAATCTTTTTTAAGTTTTTCTAATTCAATATTCTTTTTATCTTGAAAGCTTTCCGTAGTTTGATGAACTGACTTTGCTTCAAACCCTGCTTTGGTGACAGCCTGAATTAACGAGTCACGAGTGACAGATGAGCTTGCCTGAATAGTCGCTTTTTCAGTAGCCAGATTTACATGTGCTGATTCCACCCCCTCAACAGATTTTAAGGCTTTTTCTACTCGACCTACACAAGAAGCACATGACATACCCTCAATCGTAAGCTCTATTGGTTGCAGCGCTTCTACTTCGTAGCCTGCTTTTTCTACGGCTTTAATTAAAGTAGCGCGATCAAGTGGTTGATGCGCATAAATGACTGCTTTTTCGGTAGCCAGATTTACATGAGCCGATTCAACACCCTCAACAGATTTTAAAGCTTTTTCCACACGGCCTACACAAGAAGCACATGTCATCCCCTCAATCTCTAATGTTTCACTGTAGTGTGGCGTATCAGTCATTTCGGTACTCATATACGATCTCTATCATTTAGATATGCTGAGTTCTATATGCGAAGATCAGCTCGAACCAAGATTATGGGGAATTCAGGGGCTACTTTTATTGCAAGCAAGTACAGATTTTATCTGTACGATGAGGAAAATAAGAGAGAGTAAAAGTGGTAAGGAATTCCCACTGTTACTCTAACAGAGATTAAGCAGGATCAGCTGTAAATCCACGCTCACTGAGAGTGGCAATGACTTTATCCTGACTCACTGTTGTGTTGATTTCAACGATACGGTTTTGTAAATCAATATCGAGTGAAGC
This sequence comes from Acinetobacter lwoffii, assembly GCF_024129355.1. Taxonomy (GTDB): domain Bacteria; phylum Pseudomonadota; class Gammaproteobacteria; order Pseudomonadales; family Moraxellaceae; genus Acinetobacter; species Acinetobacter lwoffii_I. The sequence goes on along the minus strand of NZ_JAMXXP010000047.1, from coordinate 14,264 downwards.
ATTCGAGTCGAGCTCTTTAATTGCGGTAGTAATGCCGCGTGCACAACCACCACAAGTCATATTAGCGATGTGAAATTTCATATGTTGCTCCTTTTTAACAAAACATTTGTTTAAAACATTAGAACAGTAACTCTAAACTTTCACCATACAACCAGCCTTTTTCTGAATCAGTTACTCGCTGTAACTTGGTCTGTTTACAACCTTACAGTTTTCTTCAGAGTATTCCAAAGAAGAGTGTTCTAATGACTACAGTAAAAGTACTTAACCAACATTAATGTGACTTTAAAATGACATTTTTGTCATCTACGATCACTCTGAAATTTATAAGATTAGTTATTTCAATCAATGGTAGTGAACTGAATAGATGAGACCGTTATGGGTTGAAGATAAGCTAAAAACCGGTGACTACCTTTATGTATAATGCCTCATGATGCGATTTTACTGTTCTGATTGTCGTAAGTTGACAGTCCAGTAGAAACTTTATTGCTCAGCTACAAAAGATAAATGCAGTAATGTTAAATTTCCTCAATTCCCTTATTTTGAAATTCTCTTATTCAATACCCACGACAGTGGTTATATAGCCTGTTGTTAATAGAATTGATAGACCTAATAACATCTCAAATAAAATGGCATGACTAAGGTGTTTAGCGAATTTAGGATGTTGAAGACGCGGGGTGAAATACCATTTGTTGAAGGCAGCTAAAAGTAGAATACTTATAACAAAAAACATTTTAACCATGAAACCATAGCCATATGCAGTATTGATTAAGGTATTAAAATCTTTAATTAAAAGAAGAGCTACACTAGCGCCACAGGCGATTAATATCCCAACAATGAAAGCAGCAATACGTCCAAATACATGCATGCGATCTTTTAAAGGTAAACCACTTATTTCCCGGCTGGTTTTCCATAACGGATATAAAGACCCCATCCATAACGACATAACTAGAATATGGATTGATAATAAAATTTGAGCAAGTAAGGTTAAATTAGCGACATGTCCGAGCTGGGAAAAACTAAAAATAATCGGGATAAGTAAAATACAAAATATTGAACTTTCAATTATAGAAAAATGACCTTTGTTCCTGTTAAGTTTAACCACCATGAGAAGAAGTAAAAGAGCAAAACTAATAGAACGAAGAACGTATATATACCCCGTCGGAGTATTAACCAATATATTAATATACGTGGGGTCCACCATACCTGTAATACCAGTATTGGCAAAACTACCAATCAGAATAAAAAATCCCAAGGTACTGGAAATTAGGCCTAATCCAGCGCCAATTGTAATATATTTAAGAATCGATTCTTTTAGTTCAAGATATTGTCTAAGTAAAAAATAGCAAAAGGCTCCACCAACGACAAAAGCTACACTTAAATATAAAATAACCTTAGTTAACCAAGTGGCCCACATCCAATATTCAGAAATCATTATTTTTGTCCATTCTAGAACAACATGCCAGCACCTCACTGACATGTTGAAAGGTAATCAATTCTTATTTAGTTGATTTGATAGTGAAACTATATTCACCATTCATGTTGTGACCATCTTTCCCCATTGTTGTCCAGACAACCGTATATTTACCTTTTTTCAGTTTCGGAAGAGCGACATCAAAGGATTTCTTTAAGTCATGAGTAACTTTATATTTTAAAGGAACATCTCTTCGCTGAGCATCCAGTAACTTAATATTCATCAACATAACCTCTGCACCAAAGTTAAGGGTCAAGTTCTTTGGTTGACTAAGGATAGATGCATTTTCCGCAGGAATCGCACTCACTAAACTCACATGAGCGAACGTAGTTGTAGTAGCCACAATCATCGTTGCAGCTACTACAACATTACGTAGAGCAGTCATTTTATTTTGAAATAATTTCATTTACGTTTCCTCTTGATTCGTTAGTTCATTAGAGATGACTTTATAAAATCTATATTTAATGAGACCACATCATCTCCTCTTATATTTCAATTATTAGTGAGAGACAGAAACAGAGCGATGACTTCAAAATTACATTTTTGTCATTTTTAAAATTTAAAATCTTTAACTATTAAAATAATCTTATTGAAAAATAATGATCATTTAACAAACAAATTATGTAGGTGGTTGATTTATGAAATGTAGTAATCATTTTGTCTAAGAAAATAGTAGCTATTTAATTTTTTATATTTTAGTTTAAATATAAACATGTTATGTTTAATTTGATCTAATATAAATTTGTGGGCTAAGCACATGACTCAAACACGTCCAAGAATGACCAAATTATTTGAACAGCTTGGTTTAGCTTCTACTGAAGAAGCAATTGCAAAATTCATAGAGAGCCATCAGCTAGCTGGAGATGTTTTTTTAACACAAGCAATTTTTTGGACTGATGCTCAACGTCATTTTTTAGAAGAAAAACTACACTCTGATGGTGAATGGACGACAGTGATTGATCAATTAAATGAGTCTTTACATGAAAATTCAGTAAAATAATTTTCCGTTAGTATTAAGGATCTACATTCTTCCCTGCATTGAATACAACTCATTCATACAGTAGTACTGTTTTGGAGATGGAATCTCTATTATATAAGTAGTAGATTCCTTACTCTGAAATTTGGATTATAAACCCTAATATTAAAAATAATCTTCTTTACCTTCTATCTAATAAATATACCAATAAGTTTAATAATTAAATTATCCACCCTTTTTTCTATAAAAAACTATTTTGATCAACTGTATTTTTTCTTTAAAGGAATAACAGTGTAAATTACATTAAGAATGTGTCTCTAACTAGCCTTGGAGTCATCTAATCATTTCATTTTTATTTTTTTAAGCACATAAAATCATAACAACTTTAATAGTTTTAAAAGATTAATATTAAATAAAATTTTTGTCATCTCAGCATAGACTATATATTTCGAGAAGATCTCAAAATTACATTTTTGTCATTTTTAAAAATAATTAATTAATAGTGCTAAAATTTTTAAGAGAGACAGAGAATAACCAAAAATTTCATCAGTTTAGTAGTCAAATTCCTAGACTCTGTTCAGTACTAAAACATAGCTTTTACTTCCAAATTATTTAAAGGAAAAAATTATGATGAAATTCAAAAACATTTTTTTGGGCTTATGTATCGCAGCCGCGTCATTGAATACATTTGCACAGCAATCCGATGAACACAAAGATCACCACCCTGAAAAAACAGCACCATCTGCAGTAACAATTAAGCAAACAGTTACCAGCACCACTGCTACAGATAAAATGGCTGCAATGGATCAACACATGAAGGCGATGCAAGCCATGCATGAGAAGATGATGGCTGCAAAAACCCCACAAGAACGTCAGAAACTTATGGCTGAGCACATGAAACTCATGCAAGGAGGTATGAGTATGATGAAACAGATGGGCAGCCAAAGCATGAATGCAAATATGGCTGACCGTCAGCAGATGATGGAAAAACGTATGGACATGATGCAATCCATGATGCAGATGATGATGGACTGTATGCCTCCGTCAGCAACTAAATAGTTACCCATGAATTAGGGGAAAGCACCATGAATCACCAACACCAAGAAAATAATTCAGTACCTAACTTCTGGTCTACACGTTATGCCATTGGTCTAATCGTGCTGGGTGGTATCGCAGCTTATTTTCTATTAACGGAACATTTAGCCCACGTTATCGGTGCTTTGCCTTATTTATTCCTTTTAGCGTGTCCACTGATGCATATTTTTATGCATGGTGGTCATGGGCATAACCACTCGCAGCAAAAAAAATCCGATATATCTGATAACAAAAAATAGCTCTTATCAGGAGATCCATCATGAATCATGCGGAATCGGCTTATGGTTTATGGACGCTGGTTATCATTAACTCAGCAGTTTTTATCATGTTCGCTTTCAGTTTTTTTAGACCTTCCACTGCGCGCGATTGGCGTACATTTGGGGCCTTTTCGGCTTTTATCATTGCTCTATTTGTCGAAATGTATGGTTTTCCTTTAACCATTTACCTGTTATCTGGTTGGCTTCAAACTCGCTTCCCTCAACTTGACTTACTTTCTCATAATGCAGGTCACTTGTGGTCAACGCTATTAGGTGAAAAAGGTGATCCACATTTTGGCATTTTGCATATCGCCAGTTACGTTTTCTTGGGCTATGGATTTTACCTGTTATCAACGTCATGGCACGTGCTGTACAACGCGCAACGTCAGCATTCTTTAGCGATCACAGGCCCTTATGCACGTATACGTCACCCACAATACGTGGCTTTTGTGATGATCTTGCTGGGTTTTTTATTGCAATGGCCAACTTTACTGACACTGATTATGTTTCCAATCCTACTCTTAATGTACAGCCGCTTGGCAATTAAGGAAGAGGCTGAAATGAGTAAACAGTTTGGCGCTGTCTATGACAGCTATGCTCAACAGACTCCGAGATTTATTCCAAAATTCGGCCATAAAACCACTTTTCCATAAGAGAATTATTTATGTCAGATCAAAAAAATCATAACCAGGACCATATGGCACAGGCTACAACAGACGTACTGAAAGACCCAGTCTGTGGTATGACCGTCACTGAAGAATCGAAATACCATGAGGAATTTAAGGGGAAAACTTACTTTTTTTGCAGTGATAAATGTCAATCAAAGTTTCATAGCAGCCCGGTGCAATATATCGCTAAACCCGCAACGACGACTGCCGATGCACATACACAGCATCATCAGACTGTTCAACACGTTAATGCGGCAAGCACAACAGGTACGACCATCTATACATGCCCAATGCATCCAGAAATCAGGCAAGATCATCCTGGAAACTGTCCTAAATGCGGAATGACACTGGAGCCACTCATTCCTGAATTAGAGGAAGATGAGAATCCGGAGTTACGTGATTTCCGCCGACGCTTCTGGTGGACACTGCCATTGACCATCATCGTGACTTTTTTGGCAATGTTTGGCCATCAACTGAACCTATTCGACATGGCAGTTCAGAGCTGGATTGAATTAGTGTTGTCACTCCCGATTGTACTGTGGGCAGGTTGGCCATTTTTTTCCCGTGGTTGGCAATCGGTTGTGAATCGCAGCCCGAACATGTGGACCCTGATCGGTCTAGGTACAGGGGCTGCTTTTATTTACAGTGTGGTTGCGACCATTGCACCACAAATCTTTCCAGACTCATTTATCTCCATGGGTCGTGTCGCTGTTTACTTTGAAGCTTCAGCGGTCATCATTTCTTTGACCCTACTGGGGCAAATACTGGAATTAAAAGCACGTTCGCAAACTTCTGCTGCAATTAAGTCACTCCTCGGACTTGCTCCTAAAACAGCTCGCCGAATCCTGCCCGATGGAACTGAGGAAGATGTTCCTCTGACTCATGTCCATGTAGGAGATTTACTCCGCATCCGCCCAGGTGAAAAAGTTCCTGTGGATGGTGTAGTCACCGATGGAAGCAGTTCATTGGATGAATCTATGCTGACAGGTGAACCTTTACCGATCACTAAACGCATCGGTGATAAAGTCATTGGTGCTACCCTGAATACCAATGGTTCCCTAATCATGCGTTCAGAGAAAATTGGTTCAAGTACCATGTTGTCTCAGATCGTACAGATGGTGGCGCAAGCTCAACGCTCAAGAGCCCCAATGCAACGCATGGCTGATCAGGTTGCAGGTTGGTTTGTCATGGCTGTAGTAGCCATTGCCTTGCTTACCTTCTTTGGATGGGGACTGTTCGGCCCAGAAGAGTCGAGCTGGGTTTATGCATTAATCAATGCTGTGGCAGTACTCATTATTGCCTGTCCTTGTGCACTAGGCTTGGCAACTCCAATGTCTATCATGGTTGCAACGGGTCAAGGTGCTACTCATGGTGTGTTGTTCCGCGATGCAGCAGCCATTGAGAATCTGCGCAAGATTGACACACTAATCATCGATAAAACAGGTACGTTGACCGAAGGACGCCCTGTATTCGATCGTGTGGTTGCCGCATCAGGTTTCGATGAATCTGAAGTATTACGTTTAGCCGCCAGTCTTGATCAAGGCAGTGAACACCCGCTAGCCGAAGCGATTGTAAATGCAGCACACGAACGTGGCCTGCCTCTTGAAACACCAGATAATTTTGAATCAGGCTCAGGGATTGGTGTTCGAGGTCAAGTGGGCGATCGTCAGTTAGCTTTGGGCAACACAGCACTGATGGAGCAATTAGGTATCTCGGTACAATCTCTGATTCCGCAAGCCGAAGAGCTGCGTTCAGAAGGTGCAAGTGTGATGCATCTAGCCATCAATGGTGAATTGGCCGGCCTGCTTGCAGTATCCGATCCCATCAAAAAAAGTACCCCTGAAGCACTTGCCACCCTGAAGGAAGCTGGACTACGTATCGTGATGGCAACAGGAGATGGTCTCACCACTGCCCGTTCAGTCGCATCACGTCTGGGTATTGATGAGGTACATGGTGAAGTTAAACCCGCAGATAAACTCGAACTTGTCAGCAAATTGCAGAAGCAAGGTCGCATCGTGGCAATGGCTGGTGATGGCATCAATGATGCACCAGCCTTGGCTAAAGCTGATGTCGGTATCGCTATGGGCACCGGGACTGATGTTGCAATGAATAGTGCCCAAGTTACGCTGATCAAGGGAGATTTACGAGGGATTGCTGTTGCCCGTTCACTTTCGGAAGCTACTGTCGGCAACATGAAACAGAACCTCATGTTTGCTTTCCTTTACAATGCTTTGGGTATCCCTATCGCGGCTGGCGTACTATATCCATTTACCGGTTGGTTGTTGTCACCGATGATTGCCGCCTTGGCTATGAGTTTGAGTTCAGCTTCAGTCATCACCAATGCCCTTCGCCTGCGAAATAAAAAGTTATGATAGAGAGTTCCTTTCTTCCACCAGATGTATCAGGGCTGGTTGCAGCACTCGCCATCGGCCTGCTCATTGGTTTAGAACGAGGATGGCAGGATCGAGAACTGCCAGAAGGCAGCCGAGTAGCAGGTCTACGTACCTTCACATTGACAGGATTGCTCGGAGGAGTGCTCGGTCATTTACAACCAAACTTCGGAGCTTGGCCGCTAGTTGCGGCCGTATTAGGGCTTTCCTTATTACTAACAGTGTCCTATGCTCGTACCGCAAAAATTTCCGGTAATCTAAGCGCTACCACGACGATCGCGATGCTGTTGACATTAGTTTTAGGTGCATATGCATCCCATGGTAATGTTACTTTAGCATTAACCGCGGCTGTCATCGTGGCTGTATTTTTGGATCTCAAGCCAACCTTACACGGTTGGCTACGCTTGATAGAGCATCGTGAATTAACCGCATCCCTGCAGTTGCTGGTACTTTCTGTCGTTATATTACCCTACTTACCCAATACGGGTCTGGGACCTTTTGCTGCATTAAATCCTTACCAGTTATGGTGGGCAGTGATCCTGATTGCCGGACTCTCTCTGGCAGGTCATTTTGCCATGCGGCTTACCGGTTCAGAAAGAGGCATATTCTGGACAGGTCTATTGGGTGGTTTGGCATCTTCTACAGCTGCAACTGTCGCACTGGCACGCTATACACGCCAGCACCCCGTCATGGTCAGTGCTGCTATTTCTGGAACATTGGCTGCCTGTGGCATCATGTTTTTTCGTATGGTTGTGCTGATAGGCGTCATTGAGCCAGCATTGCTAAGCACTTTTGGTGGTGCAATGATGATTGCGGGAATCCTTCTGCTGGGTATGGCATTGTGGAGACAACGCCAAATTACCAGCGCTGAAAACAACGATCGAACAATAGAAGCAATGGCTCCTTTTGATCTTGGGACAGCATTCAGCTTCGCTGCTTTCCTGGCTGTCATGGCAGTCTTGGTCCCGGCAGCAAAACAATGGTTGGGCACCAGCGGCATCTTCGTATTATCGACTATTTCTGGGCTAGCAGACGTAGATGCTATTTTAGTCTCACTTGCCCGCCTGCATAGTACTGAAGGCTTAACAACAAATGTGGCTGCTGTCGCGCTAGGGCTGGCCACACTGAGCAACATGTTAAGCAAAGCGACAATTGCATGGATGACAGGGGGGGCACAGTTTGGCCGAGCTATCATATTTGGCTACACAATTGCCATGATAGGTGCTGGCGTAGCTCTGGCTCTCAGTTTGAGCTTTATGTAAGGTCAACTCGGGTAAATGGAAGATGTTCAAAAAAATGAGTTAAAATGATTCCCCTTGCATGGATTCACTTTGAAAAACAATGGTAAAAATGATTCGACCATTGAGGGATTCAGCCTGGATGGTCGCCCCAAGCATATCAAGAATAGATTTTGTTATCGCGAGCCCTAAGCCGGTTCCTTCTTCTGTTCTTTGTCTAGATGCATCTGTTCGATAAAATCGATCAAATAACCTGGATAGTTGTTCAGGAGAGATTTCAGGGCCTTCATTTTCAATTGAAAATATTGTGTTATCTAAATTCTGTTGAAGTTTTATGCGTATTGTAGAATTCTTATTTCCATATTTAACTGCATTAGATAATAGATTGCTGAGTGCTCGACGTAACATAGCAGGATCACCTTTGACATTTCCAGATCCTGTTTGTTGAAGCGTCATATTTTTTTCGGCAGCTAGCGCATCATAGAAATCAAATAAGGCTGTAACTTCTTTAACCAGGTCAATATTCTGTAAGTTCTGTAATTTTAGGCCATGTTCTGCTTTTGCCAAGAAAAGCATATCGGATACCATTCGAGCCAAACGTTCTAATTCTTCTAAATTAGAAAATAGTACTTCTTGATAGGTACTGGTATCTCGTTTACGGGCAAGACATACTTGAGTTTGAGTCATTAAGTTATTAATCGGTGTTCTAATTTCATGCGCTAAATCAGATGAAAAATCGGAAAGCCTTTCTAAAGCTGATTCTAGTCTGTCGAGCATATCATTGAAGGCAATTGCTAATGATTTTAGTTCTGTTGGTGTGTGCTCAACTTCTAAACGTTCTGAAAGATGTTGGGCAGAAATGCCTTCTGCGACCTTAGCCATTTTTTGCACGGGTCTTAAACCTCTCCAGGTTGCAAACCAGCCTAAAAACATTAAACAAATCGTACCAGCCAAACCAATATACAAAAGTTGACGCTTAAAATCTTTTAGAAAATGTAGATGTTCTGATGTATCGATCCCAACAATAATTCGTACAGATTGTATTTCAGAATTTCTATTTATACCTGTAGTGTAGATCATGCCACGATAGGTCTTATTTTGAACTTGCCATTTAATCCATGAATTATTTGCTGACTTGATTAAATTTTGAGTATTAATGATTGAAGATGCTGAACTAAATAAAATCTGACCTGCCGGTCGTTCTATTTGGACCATAAGATCATGGTGTCCAACTAAAGCATCTTTCAAATATAGATCAAGTTCTGGAGAATTTTTAGGATGCTGTTGGAGAAGATTCTGAATAAGCTGGATTTTACCTTCTAATTGGGTACGATCTTGCGTTTCAAAATGATGCATCACTAATTTATGGATGAAAAACCCCATCATAATGAGAATGCATATAGTCGATAATGAGAAAATAATACCAATACGAAAACTGATAGATTTGAATAATTTATTATTCATCTTCTACCTCTAATACATACCCCATTCCTCGAATATTCTGAATTAACTTAGGGGTAAAATTACTATCTACTTTATTTCTTAATCGTTTAATAGCGACTTCAACTACATTTGTATCACTATCAAAGTTCATATCCCAAATTTGAGATGCAATAAGTGCTCTTGGTAGAATTTCACCTCTTCTACGCATAAAAAGCTCCATAAGCGCAAATTCTTTAGCCGTCAGATCAATGCGTTGACCTGCTCGTGTTACCCGACGTTTTCTCAAATCAAGTTCTAAATCAGCAATCTTAATAATATTATTATCTTCTCTTTGTTGCCCTCGTCTAAGGAGCGTTTTTATTCGAGCTAGAAGCTCTGCAAAAGCAAAAGGCTTAACTAAATAATCATCAGCGCCTAGCTCTAATCCTTTTACTCGATCTTCGATTTGATCTCGGGCGGTAAGAAAAAGAATGGGCATTGTTTTACCGCTGCTACGAATATCATTGATAATATTCCAACCATTTAGTCCAGGTAACATCACGTCTAAAATAATTAAGTCATACTCTTCAGAAAGAGCTTGATGTTTACCCGTTAACCCATCTGTAACCCAGTCCGTAATATAGCCAGCTTCGGATAAACCTTGCTTGAGATAATCACCAGTTTTTTGTTCATCTTCAACTAATAGTATTCTCATCTCAGAATCCTAAGTTATTCATTAAAACTATAATAACGTTATAAAACATCTGATCGAGATAGATTACAAAAATGTCATTTTCAAGTCACTTAGATGTTCAATGCTTCACTTTATTGTAGTAGCAAGAAATTAACTTTTAGAGAAACTTATGAAAACTGTAGTGCGTCGTAGTCTAACAATTTTAATGTGTGCTGGAACTTTAATTGCTGGTACTCAATCTTGGGCAAAAGATGTATCAACCTCAAGTGCCACTAAAACGGTAAAAGCACAGAAACCTTGTACAAAACCTTGTAAAATGGAAAAAGATGACAAGACTCAGCAAGATCATAGTCAACATCAGTCTCCTAACTCATCTGACATGTCAAAAATGGATCATTCAAAGATGAATATGGACCATTCTAAAATGGATCATTCAAAGATGAATATGCCTAGTAGCAATAAATAATTTTATAAATAGCGAGAAAGAAGTATTAAAGTTTATACTAAATATTTGCTTTATTACTTCAATCTTGATCTTTCTAAAGGTGAGATAGAATGTCAAAAAAGTTAAGTCATATACTCTTAATTGGAGTTGGTTTATTTTCATCAACTTGGGTAATGGCGGCAGTTAAAGAATATGATTTAACGATCGCGGAACAGACTGTAAATATTACAGGAAAACCGCTAAAGAGAATTACCGTTAATGGTAAATTCGTTGCCCCTCTTCTTGAATTTGAAGAGGGAGATGATGCCGTTATTCGTGTTCACAATAAGTTAAAAAATCAGGACTCTTCAATCCATTGGCATGGCTTATTATTACCTGGAATTATGGATGGTGTACCTGGATTTAACAAATTTAATGGCATTGCCCCTAATAAAACTTATGAATATAAGTTTAAAGTCCGCCAAAATGGTACTTATTGGTATCATTCACATAGTAAAGGACAAGAACAAGACGGTTTATATGGTGCTTTTGTTATTTATCCTAAAGATAAAACTCCACTAACAGCTGCTGAAAAAACCGATAAAGATTACGTTGTTTTGCTTTCTGATTTTCATAATTCGACAAGTGATCAAATTATGAAAAATATTAAAAAAGAAGCAGATTACTATCAGAACCGCCGCGAAACAGTATTCGATGTATTAAAACAAGTTAAACGTGATGGGCTAAAAGCGACTTGGCAAGACCGTTCTATGTGGAATCAGATGCGAATGCTGAAAACAGATATGTCCGATGTGACTGGTTATACATTTTTAATGAATGGCAAAACACCTCAGCAAAACTGGACCGGTAACTTCAAAGCTGGTGAAAAAGTTCGCCTTCGTTTTATTAATGCTTCCGCTATGTCATTCTTTGATGTACGCATTCCAAACCTAAAAATGACTGTAGTCAGTGCTGATGGTCAACCTGTAAAGCCGGTTCCTGTAGATGAGTTCCGTATTGGTACTGCTGAAACCTATGATGTCATTGTGGAACCAAAACAAGCACATTACCAAATTGAAGCTGAATCTATTGATCGTACCGGTTTTTCAGTGGGAACATTACATGAAGAAAGCAGCCCAGCAGTCAAACAAATTGAGATGCCTAAGCCTCGTCCTCGTTCTTTATTGACTATGGAAGATATGGGAATGAATCATGATATGTCATCTATGAAAGATATGAATCACGATATGTCTTCTATGAAAGGTATGGATCATGATATGTCTTCTATGAAAGGCATGAATCACGATATGTCTTCTATGAAAGGTATGGATCATGATATGTCTTCTATGAAAGATATGAATCATGATATGTCTTCTATGAAAGATATGAATCATGATATGTCTTCTATGAAAGGCATGAATCACGATATGTCTTCTATGAAAGGCATGAATCACGATATGTCTTCTATGAAAGGTATGGATCATGATATGTCTTCTATGAAAGGTATGGATCATGATATGCCGATGAATAGCGCTACTGTTAAGGCGGCTTCAGACAAGAATGATAATACCGTATTTGGATGGGCAAATGCTTCAACACCTGAAGGTAATAAAGCATTGCAATATAGTGATTTGCAATCGTTAGATCCTCAAAAAGACACTCGTGCAGCTGAACGTGAAATAGAGATCCGTCTTGGTGGAAACATGGAGCGTTATATTTGGACAATAAATGGTAAAAAATTTAATGAAGCCGACCCACTAGTGGTGAAGTATGGTGAACGTATTCGCTTAAAATTTGTCAATGACAGTATGATGGCTCACCCAATGCACTTACATGGCATGTTTATGCAGCTTGAGAATGGTCAGGATCCAAGCAATATGCCAAACAAACATACGGTAATTGTTCCACCTGGGAAAACGATAACCACTCTACTCACAGCTGATGAGTTAGGTGAGTGGGCTATTCATTGTCACCTGCTTTACCATATGAGTGCAGGAATGATGAATAAACTCATTGTAGCTCAAGTGGAAGATGGTAATTCTACAAAGACTGTTCCTCAGTCCCAAGTAAATGAGAAGGGAGTAAATCCACATGCAAATCACTAAGAATTTCTTCTCAAAAACAGTCTTATCAATTGCATTAATAAGTATATCAAACTTAACTTTTGCTAATAGCAGCACTTCGGAACAAGAAAGTAATATTACAAATGGTATGAGAGTCTTATTACAGGAGTCTGGCGGCTTAAGATATAGCCCCCAAGAATTGTATCCAGAATATTATTCAATGGAAAATGCAAATGGGGGAGATAATATTATTTTGACTGCAAGAAAGACATCAGACGGATCTCACGATGATCATCTTAAAGAACATGGCGGACAAATTTATCAAGTAACAAGACTTGAAAATGCATGGATGGTTGATGAAGACGGTAAGGGCAACCTAGGAACAAAGCTTGAAACTTTGATTGGAACAGATGAAAATCGTCTATTTATTGAAGCCAATTCGGAAAAGTCAGAAAGTAATGATCCAAAATATGCTGTATCAGCACTTTATAGCCGTAACGTAGCCCCATTTTGGGATATACAAGCTGGTGTAAGATATAGCGAAGATAAAAATAGCAGCAACAGTGATCGAGTTGATGGTGTTATTGGTGTATTAGGATTAGCTCCTTATTTCTTTGAAACACAAGCATATCTTTATGGCGGTGAGAATAATTTTTGGGGAGCAAGTTTTGAATTAGAACGTGATTTGCTTTTAACTCAGAAACTTATTACTCAACCTTATATCGAAGCAGATGTAATATTTAGCGATGATTCTAACTATGCTGCAAAATCAGGTTTATCAGAACTTAAAACTGGTATCAAAACCCGATATGAGATTACTAAGCGAATTAAACCTTTCATTGATGTTGCTTACCAATATGAAAAAGGACAGAAAGCCACTTCTATGCAAGAGGCAACAGAGTCTGAAAAGGGATGGAAATATGGTGCAGGTATCGAATTAGTTTTTTAAAATAATATGACTTGGAATCATGAATGGTAGCTTCGGCTACTATTCATGAAATTGTTGTCATTTCCTTTCGAATCTGTAAAACTAAAAAAGCTTAAATTTTGGTCTTATCTCTATGCAGTGGTTAAAAACATGCCTATCGCTGTTTTTATCGTTTGCTATCCTTTTAGTAGGATCGGCTGCTGCTGCTTCGTCTGTACATAAGCGGTGTTTAATGCCATCTGAACAGATGAAATCCATGCAAATGGAAGCATCTCAAAACCAGGATATGATGCATACCGACTGTATGAAAGTTGAAGCAAAGGTCAAAAAAAGGCACTGTTGCAAATAGAGATTTGAGTCGATGAAGTTCCTTTTTAAAAGTGCTTAGAGACCGAAAACCCTGTTGATTAGACACACTTCACCTTGAGGCTGACCATAATAAAATGACGATGCTTGTCCTTTACGTAGTGCACGCATGACTTCAATACCTTTAATTGTGGCATAAGCCGTCTTCATAGATTTGAATCCTAATGTGGCCCTGATGATCCGCTTTAACTTACCATGATCACATTCAATGACATTATTTTTATACTTAATCTGCCTGTGCTCAATATCTACTGGACATTTTCCTTCTCGCT
>NZ_JAMXXP010000046.1 GCF_024129355.1 Acinetobacter lwoffii | reverse complement strand
GCTGAACTGCTCGTATTTGCAGGGTTTTGGCATCTATACCAATATGTAGTTTACGCCATTGGCGACGATATTCAGGTCCATGTTTCTTGCGTTTCCATTCGCCCTCACCTAGAAACTTCATGCCTGTAGAGTCCATGAGTAGATGCAGCCCATCTCTACTTTTTTGGTAGCTGATTACAATATCAATATGCTTTTGTCTTCTACAAAGCGTGGTGTAATCTGGAGCTATCCAATTTAATCCGCAAAGTTTAATCAGACTTTGCACAAAGCCAGTAACCATACGTAAAGACAGACGAAATAAGGATTTAATCATTAAGCAGCATTGGATGGCTGCGTCGGAGTAGGTTTGATTTCGCCCTTGTTTGCCTTTTGATGGAGCATACCATTGCGTAGCAGGATCAAACCAAATGGCAATATTTCCGCGACTCATGAGTGCTCGGTTATATGCGGGCCAATTGGTTGTGCGGTAGATTTTGTGTGTAGGCTTCTTCATTTGAAAATTATATCGCTGAAAAAGCCTTTACAGATAGGTTTGTGCAACAAAGCCATCCACGATTCATATTCAATCCCATGACTTTAAAGCGCAAAGCGTGTTGCAGATGCAGCTCTTATTCCGAGGAATTTTACACTGGTATCGCCCGCCGATAGAAACACCAGATCCGGCAGTCAGGACGTAAATAACCATTCCTCCAGTTTAAATAAAAAAACCTGCAGATTCGATGCAGGTTTTTTTTAGAGATAATCAATCGCGTCTTATTTGGCTTTACGCTCTTTTTCAATCAGGTAATTCACCACCTGAATTACTTTGGCATCATTGCCCTGCACAATATATTTACCATTCACGGTCACCGCTGGTACACCGCTTAACTGATATTGAGCAGTCAAATTTTTTGCCTGAGCAATTTTTGACGAAATCGGGAATGATTTATAAGTCGTGTTAAATTTCTCTTCAGAAATACCATAACGGGTATAGAACTTGGCCAATTGTGCCTGTTCTAAAATTGGACGCTGCTTGTCATGAATATCATGGAATAACTGTAAATGTGCTTTTTGACGCACACCCAGGGCTTCTGAAACATAATAAGCACGTGCAGCCTGTTCCCAAAGCGGGTTCATTGCAGCAGGTGTACGTACAAAACGGATATCTTTGGGTAATTTTTTCAACCAGTCCTGCATATGCGGTTCCAACGTGAAACAGTGACCACAGCCATACCAGAAGAATTCACGTACCTCAATTTTGCCCGGTTTTTCGACTTTGACTGGTTTTGCGACCACCTGATAGTCCTGACCTGCCACAAAATTGGCCATAGCACTACCTGAAAAGGCCAAAACAGATGCGGCAACAGCTCCTAAAAGGAATTTTTTCATTGGGATTATCGTCCTCTAAATCATTATGCTTAGTGTATGGGTTCACTATAAATCAATTATGCCGGTTCCGTTTTCATGCTGCGAACTTTTGTGCTATCAGAACCGCTACATTAAAGTATGCGACTGATTTTAAGTCAGTTAATATGGCCATTCGACCGCTATGTGTTTTTAGATAATCACAAAAGTTAAACTTTGAGTAATAAAAACGGTTATAATTTCTACGATTAAAACGTAGTGGTCAAACCTACAGTAAATATTAACTTCTTACTATTCTCTTCAGTAACAGCCGCGTGGCTCTGAGAATGATCTTCTGACATACAATAGTTTCCTTATTCTATTTACGATTAGCTGAGAGACTTGAGTAAGCCTCAATATTTCTGCTAAAAATTGCTTACTATAATTGGTCAAGAAGCTTTCTTTTCATTTATCCACCGGGACAATATTGGTAATAAAACCAACATAAGAAGGGTTGATGAGATAATCCCTCCAATAACCACATTTGCTAGTGGGCACTTTACTTTTTTCTCCAATTCCAATGCCTCCCTAACTAATTAGAGAGTTTTAAGCATTATTACATGAATCTTTCCAGTACTATTGTTGCAAATATACTAAGTTGCATATTTATTCCTGCCTATGTATAGGAGCATATGTAACCCTAAAGTTTAAAATAGTCTTTTCGGATTATTTAAAAATTTGAAAATGGTAAAGAATAAATTAAAAACAATAAATATATTTATCATTCGATTTAAAAAAATTAATTAATCTTAGTTACACCATACTAAAAATAACTAATTTTTAGTTTTCCTAGTTATATGTGCTTCATTATAATTTTGAATTAATTCTCTTCACACCCTTTGCTTTTTTCATTGTTAATTATTTCTAAATTTTTCTCTAAGAAACGAAGTCCCCCATCAGCAAAACTACTGGTTGAAAAAACTATAGTAAAAATAACTAAAACAATCTTCATATATATATTATTGAATCTAATCATATCTTGGACCAAAAAATAATTTCTTCATATACTAATTCCTAGATATATACACCTAAATGACAACCAAATTACAAATTTGTAATTTGGTTAAGGTTTGTCCTAAAAAAAATAAATTAATACTATTTTAACAAAGATAAGTCGTTGCTGAAAAATTTGAATTGTAAGGGATTTAATTATTGCTAAATCAAAAATTTATAGGCCGGAAACTTTGTGATTCTTTGCTTTCTGCACTTATTATTTAATCAATGTTTCACGATTTTCATCGTGAAACTAAGTCTATTCGCAAATTTCAATGAGTTACTCACTGTCTTTTAAATAGCGGTATACCGTCTGGCGACTAATTCCAAATGCCTGGCCTAATGCCATTTTTGAAGGGTACTTCCCCTCCTTCCATGCCTGCCGTAAAGCTTCAGCTTGGTCGGGTTTTAATTTATGTACCCGGCCTTTGTACTTTCCTTGAGTAGAGGCTAGTTTAATTCCTTCCTTTTGCCGTTCTAAAATGATCTCACGTTCGAACTGTGCAAAAGCACCCATCAGTTGCAGCATCAAATTATCCATCGGAGTGGATTGGGCCGTAAAAGTAATATTTTCTTTTACAAACTGGATGGCGATCCCTCGTTTGACCAGTTTATCTACTTCAGTGACCAAATCTTTTAGGCTTCGCGCAAAACGATCCATGGAATGTACAACAACTTGATCGCCTTCCCTGACATAGTTCAACATTTCCTGAAATTTAGGTCGATCGGTATTTTTACCTGAAGCGCGATCAACAAAAATTCGATCGACTTCAATTCCCTCAAGTTGACGTCCCGTATTTTGCTCGACTGAACTGACCCGGACATAACCTACTTTTTGACCTTTCACTTTTTCAGGCACTGTTGCAAATAGGCTGACATGATAAGCTAAATATCTTATTTATTTCGAGATACAGCAGATGAATCCCTTCCACGGTCGGCACTTTCAAGGTGAAATCATTCTTTGGGCTGTTCGTTGGTATTGTAAATATGGCATCAGCTATCGTGAACTTCAGGAAATGCTCGCTGAACGTGGAGTGAATGTTGATCACACCACAATTTATCGCTGGGTTCAGCGTTATGCTCCAGAAATGGAAAAACGTTTACGTTGGTATTGGCGTAATCCTACAGATCGACATTTATGGCATCTGGATGAAACTTACGTAAAAGTGAATGGCAAATGGGCATATCTATACCGTGCAGTTGACCAACGTGGCCATACTCTTGATTTCTATCTTTCTGCTAGACGAAATACCCATTCAGCTTATTGTTTTCTTGGTAAGATTTTGAATCATGTCAAAAAATGGCAGATTCCACGAGTCATAAACACTGATAAGGCTCATACCTATGGCCGTGCTTTGTCGCGACTAAAACAGGAAGGAAAGTGTCCTGAAGACCTGGACCATCGACAGATTAAATACAAGAATAACGTGATTGAATGTGATCATGGCAAGCTCAAACGGATCATCAAGGCTACGTTGGGATTCAAGTCTATGAAAACGGCTTATGCCACAATTAAAGGAATTGAGGTTATGCGTGCTCTACGCAAAGGACAAGCTTCATTATTTTATAACGGTAATATTCTAGGAGAAGTTTGGCTAGTAAATAGAGTTTTCGGTCTCTAAGCTTTTTTGAAGGGAAAATCATTGACTCAGATCCCTATTTGCAACAGTGCCGTCAAAACTGCAAGTATGCAGTCTTGACCAGGCATCTAGGGGTCGTCTCAGAATTCGGAAAATAAAGCACGCTAAGGCGTAGTCACCCCGTGACTCCCCCGCGCCGATGCAGCGAGCTTCGTTCCGTCTTGCAGTGACGCAATCAGCGGGCAGGAAACGTTCCCTTTCCGCGCATGGCAGGCGCACACCAGTTCAGACAGCACGGCCTCCATGCGTGCCAAGTCGGCCATCTTCTCGCGCACATCCTTGAGCTTGTGCTCGGCCAGGCCGCTGGCTTCCTCGCAATGGGTGCCATCCTCCAGCCGCAGTAGCTCGGCGATTTCGTCCAGGCTAAAGCCCAGCCGCTGGGCCGATTTCACGAACCGCACTCGTGTTACATCCGCCTCGCCATAGCGGCGAATGCTGCCATAGGGCTTGTCTGGCTCCGGCAGCAGGCCCTTGCGCTGGTAGAACCGGATGGTCTCCACATTGACCCCGGCCGCCTTGGCAAAAACGCCAATGGTCAGATTCTCAAAATTAATTTGCATATCGCTTGACTCCGTACATAACTACGGAAGTAAGCTTAAGCTATCCAAACCAAATTTGAAAGGACAAGCGTATGTCTGAACCACAAAACGGGCGCGGCGCGCTCTTCGCCGGTGGGCTGGCCGCCATTCTTGCGTCGGCCTGCTGCCTGGGGCCGCTGGTTTTGATCGCCTTGGGGTTCAGCGGGGCATGGATCGGCAACCTGACGGTATTGGAGCCGTATCGGCCGATCTTCATCGGCGCGGCGCTGGTTGCACTGTTCTTTGCCTGGCGGCGCATCGTCCGACCGACCGCAGCCTGCAAGCCGGGCGAGGTGTGCGCGATTCCGCAAGTGCGCACCACCTACAAGCTCATTTTCTGGTTCGTCGCCGTGTTGGTCTTGGTCGCGCTTGGTTTTCCCTACGTCATGCCATTTTTCTACTAATCAGGAGTTCATCATGAAAAAGCTGTTTGCCTCCCTCGCTCTCGCCGCTTTCGTTGCCCCCGTGTTCGCCGCCACTCAGACCGTCACGCTGTCCGTGCCTGGCATGACCTGCGCCTCTTGCCCGATCACTGTCAAGCACGCGCTTTCCAAGGTTGAGGGCGTGAGCAAGACCGACGTAAGTTTCGACAAGCGCCAGGCCGTCGTCACCTTCGACGATGCCAAGACCAACGTCCAGAAGTTGACCAAGGCGACCGAGGACGCGGGCTATCCGTCCAGCCTCAAACGCTGATCCGTTAACCGAACTCGGGAGCGACACATGGGACTCATCACGCGCATCGCTGGCAAAACCGGCGCGCTCGGCAGCGTCGTTTCCGCGATGGGCTGCGCCGCCTGTTTTCCTGCCATCGCCAGCTTTGGCGCGGCCATCGGACTGGGCTTCTTGAGCCAGTACGAGGGGCTATTCATTGGCATCCTGCTGCCGATGTTCGCCGGCATCGCGTTACTCGCCAATGCTATCGCTTGGCTCAATCATCGACAGTGGCGACGCACGGCGCTCGGCACGATAGGCCCGATCTTGGTGCTGGCAGCGGTGTTTTTAATGCGGGCTTACGGCTGGCAGAGCGGTGGACTGCTCTATGTCGGCCTGGCCTTGATGGTTGGGGTGTCGGTCTGGGATTTCATCTCGCCAGCACATCGCCGCTGCGGGCCGGACAGCTGTGAATTGCCAGAACAACGTGGCTGACGGCAACAGCCGTAGCCACCACAGAAAAGGAAAAATACATGACCACCCTGAAAATCACCGGGATGACCTGCGACTCGTGCGCGGCTCACGTCAAGGAAGCCTTGGAGAAAGTGCCCGGCGTGCAATCGGCGCTGGTGTCCTATCCGAAGGGCACAGCGCAACTCGCCATTGAGGCGGGCACGTCATCGGATGCGCTGACTACCGCCGTGGCCGGACTGGGCTACGAGGCAACGCTTGCCGATGCGCCACCGACGGACAACCGCGCCGGCCTGCTCGACAAGATGCGCGGCTGGATAGGGGCCGCTGATAAGCCCAGTGGCAACGAACGCCCGTTGCAGGTCGTCGTCATTGGTAGCGGTGGCGCGGCAATGGCGGCAGCACTGAAGGCCGTCGAGCAAGGCGCGCACGTCTCGCTGATCGAGCGCGGCACCATCGGCGGCACCTGCGTCAACGTCGGCTGCGTGCCGTCCAAGATCATGATTCGCGCCGCCCACATCGCCCATTTACGTCGGGAAAGTCCGTTCGACGGCGGTATCGCGGCGACTGTGCCTGCGATTGACCGCAGCAAACTACTGGCCCAGCAGCAGGCGCGCGTCGAAGAACTGCGCCATGCCAAGTACGAAGGCATTCTGGACGGCAACCCGGCCATCACCGTTGTACATGGTGAGGCGCGTTTCAAGGATGAGCAGAGCCTGGTCGTCCGTTTAAACGATGGTGGCGAGCGCGTGGTAGCTTTCGACCGCTGCTTAGTCGCCACGGGTGCCAGCCCGGCCGTGCCGCCGATTCCGGGCCTGAAAGAGTCACCCTACTGGACTTCGACCGAGGCCCTGGTCAGCGACACCCTTCCCGAACGCCTAGCCGTGATCGGCTCGTCGGTGGTCGCGCTGGAACTGGCGCAAGCCTTCGCCCGGCTGGGCAGCCAGGTCACGATCCTAGCTCGCAACACGCTGTTCTTCCGCGACGACCCGGCCATCGGCGAGGCCGTTACAGCCGCGTTCCGTGCCGAAGGGATCAAGGTATTGGAACACACGCAAGCCAGCCAGGTCGCGCATGTGGACGGCGAATTCGTGCTGACCACCGGGTACGGTGAAATACGCGCCGACCAGCTGCTGGTCGCCACTGGCAGGGCACCGAACACGCGCAGCCTGGCATTGGAAGCGGCGGGAGTCGCTGCCAATGCGCAGGGGGCCATCGTCATCGACAAGGGCATGCGCACCAGTACGCCACACATTTATGCGGCTGGCGACTGCACCGACCAGCCTCAGTTCGTCTATGTGGCGGCAGCGGCCGGCACCCGTGCTGCGATCAACATGACTGGCGGCGATGCGGCCCTGGACCTGACCGCAATGCCGGCCGTGGTGTTCACCGACCCGCAGGTCGCCACCGTGGGCTACAGCGAGGCGGAAGCACATCACGACGGGATCGAGACCGACAGTCGCACCTTGACCTTGGACAACGTGCCGCGTGCGCTTGCCAACTTCGACACACGCGGCTTCATCAAGCTGGTCATCGAGGAAGGTAGCGGACGGCTCATCGGCGTGCAAGCGGTGGCCCCGGAAGCGGGTGAACTGATCCAGACGGCGGTGCTCGCCATTCGCAACCGTATGACCGTGCAGGAACTGGCCGACCAATTGTTCCCCTACCTGACCATGGTCGAAGGGCTGAAGCTCGCGGCGCAGACCTTCAGCAAGGACGTGAAGCAGCTTTCGTGCTGCGCCGGATGAGGAAAAGGAGGTGTTCAATGAGCGCCTACACAGTGTCCCGGCTGGCCCTTGATGCCGGGGTGAGCGTGCATATCGTGCGCGACTACCTGCTGCGCGGATTGCTACGGCCGGTCGCGTGCACCACGGGCGGCTACGGCTTGTTCGATGACACCGCGTTGCAACGGCTGCGCTTTGTACGGGCTGCCTTCGAAGCGGGTATCGGCCTGGACGCACTGGCGCGGCTGTGCCGGGCGCTGGATGCTGCGGACGGTGACGGTGCGTCTGCGCAGCTTGCCGTGTTGCGGCAACTCGTCGAGCGTCGGCGCGAGGCCCTGGCCAGCCTCGAAATGCAACTGGCCGCCATGCCAACCGAACCGGCACAGCACGCGGAGAGTCTGCCATGAACAGCCCAGAGCACTTGCCGTCTGAGACGCACAAACCGATCACCGGCTACTTGTGGGGCGCGCTGGCCGTGCTCACCTGTCCCTGCCATTTGCCGATTCTCGCCATTGTGCTAGCCGGCACGACGGCCGGCGCGTTCATCGGGGAGCACTGGGGTATTGCAGCCCTCACGCTGACCGGCTTGTTTGTCCTGTCTGTGACGCGGCTGCTGCGGGCCTTCAAGGGAAGATCATGACCGCTTCCCAGCCAGCCGAGAGTGGGCAGCTTTGAGCTTCGCTACCAATCTGGAGGAGTACCACCATGAACGCAAACGCCCCGAACACTGCCAGTTGCACCACCTGCTGCGTATGCTGCAAAGAAATTCCGCTCGATGCCGCCTTCACCCCGGAAGGCGCGGAATACGTCGAACATTTCTGCGGGCTGGATTGCTATGAACGCTTCCAGGCACGCGCCAAGGCCGCGACAGAATCTGACATTGCGCCTGTCCCTGGCGGTTCGCAGCCGTCAGATTGAAGCATACTCTAAATTTACATATTTAAATAACGAGTTTTTTCTCACTCATAAGAATTTGCAAGAATATATATACATTTATTGACATTAAGTAATTTAAATAAAATCAATATATGTATTTGCATATATGTGGAAATACATATATAAATATATCTGAGTTTCTAATAGCAGAGTCAGTCAAAATGTTCTCGACCATAAAGATTTATCACAATCCTGAGTGTGGTACATCAAGGAATACCTTAGCTTTAATTCAAAATGCAGGAATTGAACCAATCGTTATTGAATATCTAATTACCCCACCTTCGAAAGCAGAATTAATTGAACTTATTCGTAGTGCTGGTTTAAGTGTTAGAGAAGCAATTCGTAAAAATGTACCTCCATATTCTGATTTAGAAATTGTTCGGGAAGATTGGTCTGATGAACAGCTTTTAAATTTTATGCTTCAACATCCTATTTTGATTAACCGCCCATTCGTTGTTACGGATTTAGGTACACGTTTGTGTCGTCCTTCTGAAGTTGTTTTGGATATTCTCCCGTTTCCTCAGAAAGGCGCATTTAGCAAAGAAGATGGTGAAAAAATTATTGATGAAAATGGCCAAAGAATTAAATAGCACTTTCTCATCTCTTAAATGGAAAGAATGTGAAGGAGACTTATATGGATCAAGTTAATTTTTTTAAATGCTTATCAGATGAAACACGTCTCAATATAGTGACATTAATTGTTGAAAATAAAGAACTATGTGTATGTGATTTGACTGAAAAACTACAACTCAGTCAACCTAAAATTTCAAGACATTTAGCCCTTTTACGTGCTTCAGGGCTACTTCAAGATCGCAGACAAGGCCAATGGGTTTACTACAGTATCAATCCAAAATTGGCCAACTGGTGTTATGAAATTTTAGATATTTTGAAGACGGTTCAATCTCAATCAAAGCTGGATGATCAACACCCCCTTTCTGTAAATAGTTATTGTGAGTAATTCAATGAAATTTTTATTTTTATGTACTGGAAATAGCTGCCGTAGCATTTTGTCTGAAGTTTTGTTTAATAGCCGAGCACCAGAAGGTTGGAAAGCCTATAGTGCTGGGAGTAAGCCTTCAGGTCAAGTTCACCCGCTAACTTTAGAAACCCTTGAAAACTTAGGATTATCTACCGAAGGTTTATGGAGTAAAACGATTAATGATTGTGAACAATATCAACCTGATGTTGTGATCACAGTATGTGATTCTGCTGCTCAAGAAGCATGTCCACTTTATTTGGGTGGAGCAATCAAGGCACATTGGGGCTTGGCTGATCCTTCACACTTAGACGTGAATAAAGAAGAAAAAATAAAAGCCTTTATGAGCACTGTTGAACATATCAATCGTCGCTTAGATGCTTTATTTAAACTTAATGTAGATAAACTATCTCGCTCAGAATTGATTGCAGCAATTAATCAAATTTCGAACGTTGAGTAAGTGAAATGTCTGAAAAACGCTTATCTTTTTTAGATCGCAACCTGACGCTATGGATTTTTATTGCCATGGCCTTAGGCATTGCCATCGGAAACTTCTTTCCTCAGGCTTCTGTCGCACTCGATAAATTAAGCATTGATTCAGTGAATATTCCAATCGCGATTGGTCTTATTCTAATGATGTATCCACCACTGGCAAAAGTGAACTATGCGACTTTGCCACAAGTGTTTAAGGATAAGAAAACCCTTACTTTATCCTTAGTACAAAACTGGCTGATCGCGCCAGTACTCATGTTTGCCCTGGCAATCATATTTTTACATAGTTATCCAGAATATATGACCGGTGTCATCCTGATTGGTCTTGCTCGATGTATTGCCATGGTTCTGGTGTGGAATGGCTTGGCCTGTGGTGATAATCAATATGTTGCAGCATTAGTTGCCTTTAACAGCATCTTCCAGATTCTATTTTTCAGTACCTATGCCTGGTTATTCCTGACCTTCCTTCCACCCTATTTTGGTGTCGCTTCGCAGGTCATTAATGTCGATTTCTGGACCATCACCCATGCTGTTCTGGTTTATCTTGGTATTCCGTTCTTATTAGGTTTCTTAACGCGATGGATTTTGGTGAAACAGAAAGGCGTGGAATGGTATGAAACCAAGTTCATTCCGAAAATCAGTCCGCTGAGTTTAATGGCTTTGCTGTTCACCATTCTGGCCATGTTTAGCCTAAAAGGCGGTGATGTCGTGAGTCTTCCGCTTGAAGTTTTACGCATCGCGATTCCTTTAACCATTTACTTCGTTTTAATGTTCTTCATCAGCTTCTTTATGAGTAAATGGATGGGCAATGACTATCCTAAGACCACAGCAATTGCATTTACCGCAGCGGGGAATAATTTTGAATTATCACTTGCAGTAGCGATTGCAACTTTTGGTATCGCTTCGCCTGTTGCTTTTACCACGATTATTGGCCCACTGGTCGAAGTTCCTGTGTTGATTGCCTTGGTGAGTGTTTCACTCTGGCTGAGAAAAAAAGTTTTTAAAGAGGCCTAACTCTATGAATCTCCCAAATGTAGATCTAAATCTTCTTGAGCAACCCACCTTTGAAAAAGTTCAAGCCAAAGAACTTACTCATCCTTCGCGAATTTTGCTGCTGTATGGCTCTAATCGAGAACGTTCTTACAGTCGCCTTGCAGTTCTTGAAGCCGGTCGAATCCTTGAGCATTTTGGGGCGGAAATAAAAATCTTTCATCCTAAAGGGCTTCCTTTACCAGAAGATGCGGATACTGAGCATCCAAAAGTAAAAGAACTGCATGAGCTTTTAGCATGGTCAGAAGGCATGGTCTGGTGTTCACCTGAACGCCATGGTTCTATGAGTTCAATCTTTAAATCTCAAATCGACTGGATTCCACTGGCAGGAGGGGCAATCCGTGCAACCCAAGGTAAAACTCTTGCCTTGATGCAAGTCAGTGGCGGATCACAGTCATTTAACAGCCTGAACCAGATGCGTATTTTGGGGCGGTGGATGCGGATGATCACCATTCCAAATCAGTCTTCAGTTCCAAAAGCTTTTTTGGAGTTTGAAGAAGATGGGAGAATGAAACCTTCGGCTTTCTATGACCGGATTGTGGATGTGATGGAAGAGTTATTTAAGTTCACCCTACTGACTCGTGGACAAAGCAAATACCTGACAGATCGTTATTCAGAACGTAAGGAATCAGCTGAAGAATTATCTAAACGTGTCAATCAGCGCAGTTTGTAAACTGCTAGGTGATCTTAAATGCAAAAGAGACATTCTAAATTAATCATTCTTGGCTCAGGTCCTGCGGGTTACAGCGCTGCGGTATATGCAGCACGGGCTAATCTTAAACCCACTTTAGTTGCAGGCTTACAACTCGGTGGTCAATTAACCACGACCACTGAAGTCGATAACTGGCCGGGTGATCCAGAAGGTTTAACAGGCCCCGCACTCATGGAACGTATGCAAGCGCATACGGAACGTTTTGGCACCGAAATCGTCTATGACCATATCAGTGAAGTGGATTTAAGCGTTCGTCCATTCGTGCTGAAAGGCGATATGGAAGAATTCACCTGTGATGCCCTGATTATTGCCACAGGTGCAACGGCACAATACTTAGGTCTTGAGTCTGAAGCTAAATTCATGGGGCAAGGTGTAAGTGCCTGTGCAACTTGTGACGGTTTCTTCTATAAGAACCAGAAGGTGATGGTTGTAGGCGGTGGTAACACTGCGGTTGAAGAGGCGCTTTACCTGTCTAATATTACAGCTCACGTGACTTTAGTGCATCGCCGAGCTTCATTGCGTTCTGAAAAAATTCTACAAGACCATCTTTTTGCAAAACAGAAAGAAGGCAAAATTAGCATTCTTTGGAACAATCAAGTGGATGAAGTGTTAGGCGATAACACCGGAGTAACTGGAGTGCGTTTAAAATCCACTGTAGATGAATCAAAGCAAGATATTGAGGTACAGGGTTTATTCGTGGCAATTGGTCACAAACCAAATACTGAGATGTTTTCAGCGCAACTTGAGTTACGTGATGGCTATATTCAGATCCAAAGCGGAACAGCGGGGAATGCCACTGCTACTTCAGTGCCAGGTGTATTCGCTGCCGGTGATGTGGCTGATTCAGTTTATCGCCAAGCGATTACTTCAGCAGGCTCTGGTTGTATGGCTGCATTAGATGCTGAAAAATATCTTGATAGTTTAAGTTGATTTTGATGTTGTCATAAAAATATAGTGAATATTGTAAAAGCCCAGTCTTCAGGATTGGGTTTTTATATTAAAGAAAAAATAAAAGGGGAAAAGGCTTTGAATCAGAAACAGACGGAAACTGATGTCATCATTATCGGTGGTGGACAGGCAGCTTTATCTACAGCTTATTTTTTAAGGCGAAAAAAAATACCATTTATTATTTTAGATGATCAAAATCAAGCAGGTGGAGCCTGGTTACATGCTTGGAATTCTTTGCGTCTGTTTTCACCGAATAGCTGGAGTTCCTTACCTGGTTGGGTTATGCCGAATACAGAACAAACGTATCCGACCAAGAAAGAAGTTATTGAATACTTGCAGCAATATGAGCAGCGTTATCAATTTCCGATTATTCGTCCTGTATATGTTGATCACGTCAAAAGCGAAAGAGAAGTATTGAGTGTGCATGCAGGTGAACAGATATGGAGAGCCAAGGCTGTAATCAGTGCAACGGGCACCTGGAGTCATCCTTATATCCCATCTTACCCTGGCCAAGAAAATTTCAAAGGTCTGCAATTACACTCCGCCCATTATCAAAATGCAGAACTTTTTAAAGATAAGCACGTAATGATAGTCGGTGGTGGAAATTCTGGAGCACAAATTTTGGCTGAAGTTTCCCAAGTGGCAGACACTCTTTGGATCACGCCAACACCTCCTCAATTTTTAGCAGATGATGTTGATGGCCGTGTACTGTTTTTACGTGCGACAGAGCGTTTAAAGGCACAATTAGAAGGCCGTACAATAGATCAGCCTGTTGGCGGTCTGGGTGATATTGTCATGATTGATTCAGTCAAAGATGCACGTGCACGAGGAGTTTTACATAGTGAGCGCCCATTTTCGGCTTTTACAGAAAATGGCGTGATTTGGGAAGATGGATCTTTTCAACAGGTTAATGCAGTGATTTGGTGTACTGGATTTAAAGCAACTTTAAGCCATTTAAAGCCACTTGGAATAGTAGAGGAAAATAATACGATACTTGTTGAAGGAACACGAGCAGTCAAACAATCCAACCTATGGTTAGTAGGATATGGTGAGTGGACCGGACCTGGTTCAGCGACACTGGTGGGTGTTTCAAGGACTGCGAGAGCCACAGTGGATGAAATTGCAGCTTATTTAGATAATATTTATAATTACATCCAATGTTAAATTGCTTGCCGTAAACTAAGTGCTTTTACAACTTTGATAACAGTATCGAAACTAAGTTTAACCCTCACCGGAAAGAGCTTTGTAAAGACTTTCTCGACCTAGGCTTATCGGGCTATTTAGTGAAGTTGAAAGCTCCAAGTGCAAGTCTACAGTCTTACCTGTAAGAGAAATAATGTAACTTTAGAGTATACTCTATAGTTACATAAATTAGATTTAAAACTTGTCTCCAATAAACCCAGTACGGTTCACCTAAACAGATTGCTACCCCTGAACAACCAGAATCCGAAAAAAGAGGCTTTTGGAGCCGTTTTTTTAGACCCTATGATTAACCACGATTGTTTAACTCATATGAATAAAGTCGTGAAACTTTGATTAAATAATAAGCGTGGAACGTGAAAAATCATAAAAAAAAGCCCACCTTGGGGAGGTTGGGCAAAAAAGAAACTACAGCTTTGAATTTTCAAGAGAATTATACCGCATTTCGTATAAGGTGTATTATGTTAATTTTAGAAAAAACTTAAAATTATCTATTAAAGAATTATATATTTTTGGATTACTTATAAGTGAAATAGCACCTATATAGTGCAGGCTTAGCTAGAAAAACTATAACACTCTAAGAAAGTATGGGTTTTTATGTACAAGGCAATTTCATGAGAAGCCAGATGATAAAATTCGAGGCTCCCCAATTTTGTAAATCAAATATATGCAAAATAATGTGAGTAAGCCGGCAGTACCAGCATTAACACTGGCTGCACTAGGAGTAGTATTCGGCGATATAGGAACGAGTCCATTATATGCATTAAAAGAAAGCTTTCATGCGACACGCGGGCTACCTATTAATGAACTTAATATCCTGGGAATTCTCTCTTTAATCTTTTGGACCATTACCTTAATTGTTTCGCTTAAATATGTTTTGGTGATCATGAGAGCTGATAACAATGGTGAAGGGGGTATCATGGCATTACTCGCCTTAAACCTTAGGCAAAAAGGATTGTCCCGTGGAAAAAGATTGGCAATCATTATCTTAGGTTTCATTGGAGCATCCTTATTCTTCGGTGACGGTATCATCACCCCTGCTATTTCTGTTTTATCTGCAGTTGAGGGACTTTCTGTTGCTGCCCCGTCATTTGATCGCTTCATTATTCCAATCAGTATTGGAATTCTTATAGCTCTCTTTGCCGTTCAAAAACATGGGACTGCAATGATGGGGAAGTTTTTTGGTCCTATTACCCTGTTATGGTTCCTATCTATTGGTGCCATTGGCATTATGAGTATTATTCAAAGTCCATTTGTTTTTGCATTATTCAGCCCACACTGGGCTTTTTTATTCGTTATTAACAATCCTCTTATTTCATTTTTTGTGATGGGAGCTGTGGTTTTAACAGTAACAGGTGGTGAAGCCTTATATGCGGATATGGGACATTTTGGTATTTTACCGATCAAGTTAGGCTGGTTTTTAATTGTACTGCCATGTCTGATGCTGAATTATGCTGGACAAGGAGCATTACTGTTAAGAGATCCTTCGGCTATCACCAATCCTTTTTACCTGCTTCTGCCTTCAGCCCTTCTATATCCTATGATTATTCTGGCTACTGCAGCTGCAGTGATTGCCTCACAGGCTTTAATCAGTGGGGTATTCTCAATGGCTAAACAGGCAATACAGTTGGGATATCTACCTAGGCTTACAGTTTTACATACCTCCGCTTCGGAAATTGGACAAATTTATATTCCATTACTGAACTGGCTCCTGTTTATCTCTATCACCATCTTGATCTTAATATTTGAAAGTAGCAGCAAGTTGGCAGGTGCTTATGGTCTGGCCGTCACTGTGACCATGTTCTGTGACACACTGTTAGTAGCTTTTCTGGCTTATAGTTACTGGAAATGGAAAACATGGAAAGTCTTACTGTTCATTATTCCATTCGCCTTTATTGATCTGGTTTTGCTGAGTTCAAACCTATTAAAAGTCCTGATTGGAGGCTGGGTACCAGTCGTTATTGCGGTTATTGTTTTTACCCTCATGATGACCTGGAAAAAAGGCAGAGAGATTCTTCAGGACAAACTGCAGAAGGACACGCTTCCACTGAATGTGTTTCTTGAGCACCTTGAACAGACAGGTCAGAAAGTGAGTGGAAATGCCGTATTTTTAACTGGAACGCCTCAAGTCGTACCCCATGCGCTTTTACATAATCTAAAGCATAATAAAGTTCTGCATGAACGTAATTTTTTGGTGACAATCAAGACTTCTGAAATCCCGTATGTTGATGAAGCTAAGCGAATCGTTACTGAAGTACTAGAGAATGGTTTTTTCAGAATAACGATCCATTATGGATTTAAAGAAGAGCCTAATGTGCCTCATTCATTGAAACAAGCTTTTTCAGTACTGGATCTTGAGTATGACTTAATGAATATCAGCTTCTTTGTTTCTAGAGAAAGATTAATTCCAAGTCTGTCCAGCAAGATGTCTACATGGCGTGAAAAGTTATTTGTCGCAATGCAAAAAAATACCAGCCCTGTCAGTGATTTTTATAAAATCCCTTCTAACCGGGTGGTAGAGCTAGGTAGTCAGATTGAAATTTAAGAATTTCTAAAATGAATAGGCACCTTTAAATAAGGGTGCCTATCTGATCAGAATAAATCTTTTACTTTAATTTTCCAATAGTTGACCAATCTCTAAAGCTAAATAACCACGTTCTTTAAAGATCAAAATAATTGCTTTTTTATAATCTTCAGAAGTAGAGGTCTTATATTTTGTTATAAGTTGAATTTCAGAATTAAGCTGAAGGTCATTTTTTATCGTCAACACTTCCGTAGAGACTTTATTAAAAATCTTGAAATTAAACATACAGGCGCTCTTTATCAATATTATAGCGGCCCGACTACAACAAATACCTGCCTTAGCTCAGCTAGACACCCTTGGCTGCAAGGATTACAAATTAGACAAGATTCTGCAAGTTTTGCTCCATTGAAAGTATGAATATTCAACTAAAGAAGGTTCCATTTAACATAATGGTGGTTATACGAAGTACACTTGTATATTAATATAAATTTCAAGCACTTAATGAAAACAGAAAAATCCAAAAATGACCAAAAAGCCGATTTTGAAACAAGTCGGCTTTTTTATGAGCAGTTTTGATAGTTCTTGCCAATAAATCTGACTAAAAATTACGCTTTTCAACTTGAGTGATACAATTTTGTGATACATTATTGTATATACAAATTTGAATGTTTTTTATGGAACAGTATTTCGAATGGGATGAGGCAAAGAATCGAAAGAATCAGAAAAAGCACGATGTCTCTTTCGAAACGGCAAGCCTTGTTTTTGAAGATCCACTGAGGATCTCAATCCAGGACAGACATACCGATGGTGAAGAACGTTGGCAAACCATTGGACGAGTTAAAGGCGTACTAATGTTATTGGTGGCTCACACCATTTTCGATGAAGATGACTGTGAAATCATACGAATCATTAGTGCAAGGCAAATCACCAAGGCGGAGCAAGATAAATATGAGCACGGTTAGATACTCACGCAAAGAACTGAATGAAAAATTCAGCGACAAGCAAGATGCTGAAATTGAACACTTGCTTGCTAAGGGAACAGTTCCTGACGATAAGCTAGATCTATCAGATATTCCTGAAATTACCGACTGGAGTAATGCTGTACGCCACAATCAATTCTATCGTCCAGTGAAGCAACAGACTTCTATCCGTTTAGATGCTGATGTACTTGCATGGTTTAAAGCTCAAGGCAAAGGCTATCAAACACGAATGAATGAAATTCTACGTGAAGCAATGTTAGAAGATTTAAAAAATCATCGATAAAAATGGGAGCTTAGGCTCCAATTTTTTGATTCTTAGTGAAATTTAACCATCGGTATAAAAACTCGTGTTAAACCTGATTTATCATGTATTCATTAATATCAAAAATATTGATAATTTATT
>NZ_JAMXXP010000045.1 GCF_024129355.1 Acinetobacter lwoffii | reverse complement strand
CATTCAATCACAGATTCCATTCCATTCAATCACAGATTCCATTCCATTCAATCACAGATTCCGTTCATTTAATCACATTAATGTTTGTTGTGATTAAATAAGCTGTGATATATAGTGTGATTTTACTTGTGCTAGTAAATTGAAAAATGAAAACTGAACTAGTAGTTAAAGATAATGCTCTTATTAATGCTTCTTATAATTTAGAGCTTGCAGAACAAAGACTAATTTTACTTTCCATTGTAAAAGCTCGGGAAACAGGGCGAGGGATTACTTCTGACAGTCGTTTAGAGGTTCATGCTAGTGACTATATGAAGCAGTTTAACGTGGAGAAAAGTGCAGCTTATGAAGTATTAAAGAGCGCATCAGAAAGTCTCTTTAATCGTTACTTTTCCTATAAGGAACAAAGACATGATGGAACGGAATTTGTGGTTAAATCACGTTGGGTCAGTCGTGTAGCATATGCTCCCAATGTAGCTATATTGGAAGTAACTTTTGCACCAGATGTTGTGCCATTAATTACTCGATTAGAGCAGCATTTCACTAGCTACCAACTAAAGCAAGTTTCTCAACTTACAAGTAAATACGCTATTAGATTATATGAGATGCTGATTGCATGGCGTAATGTAGGAAAATGTTCTTTTGAGCTCATCAATTTGAGAGATAGCTTAGGGATTGCATCTGATGAGTATAGGCAAATGGGGCATTTCAAAAGTCGTGTTCTAGACGCATCAATTGCTCAAATTAATGAGTACACAGACATCAAAGTGACTTATGAACAACAGAAGAATGGTCGAACTATTAGTGGATTCACCTTCAAGTTAAAGCCTAAACAAGTACAACAAGAAATTACCATCCTAGATACAAAAGCATCGTTAATTCCTTCTGATCTGACTCCAAACCAACGTGTTACTTTTGCTAGTAAATTATCAAAACTCCAAGAATTAGGAGGAAAAGCAGAACCTGGTGAGGAAGTAGAGGCATTTGCAAAACGAATTGAGTTATGGCTAGAGGATGAAAAAAAATTGAAGATGCTTACTCCATTTCTCTATCAAGTAGGATTTAAGAAAGCTAAACCAAAGAAAGTATCTCAGTAGAACTTCTCAATTCTAGTTCTTATTTGAAACTAATTTAGTTGTTCTTTAGTTGTTAATTATGTGGTTTTTAGCCTATAAAGCAATCATGTAGGTAGGTTATGATAATAATGCTCGATGATGTCCAAAGCTACTGCTAAAAGTTGTTTATGGCTCGAGACACCCACTCAAATTGAGTGGGTGTTTTATCAAATGGAGCGTAAAACCTTATGTAGCAGATGCTAATTCCTCAGCTAACTGTTCTGCCTGTTCGAGTACAGTCTCTGTCGCCAATAAAGCCATATCAGGTGGGTAGCCATACTTCTTGAGTAGACGCTTCACAATGACTCTCAGCTTCGCCCTAGCAGCTTCTTTGATGGTCCAATCCAAGGTTACGTTCTTACGAATAGACTCAGTCAGCACAACAGCGAGTTCGCGCAGGATCTCTTTCTGCATCAACTCTCTAGCACTGTCATTGTCTGCAACTGCTGAATAGAACGCATATTCATATTCAGTCAGGTTGAGTTCCTCTGCCATTTTGTCTGACTCTTGGATTGCCTTAGCCAACTTGATGAGTTCATCAATCACTTCGGCTGCAGTCAGCACCTTGTTCTGATAGCCCTTGATCGCAGAGCTAAGCATCTCCATGAGCTTTTTACCTTGCGTGACACTACGCTGCTCTCGCATCTTGATCTCATCGCCTAAGAGCTTCTTGAGGGTCTCTAATGCAATGTTCTTGTGCTTATAGCCTTTCATCTCCTGCATGAACTCATCAGAAAGAATGGAGATGTCTGGCTTCTGGATTCCTGCTGCATCAAAGATGTCGACCACCTGTTCAGTCACAAGCGCTTGGTCAATGGTCTGTTTGACCTTGGCTTCCAATTCAGCATTGCTGAGGCCAGAGACTTTTCCTGAACCATCACTGAACTTGGCTAGTCGTGCTTTTACAGCCTGGAAGAATGCAACCACTGGCGCTGCTTCCATCGCACTTGGATGAGGTACAGCTAATGCAAATGCCTGTGACATCGCTGATACTGCATTGAGGAATCGTGTCTTGCCTTCGCCCTGATCTACACCGAGGATATGTTCCTCAGCTTCCAGAATGATGTTCAGTTTACGAGAGGTATCTGCTGTGAAGTATTCCTGGTAGTTGAAGCCATGCATGATGCCCTCAAGGACTTCGAGCTTCTCTTGCAGGATGGTTGCAGCTTCATCTTGAACCAGCGCAGGATCACCCTTACCACCTGCTTCAGAATAGAAAGAAAGAGCCTCTTTCAGATCCGATGCAATACCGAGGTAATCCACCACCAAGCCACCGAGCTTGTCTTTATAGACGCGGTTTACTCGTGCAATTGCTTGCATGAGGTTATGACCTTTCATTGGCTTGTCGATGTAGAGCGTGTGCATACTTGGAGCATCGAAACCAGTCAGCCACATATCCCGAACAATGACGAGCTTTAACTTGTCATCATTGTCCTTCATACGATTAGCGAGGATTTGGCGTTGTTGCTTGGTCGTGTGATGTTTAGCAATCTCCTCACCATCAGAAGCAGATGAGGTCATCACGACCTTGATTACACCATCGTGCAAGTCATCACTATGCCATTCTGGTTTGATCGCTACAATCTCGTTGTAGAGAGCCACAGCAATCCTACGAGACATGCTGACAATCATGCCTTTACCTTGGTTTGCATTTGCAACAAGACGTTGTTCAAAGTGTTCTACGATGTCTTTGGCAATCGCTTTAATACGCTCTTTACTACCAATGAGTCCTTCGACTCTTGCCCACTTCGCTCGCTCTTTTTGTGTCTGGTTTAGGTCTTCTTCAGTGAACTGGTCATCAAATTCCTCAATCAGTTCTTTGCCTTCCTCACTGATGGCAATCTTGGCGAGTCGGCTTTCATAGAAGATTCGAACAGTAGCACCATCCTCTACTGCTTGAGAAATGTCATAAATATCGACATAGTTACCAAACACTGCAGGCGTGTTGACGTCAGTCTTCTCAATTGGTGTACCAGTGAAGCCAAGGTAAGTGGCATTCGGTAAAGCATCACGCATGTACTTGGCAAAACCATAGACAGTACGTTTACCTACTACCTTGCCATCATCATCTTTAACATCCACTTCCTTTGCGTTGAAACCATACTGTGAGCGATGTGCCTCATCTGCAATCACTACAATATTGGTTCGGTCTGAGAGTTGCTCGTAGACACTTCCACCATCTTCTGGTTGGAACTTCTGGATGGTGGTGAAGATCACCCCACCTGAACCAACCTTGAGTAGCTCTTTGAGTTCTTCTCGATTCTCTGCCTGCTTAGGTGTTTGACGAAGTAATTGGCTGGATGCAGCAAAGGTTCCAAACAGTTGGTCATCCAGATCGTTCCGGTCTGTGATCACGACAATTGTCGGGTTATCCAAAGCCAGGACAATCTTGCCTGTATAGAAAACCATGGACAGAGACTTGCCTGAGCCTTGTGTATGCCATACAACACCGGCTTTCTTGTCACCTACTGCTTGCTGCTGAACCAGCTCCAGCTTGCTTCTACCTTGCTGTTGCATTGCGACTTCTGCAGATTTCGAGTCCGAGTTCACTGCAGATGCACGAATAGTCGAGAGGACTGCTGCATTCACCGCATAGTACTGGTGGTAAGCAGCCATCTTCTTGATGGTCTGGATGGTGATCAAGCCATTGGCATCTTCTTGTTTGTTGGATTCAAACACGATGAAGTGCCTGATCATGTCCAGTAATGTCACTGGATTCAGCAAACCATGTAGTAAGACTTCTAGCTGTGCCTGAGTCTTATTCGCCTTGGTTTGACCATTGCTGGTCTTCCAAGCCATGTAACGACTGAGGTCTGCTGAGACCGTTCCTGCTTTCGCCTCTAAACCATCAGAGATGACGTTGAAGGCATTGTAGGTAAACAGACTAGGGATTTGGCTTTGGTAGGTCTGTATCTGCCTGTAAGCACCATCTACAGTAGCATTCTCATCAGTGGCGTTCTTGAGCTCAATCACCACCAAGGGTAAACCATTCACATACAGGATCAGGTCTGGTCGTCGGGTCCAACGATCTTCTTTGATGGTGACTTGGTTGATGACTAGAAATTCGTTATTGGTTGGTTCATTGAAATCAATCAGCCAGGCATATTCACCTTGAGTGTTACCATCCTTGCTGACTTCAATGTTGATGCCTTCAGTGAGTAAGCGATGGAATGTCTGGTTGTTGCTGAGCATATCAGGGGATTGTAAATTGGTGACTTGCTTCAGTGCTTCAACGCACTTGTCTTCATTCAAGTGAGGATTGAGACGCTGCAATGCTTCAAGCACCTTGGCTTCCAAGATGACCTGCTTATAGCTTCGCAGAGGATTGCTTCCTTTGGATTCGATCTCAGGTCCATACACATAGGTATAGCCCATTCCCTCCAGTTGCTCTATCGCCATCAGCTCAATGTCTGATTCGGTCATCTTTGACACTAAAACGCTCACATTATAATTTTGAAAAGTTATAAACTTAATATCACAAAAATTGGATAAAATACGTTTTTTGGCTATTTAGATCAATTTGTTAGGTTGATTTTTTAGTCTAATTTTACTTTGACATAAGGATAACAGGATGGGGGCAAATGCAATTATTATTGGGGAAGATGAACAACACCCTTTAGTAGAGATTTCAGTTACAGATTCCAAACAGGAAAAAGAATATAAGAAAATTCCTTTCTTGGATGCTCTTTCAAATATTGCCTCAGTTGCTGCACAAGCTGCTCCTGCATTAATGACAGCAGCAGAGGTTGCTAATAAACATATTATGGAAGTTGTGATTCATGGAGATTTAGCAAAAGCTGCTGATGGAAATGGTTTAAGAGCATTCTCTCGAGCAACAAATGGAGAATTTACAGAACATGCTCGCTTGTATCATGCTGATTCATTATCAAACTTAGTAAATGCTGCTGCTGTCTGGCAAATTGCTTCTGTAATAGTTGCACAAAAGCATTTAGCAGATATCAATAGAAAGTTGGAAGATCTACAGGATGGTGTAAACCGGATTAGTGACTTCCAACATACTGAACGTAAAACAAGAATTCAAGCGATCTTTGATAGCTTAAAAGAGAAGATAGAAATTTTAACTATCGCAAGTCCAGAACAACGCAAAGGTATTCTTAATGCCTCTATTTTGTCGAAATATGATGATGATCTAAAACAGATCTACTTACACCTTAAAGCTGATTTAGAGAAATATGGCCTACAAAAAGTAGAACATAAGGAAATGTTTGGAACAGCAGACCTAAAGGTAGATATTGAGAAAAAAGTAAAAGAAGTAAATGAACTAGCTGAGCTAGCATTCCTATGTTTGAGTTTGCGTCTAATTTGCTGCCATTTTATGGATCACTTAGGAGATATGGATTCAATCAAAGAATTGATTCAACAGCGTATTGTGCAAGAGCTAGAAAATTTAACACTGTTAAATACTCAGTTAAAAGAGAGTATTACCAGTGAAATTAACTCTATGAATTCTTGGGTTAATAAAGCTCAGAAAACAGTTAGTGATAATAAGGGGACAATTGCTGCATCACTCTTAACCGTTGCATTAGGGCCTGTGGGAGGTCTAGCAAGCATAGCAGCAGTTAAGACTACGGCAGCCGTGACTGGTAGTGTTATAGATCGGAAATCAAAAAATCAGCCTGGTATTTTGGATAAAAGAAAACAGGAGCTACTACAGACAGTAGAGAAATTCTCAGTGAACTTCACTGAAAAAAGTATGTTTGCGAAGGCAATAGCGGAACAAGGTATCCAAGCTTTAATGGCAAAAGAACCTCCAATCAAACTAGCTTTCCAGAAATTAGATGATCAACATCTCCTATGTTTGAATACAGGGGAAAAAATCGCAGTCTAATCCAGTATGGGTTTAAGTAGCCTTTTTGATTAAGGCTACTTTTTTCTGTATTCAATAAAATCTAGTTCAATGGCACAGCGATCTTGTGAATCTTCCAACTCAGGCCATCACGAACCATAAGCACTTTGACTTCTTTAGACTGATCCTGATCTTTAATGACCACCTCAAAGTCATTCATTGAGGTATAGCCTGCTTCATATTCTGGCTTAGTTTGTTCTTGTGTTTCAGAAGTTTGTATATCTTGTGAATCCTGTTCTGCATCTCTCAGGTCCTTGCCTTTGAGCATCAAAGTCATGCCTTCAGGAGTGACGATGCCATCAATCATTTTGTCGACCATGGTAGATGCGAGCATTGCACCTAGTGCTGCGAATCCATCATTATCTTGTTTCATCACCTCCTTAGCCATTTTGGCATTCATCTGATCTTTAAAGCTCTGACGAACACTTGGATAGTCGATGTACTTCGACACTGTGTCGCTATCACCTGCCTGTGCTGCTTTCTTGATGTTATTGAGTGCAAGGTATGGTGTTGCATACCAGTAGCCACAGATCACGACTACGATTGCTATTAAAGCCCCTAGCAGCTTCTTGTTCATGGTTTACCCCTTGATGTAAAAAAGGTGAAGCCATCAAATGACTTCACCTTAATGTTATGCAACTTCTTCTGTTTGGTTCTGGACTCTGACTTCACCACTCATGAGCTTTGGTAGAAGCGTGTCTCTTAGGTTTTCTAGTGTTTGAATCTGATTAAGATTGTATTCTTTCTTGATAAAATAAGGGGAAACCAATTCATTAAATTCATCTAGAATTGCTAAGTTAGGTAATGATATTTTCAAAGCTCTGAAATCAGTCTTATTAAATTTCTGCTGAGCACTTCCAGATGTAATAGCATACAAAGCATCTTGTCCAACATTAGATGTAAAATATAGGTACAAGAAATAGTTGAATTTGCTTCGTAACATGATGATGTTGTTGCCTAATGTCATTGGTATATTGAATCTTGGACATAGGTGAACACTTCCCACATCAGCAACGTTGGAGATAATAACTTCCCCTCCATAGAGTTTAGTCTTGACCAAGAAATTATAAGAATGCTCATCTACATATACTTTATTTGCAAAATTTGATTTCAGATCTGTATTACGAATAAAGAGAGCATAGTCTGATCTTTCAGTGATCAATGTGACATTCTCTTTAAGACTTGCAAAGCTTCCATTAGCTACATAATCTGCGATGTAGATCTCTAAATCTCGAATATAGAATTCAGACCAATCCTCTTTCGCTTCTTCAATAAACCATTGACGAAACAGTGTTTCAGCCATGGCTTCCAAGGTCTTGTTCTGACGATGCAGTAGGTCAATCTTGTCATCTAATGATGAAAGGACTGAGGCTATGGCTTTTTGTTCAGGGAGAGGCGGTAATAGTACTTGATAACTAAAAATGTCTTTTAGTGTGATACTCGCTTGGTTCGCACTGCCCTGAGCTGAATTTAGTAGATAATCAGAAAACCCCTTGTGCTTTAATACAAAATACAAATAATCCTGTGTAATTTTGCTGTTAGCACGCAATCTTACAGCATTCTGGTTTAAGTAAGCTCCATTAGCCTCTCTAGGAACTTTGATTACCTTGCCTACAATTGATTGAGGATTGTCAGCCCAAGACCCTACTGTAGCTATAACTACATCCTCATGTCTGAGCATATAAGCATCTAAGCCAATTACATGCTCTTTGCGAATTTTATGGCATGTCTGGATATTGATTGAATTTTCAGTAGTATCGGAAACTCTGACAATTAGATGATCACCTTCTTGATCATAGAAGGAAGACTTGAAAGCATATCCTTTCTTGTAATCAATCAAGTCTTCAACTTTATGATTCACCCAATTAGTCATACCATCACCTTCGCCAAGTTCTTAGCAATTACCTGATTCAGCCTAGCTTCCTCAGCAAGCTGTGCCTCAAACTCTGCCTTAAGGCTGGTAAAGCGTTCCTTAAAGTCAAAATCATCTTCATCATCAGCTAAACCAACATAACGACCTGGAGTCAAAACATAATCAAGCTCTGCCACTTTATCCAAGGTCACAGATGCACAGAAGCCTGCTACATCCTCATACTCACCATCTTTGTTACGCCAATTGTGGTAAGTGTCAGTAATCAGCTTAATGTCTTCATCAGACAACACCTTGGTTCTGCGGTTAATCAGATGACCTAAGTTACGAGCATCAATGAACAGAATCTCATTACTACGATCTTTGTATTGGGTTGAACCAACACGATCACGTCTCATAAACCATAAAGCAGCAGGGATCTGAGTGTTCAAGAACAGCTTGGCAGGTAGGTTCACAATACAGTCAATGACATTGGCTTCTGAAACCAAGGCTTTACGAATCTCACCCTCACCACTGGTCTTAGAAGTCAATGCACCTTTCGCAAGGACTACACCTGCCTGACCTTTAGGTGACATGTGATACAGGAAGTGTTGCATCCATGCGAAGTTGGCATTACCCGCAGGAGGTGTGCCCAATGACCAGCGAGCATCTCCCACCAATTGCTCACCACTCCAGTCAGAGACGTTGAATGGTGGGTTGGCAATGATGTAATCAGCCTTCAGGTCTTTGTGTGCATCATTCAGGAATGAACCCTCAGAGTTCCATTTCACATGCTCTGAGTTGATGCCACGAATTGCCAGGTTCATCTTGGCCAAACGCCAAGTGGTCTGGTTACTTTCTTGACCATAGATGGAGATGTCATCTACCAAGCCCTGATGCGACTCTACGAACTTCTCAGACTGAACGAACATACCACCCGAACCACAGCAAGGATCGAATACACGTCCTTTGTATGGTTCAAGCATATTGACCAACAGACTAACAATGGATTTAGGTGTGTAGAACTGCCCGCCTTGCTTACCTTCAGCTAAAGCGAACTCACCTAGGAAGTACTCGAATACATGCCCTAGAACGTCAGCAGAGCGTGATTTAGCATCACCTAGAGCAATGGTACCAATCAGGTCGATTAACTCACCCAAGCTCGTAGGATCGAGGTTCTGACGTGCATAGACCTTAGGTAGAACGCCCTTCAATTGAGGGTTGTCATTCTCGATGGCTTCCATAGCATCATCGACTAACTTACCAATGGTAGGTTGTTTTGCTTGGTTTAACAGGAATGACCAACGTGCATTTTCAGGAACGAAGAATACGTTGTATGCAGTGTATTCATCTCGGTCTTCTGGATCAGCCCCATCAAACTCACCTTCACCTGAAACCAGTAAATTGTAATGCGCTTCAAAAGTGTCACTGATGTACTTCAAGAAGATCAAACCAAGAACAACGTGCTTGTACTCAGCAGCATCAATGTTCTTGCGAAGTTTGTCTGCTGTCTTCCATAACACAACCTCTAAGGGTTCTTGTTTGGTTTCTTTCTTTGGAGCACGAGCCATGAATCGTCCTTTAATGAATAACTTATATGATTTTAGTTGAATTGCATGTTAACCAATTCTGCACATGTTCGTAAGTGGCAGATCAGAGAAGGGGGCAAGCACTATCCAATATGGCTTTGAGAAGGCATCCAATTAATAGATTTTTTGTATGAAAATTCAGGGGGAATTCCTGACTTGATTTAAAGGAAAGTCTGAGCAATACCCTGGCGAAGAATACCCAGCGCAATTGAGTGTGAGAATGAGGTGGCTTTCTAATTTCTCACCATTTCGCGTATTTCCACTTTTTTAGATTGGGCTATGCAAACATACCAGGGTGATGTGAAAAATCAAATACAGCGCAATCTGTGAGGAATTATGGGTATGTTTGGTTTGTATTCTATCTGTAGACTTCAATAGGATCTTAAAAATGCAAAATTTAGAAGCTATCTAAGTTAATTATTCAATTCTTCTAATCCTATAACCATTTAATTCCCTTAACTTAATTTACCCTTCAAATACGAAGTACGTAGTACGTAGTATGCAGAAGGGTAAATTAAGTTAAGGCAGGTGATTAATGTACTTATTCTTTATATAGAATCTAGGTACAAATTACCCCAAAGACATATTATGTCTTTGGGGTAATTTGTAAGTATTAAGTATTAAGTATTAAGTATTAAGTATTAAGTATTAAGTATTAAGTATTAAGTATTAAGTATATGGTTTTAATAAGATCTTATTTCTTGTCAAGAGGATTGTCAAATTCTTCACATGTAAACCAAGATCAAATGGGTAAATAATGTTCAAAACCAATAGCATCGGCACTTAGGTATCACTTAGTTGGTATGTGAGAATTCAAGGCAATTGTTGCATAGATTGATACATAAAACTTATTAATAAGCAGACGTTTGAAATGTAGAAAAGCATAGGCTTAGAGTCTTTTGCAAGATTTGCACTGTGCCATAGTCACCTGATAGTTCTGCTAATATCTGCTCGGTGGCATAGATGGTTTGATTTGAGCATTGAGACAAATGCATACAAAACTGTCTTCAAAGAATCCTTTTCTGGCTTAGCCCCGGGGGGGTGGTATGCCCCATACCGGCACCAAGAACCTCTCACCTGCCTTCGTACTAATGTGAGCAATTTTCTCAAAACTTTTCATTATAGAAAGCTACTGCAAACTTTCCCGCATTATCGCCACCTCACTGCGTTCGTGGCTCATGCTTCAAGTTTGCAGTAGCCTTTATGGTTTCCATAAGGTTTATTAACCATTCATCGACATAGTCTTGAATCTTTAACACATTCCATCATATATTTGATTTTGTAACTTAATCAAAGAATGAGGGGATAAGATGAAAAGTAATCGAGGAGGATTTCGGGAGGGTGCTGGTCGTAAGTCAAATTATGATGAACCTACAAAAGTAATTCGTGTGCCGGAATCTCGTGTTATTGAGATCAAGAATTACCTGGCCCAATCCAAGGAAGCCAGATTCAATGATGTAGCTTCAATCATGCTAGTTGATCCAAGTACCTCCATGAGAATTCCTCTAGCTTTAGAAAAAGTAGCTGCTGGTTTCCCCTCTCCCGCACAAGACTATATTGAGCGAACTCTAGACATGAATGAGCACCTCGTAAAAAATGAGGCAGCAACATTCGTAGTTACTGTTTCATCACGCTCAATGTTAGGTGCAGGCATAGACATTGACGATGAACTTATTGTAGATCGTAGCTTAGAAGCCAAACACGAAGACATCGTACTTGTATGGATAGACAATGAATTTACTGTCAAACGTCTAATGATTGAAGAAGATGGAAATCGTTGGCTTAAAGCTGAAAACCCAGACTACCCAAACATCCATTTTCATGGTGAACAGGAAGTAGTTGTGTGGGGTGTTGTTACCTTCGTACTAAAGTCATTCAGAAAGCGTAAGTAACACAGCCACTCTTTTACCTTGGTTTCATCCATGAATCGTAAACATAGTATCTATGCTTTAGTTGACATCAACAATTGCTACGTCAGTTGCGAACGTGTCTTCAATCCGAGCCTAAACAGAAAACCAGTTATTGTCTTATCAAACAATGATGGCTGTGCCGTTGCACGCTCTCAAGAAGCCAAGAAATTAGGTATTAAGATGGGTATCCCACTCTTTCAGATTAAGGACATTGTCGAGCAAAACAACGTACAAGTGCTCTCAAGTAATTATGCTTTATATGCAGAGATGTCTCGTAGGTTCATGAAGATCCTCTCAGAGTTCGTAGCACCTCAAGAACAAGAGATCTACTCCATTGATGAGTGCTTTCTTGATCTTACAGCCCATGCAGAAAACTACGATCTCACAGAGTACGCTCAACAGATTTTGCAACGCTTATTCCAATGGCTTGGATTACCTGCCTGTATTGGCATTGGACGTTCAAAGACTGAAGCGAAACTGGCGAACCATATTGCCAAGAAGAACGCTTACTTCAATGGTGTTTGCAACTTGGTTTCGATAGATCCATGTTCAGCAGAGACCCTATACCAATCTATCAATGTCGGCGAAGTATGGGGCATTGGTCGCAAGCATACGAAGAAGCTCAATAGCATAGGTATCCATTCAGTTATGGATTTCGTCTTGGCTTCTCCGCTGATGATCAGGGACCAATTCTCTATAGTGATGCACAGGACCTTATTGGAACTGCATGGAGTTGCTTGCATTGAATTGGAACATACTCCACCTGCAAAGAAGCAAATCATTGCTAGCCGTTCTTTTGGGAAGAGGATCTACCATATTGATGATCTTAAAGAAGCTATGTCATTGTATGTCATGGATGCGGTTAGCAGGCTGAGAGATGATAATCTGCTGTGTGGTTGTTTGATTGGTTTCGTTCAATCAAATCCATTTGATAGCTCAAAGCCTTTCTACAACAAGTCTTTATCCTTGGCTTTACCAGAACCTACCGACAACCTATTAGTGCTCTCTAAACTCGCTACAGCGATGATTGATGGCCTGTATGCAAAGGATATAGCATTCAAGAAATGTGGCGTGATTCTGACGTGTCTCGAACCAAAGGAAAACCATGTTTATGATATGTTCACAGACATGCAGCATGTAGAGATCAGTGATGCTCTGATGGATTCCCTTGAAGCGATTCATCTTAAGTATGGCAAAACCAAGATTGCCCTGGGTGCGAGTTTAATGCCGAACAGACCATGGAATATGTCACGAGATCGACTGACACAGAACTACTTTAAATGGGATCAACTTCTTTGTGTAAAGTAATTATCCTCTCTAAAAATTGATTTCGTTTTGGTTTCAAAATAGTTGTCTATTGATTGTAAAGTAGTTGTAATTTATAACTACTTTATCAAAGATAATCTACATAAAAAATGCCCATAAACATCAGTGTTTTCATAGACACTTTCTGCTTATGGGCATTACATGATTTATGAATGACGAGAGTTGGCATCATCATAGACAGCATTGTTTTCACGTCTGCCTACAGCAATCACAATGACAATTACCTCATCATCAATAACTTCGTAAACCAAACGATAGCCAATACTGCGAAGTTT
Organism: Acinetobacter lwoffii; assembly: GCF_024129355.1. Taxonomy (GTDB): domain Bacteria; phylum Pseudomonadota; class Gammaproteobacteria; order Pseudomonadales; family Moraxellaceae; genus Acinetobacter; species Acinetobacter lwoffii_I. The sequence goes on along the minus strand of NZ_JAMXXP010000045.1, from coordinate 5,193 downwards.
GATCTTGTAGCGATTAGGATGTCCTGACAGCTTGTTTTTGGGAATGCGGGGATTCTCCAAAACCTTGATCAACTTCTTCTTCAATGGCTGCTTAATACTTGGATTCAGCTTGTTCCATTCTGCTAATGCTTCTTCTAAAAAGTCTAACTTATAGTTCATCTATGTTTACTCGAATGCGTTTCTGATTCGCACGAGCATCTGCAATCTTATTTAGTTCTAAGTCTTCTAGCTGTTCCATCATAGTTTCATATAGTTCAGCTGGAATACAATAGAACGCTGGAGTATTACGGTTCAGGATTGCTACTGGTTCACCCTTACCTGCTAACACCGTATCCATTGGACTCTTCTTGAGTTCAGTAATACTTGCAGTCATTCGTGCATGGATTAGTTGAGTCATGGTTAAGCCTCGATGTAGTTCATGGTTTGCAGTTTGGGATAGATAGATATGAGATGATTTAGATAATTAATTAGCTGGAATATTCTGGCTTCTCTTTTGAGCCTATTAACGATTAGCTTTGTACGTTCAGTTTCATCTATTTTCTTACGGTAAAGTGACTGCCATATTGCGTATGAGTAGGCTTTGTAATCTAACCGACGAACAATGGCCTCAATCAATCTAAAGACAGTATCTAAAGAATCATCTACGCTTCGATCTAAGATGTGACCTAAGCTAGATAAAGCATTTGTTGAAATGATCATTAGATAGCGGTGCCTTCTAGTTAATAAGTGCTCTTGTTCTGAAGGCAGAATAACATACTAAAGAGCACCTTTAAAGGTGTTTCTAAAAACACTCTTTAATAACTCTTAAAGTCCTTTTGAATACTAATAAGAAGATTTAGCAACCCTGTACACGGTTGCGATACCGCAACTTACTGCTTTAGCGATTTCATCCTTTGTCATATTCCCAGCTGCTAGGAGCTCCTTGATTCGTTGGTGTTTAGCTTCATTGAATTTCTTACCTTTTGGCTTGTAACCAGAACGCTGTAGGCCCTGCTTAATGCGTTCTATACGCTTCTCATTGTCCAGACGAGCCATGGTTGCAAGGAGATCTATCAGCATGTTGTTGATGAGGTCTAGGATCGAACTGGTAATACTGTCAGTGGTTTGAATTAATTGATGGGTAGTCGGTAGATCTGCCACTATGAGTCGCAAACCTTTCTCTTGGATTCTTCGTTTGAGTTCTTGGAAGTCTGCCTGGCTTAGACGTGACAGACGATCCACACTTTCAACTAATAGTGCATCTCCATCATTTGCCTCAGACAGTAGCTTATTCAATTCAGGACGGTCTAACCTCGTACCACTGTAGTTTTCTACATACACAATGGTTTCACCCAAGTTAAGGTGCTGGTTTAGATCCTGCAGAACCTGTAGTGCTCTTTGCGCGTCTTGATCTTTGGTTGATGCTCTGAGGTAGATACGTGTTATCATTTCTATCATTTGTACTTGGCTTAAATAGTACAATGATAATACTATCATTTAATTGAAAAATTAAGTCTATTGATAGACATTAAATGCTGTTTGGGTCTTTATCATTCAGGTATAGCTAAATGATAAGAAACCAATTAATCTCTACAGTACATACTTTTGAGGGAAAAAATATGGAAGAGAAAAGTTTAAGTGAGTTGATCCAGCCTGCAACCACTCCTATTGGAGTAGTACGTACCAGAACTACAACTAAAACAAATGAAGATGGGAGTGTTACAGAGGAAAAAGAATTTGAGTGTAACCCTTCAAAAAAAGGTGCTGGAACAGGAGCGGTTATAGGTCTTGCACTTGCAGGTCCTGTTGGAGCTCTAATAGGCGGAACACTTGGGGCAATTTTTGGTCCTGAAGATTAGAATTAAAATGAAGGGGATAATTCGTAATTAGCTAGATATACAATCTACCCTTTACAATGCCCACATAGTTAATAGAAGGTGTCACATAGACACCTTTTCCATTTATATATGTCACAGGTACATCTATTCACGCTCCCTCTGCTTGGTTGGGTAGTTCTGCACTTTCATTCACATACAGACATATAGTTTGATCCCATAACTATAGTCATTTGATAACCCAAAAGAATGGTGTACTTGAATGGCTAATTCATGGGGAATCCCCAAAGACATTGAAACCCTTGTTTTAGAGCGTGATCAATCTTGTGTGTATTGTGGTTGTACATTTACTAATGAAAGGGCCAAAAAGAAGTCCTGGGAACACATCATTAACGATATAAGGATTACCACAGTAGACAATATTGCAATTTGTTGTGTGGGCTGTAATGCATCTAAAGGTAGTAAAGATTTAGTAACTTGGCTTCACTCTGAGAATGCTAGAAAGAGAGGCATTACCCTAGAGACCATTGCTGATGTCATCAGGAAACACATCGTTTAGCCACTTACCATTACCTATATCACCAGTCACCCTGTCGGGTGCTGGCTCCTAGACATGGTAAGTGTTGAGCTTCGCAGTATGTTCAATCAGTCTCACAGTGATACTAAATGACGTCCAACTATCTCAAATTGAGACAGTTCAGGGGTAATTGGTATCACACAGACACCTATCCGATCTCTCTGCTTGCATGAAATCCAATTGGATGGGTAATCCTGCGCGTTCATTCATGTACAATCGTATTGTTTGATCCAATAGAGCAATATCAGATCAACAGTAATCTGAGGCATAAGTTAGTTAACCACACCAAAATCATGCTCTACGATAAATCCTCTACCAATCAAACCTAGTCGCTTGCCTTACTCCCATAGGGCAAACTGGCCATGTCATTAGCTTTCTAGGCTGATTGGTAGAGCACTTTGGTTTTACAAAGGAACCGTCTCTATTATTCTCATTATTGAGCGACTCACAAAAGGCACCGGAGGTGCCAAACTGAATGTCATTATTCAAGAACATATTCAATAAACCGTGTTTACCATGTGGATGCTACTTGCATGAAATGCGATTTAATGGGCAATACTGCACATCTATGCAAATACAGAGCACTATAACTCACGAAGATTTGGCTTAGCCTAGTGCAATACAAATCAATTAAAGAATATATGCGTACGTACGTAAATTCATTAAGATCAACCACTTAAATCAAAATTTAGCTTTACATGAAAGGATGTTTAATAGTATGTATGCGCTCTATTTTCAATAAGTACAGAGCACAAAATGGCTAATCAAACACCTTACCAGACAACATTGATAGAGATCACTGAGACCAATATCATTGGAACAAAGCACTTAACAGTAAAAATGGATGAACATCGCTATAAACAACTTAGGCTAAATGCTTTGGACAAGGACATGACTCACAGAGACATCATGCTAGAAGCCTTTGATCTTTGGATGAAAGTACATGGGACTACTTTCTAACTGCATCTAGATAAGGGGATTAGGCCTTGGCACTTGGTTCCATCATTTACTGCTTACTGCCGATCTATTGCTCTCACCTTTTCGCCTAATCAACTACCTATCAAATGAAATTTGGTATGGTTATTTGAGTTCTTCTATACTTGTATCCGTCGAAGCAATGATGCTCGATAAACGTAATTATTAGGCAAGGATTGCCTCAAACCCAAAAGGAATTTGTTATGCAAAATTTAGTTGAATTCTCTCAAATAGACTCTGACATATCAGAAGAGGAGATAATAGAACGGGCTGTTATCGCAGCTATAGAGCTGTATGCAGACCGACTTAAATCAAACAGTAAAGGTGCTAAATCAACTGTTAATTTAAGTGCAGAGATGGATAGTAAGCTTAATTCAGCAAAAGACATTTTAAAGCTTACTCGTCAAGCTATGATTGATGAAGCATTAGAATACTATTTCAGATGGGCGCTTTACTCTAAGCACATCAATCGCAGTACTTTAGGCATAATATAGGTCTAGTAAATACAGAAGAGCCCTTAATAATTAAGGGCTTTTTTACATTCAAATCAAAACCATTTAACAACTAAATAAGTTCTATATTAGTTTCAAATTAGTTACTTTTCTTCACCAAGTTTCTTCAGAGCAAATCTGATAATTCCATTATGGGTTTGACCATATTTTTCAGCTAACTCAGCCAATAGCTGATACTCATATTCGTTCATTGGAATTGTATGCGTCTTAAATTTTCTAGGTGCTTTCGGATCTGGTTTTTCAGTAGTTTCCTCGTTAGCACCATTGATGAAGGCTTCCATGTCAGGAGAAGGTTTTGCAAATTCTCTTTTCTTAATCATGCTAAAAGCTCCTTCATGAATGATTCAAATTCTTCTACTGCCTTTGGATTATTGGATTCAACAACACCTTTACCTTCAGCAGTAACATCACGGTAAACCTTGCGATCATGAATTACTGAAGACAATGCTGTGAACAATGGGAAATCTGCCAAGTATTCATTCGCTTGTTGTACTTCAGATACTGATGGATTTGTAGGTGCTAATGTTAGTAAGCCAAAAGGTTTCAAGTCTTCATTGAATGACTGGGCTTGATCTATGACTTCAGAGAGATGAGGTAGGGTATCTAGATCGAATTGAGATGGTCTAAACGGTACTACAAGGTAATGAGCTGCAAGCATTGCTGTTCTCAGCTCTTTACTATCGTGACCTGCAACATCAACAACAACATAGTCATAACGACTGTCCAAGTCTTTCAAGGTGTTCTTGATATCGCCATAGCGTTGAATACAATGAACCTTAGGTAAGTCAGTGTTATCCCTGTCTTTAACCCAGTTAGCTGAACTTTGCTGAGGATCAGCATCAACTAATACGATGTCTTTGTTATGTTTAGCAAGATAGGCTGCAATGTTGATGGCTATTGTTGATTTACCACATCCACCTTTTTGGCTTCCAATCAATATAATCATTTTACTTGTAATTTATAACTAATTTGCAACTAGTATGTAATCAAATTAGATATATGTAAAGACAATGAATGACAATTTTTACTTTTCACAAATTCCAAAATGTATCAACTATTAGCTCATATTCCATTATCAAATTGATAGGAATACATTCTTACTTTTTAAGTTTTAGAAAATGAAAAAAGGTTTTTATTAACTTTTAATGCTTTTAATGCTTTTAAGCTGGCTGTAATGCAGTGACAGCAAGGCATACAGAGGTCATTCAATCACAGATTCCATTCCATTCAATCACAGATTCCATTCCATTCAATCACAGATTCCATTCCATTCAATCACAGATTCCGTTCATTTAATCACATTAATGTTTGTTGT
>NZ_JAMXXP010000044.1 GCF_024129355.1 Acinetobacter lwoffii | reverse complement strand
TTTCTACCATCAATCAATGAAAATAATTTCGATCAATCAATCAGTAAAAATCCACACAAGTTGTTCTTCATAATCTCTTAATGATCTTTCTAACACCTCGTCAGTGCCAGAAGCTGGACTTCGATAAACTCAACAACTCCGCCATTCTGCTTCATTCATTTCCGTCTATCTCGTCGGTATGGGTGCATTCTAGAGGATTTCAGAATCATTGCAACCCCCAATTCACTATATTTTTCACGTATGTCTTTTTTTTCTACAAAAATTGCTAAAAAATCGCTTTTTTATCTAATTTTTAAGCGTTTTTATTTAATAAATGCACTAAACACGTCATTTTATTTTTATAACTGAAAATTCATTTAGACCTAAAAGCTATCACAATAATCGTTAAAATAGTATTTTTAGCCTTTTAACATTGAAATCTTGTCTTTTATTTAAATTAGCACGTCAAAAGAAAACCAAAATTAATCTATCTCACTCAGTAAGCCGATCTAAATCCTAGACTCCTTAATTTGTGAGTTATTTTTTACGTAAAAAGCTTTTATAAAAGCCTATTCTTGGGCTGCTATATAAAAGAAGTATTCATTTTTAGTTTTCGAATCCCAAAACCATGCGTAGATCACTTATATATAGAAGATAAAGTCTGTTATTTTGCATTAAGCGACTTTTTCCTGCTGTTGCTGTCCACGCCAATGTTGCATGACCTCTACAATCATGTCTTTCTTACCCTGATAATCCTCGGCAATAAAGAATAATTTCGCGCGTCGCGGTAACTGCTCTTCAATCAGGGAAAATAGAAAGTAATGCGCGGCCAGATCAAGCTGCATAAATAAAGTATAGACAGATCCATAGAGTTGCTGCTTTTGTTCGACTGGCTGGTATTCAAATAAGAACCGTAATATGCAATCGATTTGTTCATCAAAAATATTTTCTGTTGGAAAGCGATACATTCAATCACCTCTGCTTTAATTTTTTATGTTTTTCTCTTTTTTCACAGTCAATTGAAATGAACTCATTCTTAGAGGTCATTCACCTAAGCCCAATTTGCTAGTTAATTTTAAGTTTAGTTGCTCAACGACAAGAGTAGGCATGCAGATTTATATCTTGATTACGCAATCAGAATAAATAAAAAAGGAAGAGATCTCTCCCAAAATCTCCTCCTTACAATTGAATCTTTACCCGATCCATTATGTCATTATTATAGTTATTCGCTTTAAAGCTTTTAAAAAGAGCCTCTTGGAAAAGAGACTTCTCAGTTGTGGAGTACTATTATTTTTACTACCCTCTAGATGCTCTAAACGAATTCTCTAGATGAATAAATCCTATACATAATAGAGATGAAAAGCAAGTGATTTGGGAAAAATTAACTCTTGTTTTCATAGGGTTTTTTTTGACTTTACTTATTTGATTTTTAAATATAGAACATCAACAAAAAAAGCAGACCGAAGCCTGCTTTTATTTCAATAACTTATCCGTTTTTTAGTCAACAAAAGTGACTTTAGCGATTGCTTTTTTACTGGCCTGAACAATCAAAGTTACGTTCTCTTTCACAGAATAGGTCGTATCTACAGTCTGCCAATCCACTTTCACTGCACCACGGCCTAATGCATCCTTAGCCTGGGCTGCATTTTTGGTTAAGCCGGCTTCACGTAAAATCGAGGTAATAAAGATTTCCCCACCAAACTCGCCACGTGAAATAGTTACTTCTGGCGTACCTTCGGGTAATTCACCTTCAGTAATGATATTGCCCGCGCCTTTATGCGCATTGGCAGCCGCCTCTGCACCATGGAAACGCTCAACCAGCTCCAGTGCAAGAATCTTTTTGACTTCTTGCGGGTTACGGCCTTCTGCCACTTCTTTTAATAGTTGCTGAATTTCTTCAATGGTTTTGAAGCTCAGCAGATCAAAATAACGCTCAATCAATGCATCCGGCATTGAGAGCACTTTCTGGTACATCGCGCCCGGTGCATCAAATACACCAATATAGTTACCTAAAGATTTAGACATCTTGTTGACGCCATCTAAACCTTCAAGGATTGGCACTGTGATACAGACTTGAGCTTCTTGGTTATAGCGACCTTGTAAGGTACGACCCATCAACAAGTTAAAGGTTTGGTCTGTACCACCCAATTCAACATCTGCTTCCAGCGCAACAGAGTCATAGGCTTGTACCAATGGGTACAAAAATTCATGAATCGCAATTGGCTGCTGGTTGTTATAACGCTTGGTGAAGTCATCACGTTCAAGCATACGCGCAACCGTCTGCTGTGATGCCAATTGAATTAAATCAGCCGCAGTTTTTTGTGCAAACCATTCCGAGTTAAACACGACTTTGGTTTTGTTTGGATCAAGAATTTTAAATACTTGTTCTTGATATGTTTTAGCGTTCTCTAAAACCTGTTCACGTGACAATGGCGGACGTGTTGCGCTCTTACCAGTTGGATCACCGATCATCGCAGTATAGTCACCAATCAGGAACAACACTTCATGACCCAAATCCTGGAATACTTTTAACTTATTAATGAGAACCGTGTGGCCCAAGTGCAAATCAGGCGCAGTCGGGTCAAAACCCGCTTTAATTTTTAATGGACGATTCAATTTTAATTTCTTGAGAAGATCTTCTTCAGAAATAATTTCGTGGGTGCCTCGTTGAATGAGGGCAAGTTGTTCTTCAGCCGGCAGGAAATTTGACATCACAAAATCCAATACATCAGTTACTCAATTTGTGCGATATACTAACACTTTTTCAGCATATTGCAGGCTTAAGAATAACCATGACAGCGATCTATATTGGGGTAATGACCGGCACGAGCATGGATGGTGTCGATATTGTTGCTGCTTCTTTTGATCCACTCCAGCTTCATGCCACACTCACTTTGGCATTTGATCCTGACCTTCGGGATGAGCTGATGGCACTGACCTTGCCAGATGACAATGAAATTGACCGCCTGGGCAAGGCTGATGTTGCACTGGCACAAATGATTGGTCATGGTATTAATGCGCTGATTGAAAAAAATAACCTGGATAAATCCAGAATTAAGGCGATTGGCTCGCATGGCCAGACCATCCGGCATCGTCCTGAACATGGCTTCACCCTGCAAATTGGTGACCCGAACATCATTACTGAAATTACCCAGATTCCGGTGATTTCAGATTTCCGTCGTCGTGATCTGGCGGCAGGTGGTCAGGGAGCACCTTTAGTTCCAGCATTTCATCAGGATATTTTCCAGCATGACAGCATTCACCGGGTAATTTTAAATCTGGGTGGCATTGCCAATGTCAGCCTGCTGCCTGCCGGGAAGCCTGAAGAGGTTTATGGTTTTGATACCGGACCGGCCAATATCTTGATGGATGCTTGGTGTTCCCGTTATACCGGTCAGCCTTTTGATGAAAATGGCAACTGGGCCGCCTATGGCACCCCGATTCGCAGTTTGCTTGATCGCTTGCAGTCACACGAATTCTTCTCCAAAGAACCTCCGAAAAGTACTGGTCGTGAAGATTTCAATCTGGAATGGCTAGATGAACAGATTGCCGACTGGCGCAATGACCTACAATATGATGAACTGGAAGACACTCCGGAAAATGTACAGGCGACTTTATTAAAGCTCACCACCCGAGCCATTAAAAAAGCAATTTACCGCTCTGGCATGGATACCGGACAGGTTTTTGTTTGCGGGGGCGGTGCCTATAACTCACATTTACTCGAGCAACTGCGCTGGCGCCTACGCAAGCATGAATGGAGCGTACAAACTACGGCCGATCTTGGTTTAAGCCCGACTTGGGTTGAAGCCACAGCCTTTGCCTGGCTGGCCATGCGTTTTATGAATCAGCTGAATGGTAACCTGCCAGCAGTCACTGGTGCTGCTGGATATCGCATCCTCGGTACCATTACTGCTATTTAAATTCAGCTAATTACTATTAGCTTGCATGACTATATAGCTACTCAAAAACAGTCATCGAAAAAGGTCTGCATAAATGCAGACCTTTTTTGATTTTAAATTTTATGCTCAAGAATTTATTGCATCATGCGTTTGGCATTTTCATTTCTAAAGGCCCGCAGAATCTGCTGACCAGCACGACCTGTTGGACTCAATCCCAAACGCTGCTGTTCCTGACGAATCGCTTGACGGGTTTTATCTCCAATCAGACCATCCACCGCACCAATATCATAGCCACGGTTTAACAGAAATTGCTGGATCTCACGACGTTCTGCACGCGAAGTTCCCGGATCATCAGTAGGCCATGTGGCCATAAATGAACCTTTACCTTGCAGGCGATCGGATAAATGTGCAATCGCCAAGGCATAACTTTCTGCCGCGTTATAGCTATAAATGGCATCAAAATTTTTAAATACCAAAAATACTGGGCCACTCGGGCCTGCAGGTGCAAGTAATCCTGCTTGAGAGGATTGTGATAAATTTCCTTGAACTAATGCCGAACCATCGGCACGTACCACCCCTTGATTGTTCCAACTACTCAAGGATTTTTTATTTCTTCGACCTTCACCGGAAACCGACATGCCTTGAGGGATCTTGACTTCAAAACCCCAAGGCTGTCCGCTCTGCCAGCCACGCTTGCTTAAAAAGTTGGCAGTTGATGCGAGTGCATCCGGAATGCTCGAAACTAGATCACGTCGGCCATCACCATCAAAATCAACTGCAAGCTCATCATAAGTCGATGGCATAAACTGGGTATGACCAAATGCGCCTGCCCAGGAACCCTTTAATTGTTCTTCACGCACATCGCCACGCTGTAACAGTTTCATAGTGGTAAAAAACTCACCACGGAAATAACTCTGGCGACGACCTTCACAGCTCAAAGTTCCTAAAGCCTGTAATAAAGGATATTTCCCCGAAATATCACCAAAATTACTTTCGACACCCCATACCGCAACTACCGTTTCTGCAGGTATACCATAGGTGGCAGCAACACGATTGAGCACCTCACGATGTTGCTGTAATTTTTGCCGGCCGAGCTGAACCCGTTCTTCATCCACCAAACCAGACAGATAATCCCAAATTGGGGTAGAAAATTCAGGCTGGTAATTCAGGCGTTCAATCACTGAATAATCAGGGCTTAAGTTTTGGGTATAACGATCATAGGTACTGCCGCTTACACCTCTAGCAACAGCTTGACTGCGCAAATTGGCGAGACAGTTTTGAAAATTATTTTGGGAGGCATAATTCGGGATATTTGAACTAGAGGTCAAATCAGTCGGCGTGACACGTTGACCATTAATAATAAGTTCAGCCTGTGCCTGTGAAGCAGCCAAGACCACAGAACCAATAAAAAGTGCAAGCCGTTGCATAAGACCCTTGAGTATTTAGATTTTGAATTATGTTTCTACCTTAGCAGCTCATGATGAAAATTAAAGCGCCAATGCGTAAATTTAAATCCATAATTCCTACACTTTTAAATTCATTTTGTAATCTTTAAATTTAAACATGAGTTATCCACAAGCCTGATTTAAATTCAAATCAGCGGGATTTTTAAATTCAAATTCAAAACACTTGCAATCAGTTTTAAATTTAAAAATTACTGGGGATAACTTGTTTCAGGAAAAGCGACTCTCGATCATCAACATGCTCTAATTACACTAGTTTTTCTTTTAAATTCATTTAAATAATGGGCTAATATTTTTAAATTCAAAACTTTGAATTTATTTATCCAGTTTTAAATTTGAATTCATATTTTTTTGAATTTAAAAGCGCAAGTTTAAATTCAAAGTCCGATTTAAATTCGAATTTGTTTTTATGAATTTAAATTCAAAACCACTTTCCAGTTTTAAATTCAAACTTTGATTTTAGGCTTATCCACAAATGAATATGACAAAATTCAGCGGTAAATAAGATTTTATTGAATTGGTATATTTATACTCAATTGATCAGTTTGTAAGCAATTGATTTAAAAACTGATCCGACCAATGGTAGGCATTTTTAAAGAGGCGCAATCATGCCTGAAAGCAGACAAATAAAAAAGCGATCACCGAAGTGATCGCTTTTTTTATCAGCAAGTTAAAGCCTAGATGGTCATATCTTCGCTCAATGCCAATGGATTCGGTAAAATTTTCGCCAGTTGGCGGCAAAGCACAGACAATTGCGCGCTGTCATTTGGCATCAAGGTGATGTGACCAATCTTACGGCCTTCGCGCTCTGACTTGTTGTAGAGATGCAAATGCGCACCTTCCAGAGCCAGAACATCTGCAGATTTTGGATGCTGACCAATGATGTTCACCAAGACAGTTGGACGGATCACTTCAGTTGAACCTAAAGGCAAACCAGCCACCGCACGTACATGATTCTCAAATTGCGAACATACGGCGCCTTCAATCGACCAGTGCCCCGAGTTGTGCACGCGTGGTGCCATCTCGTTGGCATATAAGCCTTTGTCTGTCACAAACAGCTCAAGGGTTAGGACACCGACATAGTTCAAGTGATTCAGCAGACGAGTGATGTAATCTTGCGCCACAGGTTGCAAATCTGCGCTGTTCGGTGCAGGCACAATCGAGTGCGACAGAATGCCGTCATGATGATGATTTTCCGCCAATGGCCAGGTTTTTACATCACCATCTTGGCCGCGTACTGCAATGATTGAAACTTCACGCGAGAAAGCCACAAAACTTTCAGCAATCAGTTCACCTGCAGGACCCAATTCTGCCCAAGCCTGATCAATCTGATCGGCCGAACGTAAAACGAATTGTCCTTTGCCATCATAACCGCCACGCGAGGTTTTCAGTACGATCGGCAAGCCCAGTTCCGCTACGGCCGCCTGTAAGCTTTCCAGTGAAGTGACCGCTTTGTAAGGTGCAACCGGAATTGCCAGTTCATCAAACAAGGCTTTTTCAGACAGACGATGCTGGGCAATCGCTAAAGCCTGACGTGATGGATGCAATTGCTTGCTTTGTGTCAGTACATCGACATCTGCAAGGGGCGTGTTTTCAAATTCTAGGCTAAATACATCTGCACTGTTAATAAAGTCTTGCAGACCATTTTCAGCTTGGCTCGAAATCACCGGACCCAAAGCAGCAGAAGGGCAGTCTGTGCTGGCTTCAAAAAATGTACATTGAATATTTAATGGAAGTGCCGCTTGCGCCATCATACGACCCAGCTGACCGCCACCAAAAATACCGATGGTTTTATCCATAATCTGTGTCTCGACTTAAGCCTGGCCTGGAATATTGTTGCTTGCCACTTTATCTGTTTGCGCTGCACGGAAATCTGCAACATTTTTTGCGATTTCTGGACGGGTCAAACCCAGAATTTGCGCGGCCATAATGGCAGCATTGGTGGCACCGGCAGGACCAATCGCCAAGGTACCGACTGCAATACCTGCTGGCATTTGCACAATAGACAGCAATGAATCAACACCGTTTAAAATCGAAGATTTCACCGGTACACCCAAAACTGGAAGATCAGTTTTCGCCGCACACATCCCCGGTAAATGCGCTGCGCCACCTGCACCGGCAATAATTACCTGAATACCACGATCACGCGCTTGCTCGGCATATTCAAACAGGCGGTCTGGGGTACGGTGTGCAGAAACAACTTCGGCTTCAAATGGGACACCAAGCTGCTTGAGCATATTGGCAGTGTGTTCGAGAGTTGCCCAATCTGATTGAGAACCCATGATAATACCTACGAGAGGAGTATCTTGTGCAGCAGCCGCATTCATTGCAAATTTTCCAGAGATTAAAGTGAGAAAAGATAAATCTCGACGAGAGAGCCAAGCTTGAATAGGAGTGCGTATTATAGACTGAAAATTCAGCTTCATAAAATTTAACGGTCAAAGCAAGGCTCGATTTTTCTTGTTTTTTATCGAATTTTCAAAAACTGGAATAAAAATAGGGGAGTAGCCGCAGTTACAACTATTTAGGAACTGCGGAATACAAAATAGACACATCCACACAGACATAAAGCAGCCCAGAGATAATCCAGTTTAAAAGGCTGCTTAAACATGAAAATCATAAAAGGAACAAAGACCAGTAAGGTCACGACTTCCTGGGTGATTTTCATTTGGCCGACTGCGAGTCCTTGCTGCGCCAGCAATTTGGTCGCCGGAATCATCAGGCTATATTCAAACAGGGCAATGGCCCAGCTAAATAGAATCGCTTGCCAGAGCGGTGCATCATGCGGCAAAAACTTTAAATGCCCATACCAGGCCAGGGTCATAAAACAGTTGGCAATTACCAGAAGAAATAAAGCCGGCAGCATTTGCATGCACTCTGCAAAAAAGTCGAACTTATTTTACGGTTTATTTGGCGAAAAGATATTGCATCGCTTTGAAATTTTCTTTGAATTTATCCGTGAAACAGGATTTAAAAAATCCCACAACAAGGCCAGAATTTTCACTATCTTTTCAGCTAAAGCCTTGCTATCGTTGCTTGCAAATTGAATAAATCATGACAACAGCACCAATATAAAGTGATGGGTCAGACAGGAACGGAGTAAAGTAGATGCATCTGCATATTTTGGGTATTTGTGGCACCTTTATGGGCTCGTTAGCGCTACTTGCACGCGATCTGGGCCACCAGGTAACAGGTTCAGACCTGAATGTGTATCCACCCATGTCGACCCAACTTGAAAATGCGGGCATCACTTTAATGCAGGGTTATGACCGCAGTCATTTACAGCCTCATCCGGATCTGGTGATCGTCGGCAATGCCATGAAGCGTGGTATTGATGCAGTCGAATATATGCTGAATGCAGGTCTGCCTTATATTTCAGGTCCGCAGTTCCTGGCTGATCATGTTCTGCAAGGTAAACACGTGCTGGGTGTCGCCGGAACACATGGTAAAACCACGACCACCACGATGCTGGCTTGGGTACTGGATCAAGCCGGTCTGGAGCCAGGTTTTCTGATTGGCGGTGTGCCATTGGGCTTTTCGGAAAGTGCGCGTCTCGGTGGTGGGAAATATTTCTGTGTCGAAGCCGATGAATACGATTCTGCTTTCTTCGACAAGCGTTCCAAGTTCGTGCATTACCATCCAAAAACCGCAATTTTAAATAACCTGGAATTTGACCATGCCGATATCTTCGATGATCTAGCCGCAATTCAAAAGCAGTTCCATCATCTAGTTCGTACCATTCCAAGTGAAGGCCGGATTATCGCGCCGATTACTGAAAGCAATATTGATGAAGTGCTGGAGCAGGGCTGCTGGACACCTGTAGTGCGCACCAGTCTGGATGCCAATGAAAAAGCTGAGCTGTATGCAGAACAATTGTCAGCAGATGGTTCACATTTCAAAGTGCTGCAACAGGGCGTGGTCAAAGGCGAAGTACAATGGAATATGACTGGACAGCATTCGGTGGCCAATGCCTTGGCCACGATTGCTGCCGCTGAACATGTCGGCGTATCGATTGAAACTGCCTGTGAAGCACTATCGAATTTTGGTGGGGTGAAACGCCGTATGGAACTGTTAGGCACAGTCCGTGGTATCGAGGTTTATGATGATTTCGCCCATCATCCGACGGCGATTGATACGACCTTAGAAGGTGCGCGCAAACGTCTAGGGGAACGCAAACTCTGGGCAATTATTGAACCACGTTCCAATACCATGCGCATGGGCAGTCATAAAGATGGCTTGGCTCATTCAGCACGTCTGGCCGATGAAGTGATCTGGTATCAACCGGAAGGACTGGACTGGGATCTGCAACCGGTCATTGAGGCTGCGCCAAACAAGGCCAAAGTTGCACGCACACTGGATGACATCATTCAGACCGTGGTAGCAGAGGCAGGCGAGGGCGATGCCGTAGTAATTATGTCGAATGGTGGTTTTGGTGGTTTGCATCAGAAGCTGATTACTGTTTTACAAGCATAAAACAGATTTAAGTGAAGTGAAGAAGCCCGCCTAGCGGGCTTTTTTTAGCATATTAAAACGTTGATTGAGAAAAAGTGAACCGTTGTTCTGATCCTGCAATCCTATGATTTAAATATTGACCCAAATAGCAGATTTATCTCTGAACCCTCCCTGATGATCTTTTGTTGCAATCTGTACACAAGACTCATTGCAGCGCCATATCACTCAAGGCACAATCGAGAAGAACACAGGTATCTATAGGCCTGAAAGCCAGATCATAAATCAGCCCATCGCTGTCACTATATAAAAGCAATCGAGGCGTTCATTATTCTCGCTGAGTCAGGTCATTCTCATTCCTCATTCCATTAGGAGATGTGTCATGACAACGATGAAAGCGATGGTCTATTACGGCGCAAATGATATCCGCTTTGAAGACCGCCCAGTTCCCACCATTTTGCATCCCAGCGATGCCATCATTAAACTGGAAAAAGTTACCATCTGCGGTACCGACTTGGGTATCTGGAAAGGTAAAAACCCGGAAATTGAGCAGGAGGCTACGCGTAAAGAGGGCAGCTTTAAGGGACGTATTTTAGGTCACGAAGGTATTGGCATTGTGGAAGAAGTTGGTTCCGCCGTGCAAAACTTTAAAAAGGGCGACCGGGTGATTATTTCCTGTGTCAGCCGCTGCGGAACCTGTGAAAACTGCCAGAAACAGCTCTATGCCCATTGTCGCAATGAAGGCGGCTGGATCATGGGTTATATGATTGACGGCACCCATGCCGAATATGTACGTACGCCCTTTGCCGATACCTCACTCTATCATTTACCCGAAGGCCTGAACCAAGATGTGGCCGTATTCCTTTCAGATATCCTGCCAACTTCACATGAAATTGGCGTGCAATATGGCGATGTCAAACCGGGCGACAATGTGGCGATTGTCGGAGCAGGACCAATCGGCATGAGCTGTCTGCTCACCGCACAGTTCTATTCACCTGCCAATATTATTATGGTGGATATGGATGATAACCGGCTGGAATTTGCCAAGACTGTCGGCGCAACACATACCATCAACTCTGCTAAAGAAGATGCCATTCAAAAGATCCTAGAGATTACCGATGGACGCGGGGTCGACTGTGCCATTGAAGCAGTAGGGGTAGAACCCACCTGGAATATTTGCCAGCATGTCGTGAAAGAGGGCGGGCATATTGCCAACGTCGGCGTGCATGGTAAACCGGTGAGTTTTGAACTGAACAAACTCTGGATTAAAAACCTGACCATCACCACCGGTCTGGTGAATGCCAATACCACAGGCATGCTGCTGAAAACCTGCTGTTCCGGAAAATTGCCCCTAGAAAAACTGGCGACCCATCATTTTAAATTTGCCGATTTTGAAAAAGCCTATGATGTGTTTAAACATGCCTCCGATGAAAAGGCCTTAAAAGTCATGATTGACATGAGCTAATCCACATCAGACAAAAAAGTCCGCTATGCGGACTTTTTTATTTTCAGCATTTACCCCTCAGATCAGAAATAGGGGACATAACCACGCTGCTTGTAGCCTTTTGGCGATGCCAGACTGGCCTGATTTTCTTCCAGGCGATAAAGCACTTTGAGGAATTCGGCAATTCCTGACTGCTGCAAGGCGTGTGGATCAAATTGCTTCAAACCTAAACGTGAAAATAAAGAAGAAATTTCACTGTGTTTATGCACATATTTCATTGACCATTCCGAGAAATGAGACTGCTCTACCATCGCATCTGCAAAACGCAAGATATTGTGATGGCGGGCATCCTGAGAAATGCTCTGAAATAAACTTTCCACTACTTCAGCCTGACCTTCAAGGCACTGGAAAAACTTGCCATGGGAATAATACAATACCCCATGAATCTGATGCTGAAGATTGAACTTCCGAGCAGTGGCCAAAATATCGCTTAAATCTTGTAACAACTCTTGTTCAGATTCTATGCGTTCACTGGCATAGCAAAGCTGTAGCATCATGCCATCTCACTAGAGGGAAGAATTAAAAACACAATTTAATCAATAATTTTAAATTAAGTCGACTATTTTTTAAGCAAATATCCGTTTTTGCTTACACGGTTTTCAGTTTGCATTTCTGGATTAAACTTTTAACAATAGTGCCTAAATTATTAAACGAATATTTTCATACACCTACCGTAAGCATGAGGATCACCTGATGTTAAAAGATCTGATCTTAACCCTTGCCTTGTTATGTGTGTGTTTTATCCTGATGATCACTTTAAATAACTGGCAATTCAGCGCTCAAACCAATCTGCTGATCAGTTCAATTTTTATTAGCTGGACGATCTTGAAATTTGTTGGGCATCGAATTTATTTTCATGCCAGTTACCTGCTGATCATGGCAATTTTAGTGATGCTGCAACAGTTTGAAGAAATTTTCTGGGTGATGACCGGAGTGATGGCAGGTTTCGGTTTATATACCCTGTTACAGGTTATATTGATTCCTGCCTTGAAAGAAAAACTGCATTTATCTTTCGGGAAATCCCCTTGGGTAGTTAAATAGCCGTTGCTGCGACATCTGCCAGACTACGGTCACGTTTAAACATGACATCCACATAGGAACATTGCGGAATAATGGTTAAACTTTTTTCACGGGCAAAATCGACCAGTACATCTAGCATTTTCCGGGCAATACCCTGGCCACGCAGGGAATCATCGACCCAGGTATGATCGGCAATGATGACGGCATCGTCCCGCCATTGATAAGTGATCTCGGCCAGGCGGCGTCCTTGATCTTCCATAAAAAATACACCGCCGCGTTTTGAATCTTGATATTTGATTTCCATACGAATCTAAACCTTTGTTGTCATTTTAAAATTATAAAACATCATTAAAGCGAGGCTCTCGCTCGAACACGGATTTGGCAAAAGGGCATTTTGGAATAATCCTGATGCCGTGTTCACGGGCAAAATTCACAGCGGCCTCGACCAGATAATACCCGACGTGCTGTCCGCGTAGGCTGTCATCGACCCAGGTGTGTTCAATCACTAATTGATCTTCATTTACTCTTGAATAACTCATTTCTGCCAGACGTTTTTCATTTGGCTCTACAAACCATAAACCTCCAGTGTCCTGTTGCTGATGCTCGATCAACATGCCGATCCTCTCCTTGTTTTTAAGCCAGACTGACATATTTTTCCCTGCTCTATTGTTAGATTTCTTTTAAAGGATTGTGAATCTGTCCTTCTGACCAATACCGCATTCTGCTCAACAGGTTTAAACTGCGAGCCGGTTCTTTTTATCAGATATGTATGTCCAGCTTTTCTTCCACCTCCTCGGTGACGCGTCAATGGGTCTGTGTGATTGCTTTAGCCTCTGCTGCCTTTATTTTCAATACCACCGAATTTATCCCGGTGGCGCTATTAAGTGATATTGGTACCAGTTTTGCCATGTCACCGACTCAGGTCGGGTGGATGCTGACAATTTATGCCTGGGTTGTGGCGCTGTTGTCTTTGCCAATGATGTTACTGACCAAGAATATTGAACGGCGCTTTCTGCTGATGGTTTTATTTGCGGTGTTTATTTTCAGTCATGTGCTGTCCTATTTTGCCTGGAGCTTTAGCATTCTGGTGCTGAGCCGAATTGGTATTGCCGTGGCACATGCACTGTTCTGGTCAATTACGGCATCGCTTGCTGTGCGGGTTGCGCCAAAGGGCAAAGAATTTCAGGCATTGGGCTTATTGGCTACCGGTACCGCCATGGCGATGGTCCTGGGAATTCCCTTTGGCCGGATGGTCGGGGAGGCCTATGGCTGGCGCAATAGTTTTGCCTTGATTGGGATTGTGGCGAGCGTGGTGTGCGTATTGCTGGCCAAAACCTTGCCTTTATTGCCAAGTGTCAATTCAGGTTCACTCAGCAGTTTAAAAAACTTGCTAAAACGTCCCAGCCTGATGCTGGTCTTTGCGCTTACCGTGCTTGTGATTAGTGCGCAATTTACCGCCTATAGTTATATTGAACCCTTTGCGCTGAATATTGCGCAATTCAGCTCTGCGCAAACCACCAGCTTATTGCTAATTTATGGCGCTGCGGGTCTGATCGGCTCTTACGTATTTGGCCGCTTTGCACCGCATTTTCCCCGACTCACCATTCCGCTATTTACACTCGGGCTAGGGATCTCGCTACTGTTATTGCTGCCACTGTCTCAGGGTGTATCTCAGCTTAATAGCCTGGCGTTAATCTGGGGCATCAGCATTATTGGGTTTAGTCTGGCTCTACAAGCCAAGACCTTAAATCTGGCTTCTGATGCGACTGATGTCGCCATGGCAATTTTTTCAGGTCTGTACAATGTCGGGATTGGTGGCGGTGCCTTACTCGGCGGTCTGGTAACGGCACATATCGGATTACATAGTATTGGCTGGGTAGGAGCAATCCTGGCCAGCTTGGGTTTTCTGATCAGCTTATACCTGATTCAGCGTCCGGATTTCTTAGGTAAGAAAGCGCCTTGAAGCATGATTTTTGTAAATGAAATTGTAGTCTTAGCAAAAATCTGTCATGCTTGCTGCACATTGAGCTACCGCTCAAATAAAATTTAGTTTGAACAAGGGGAGTAGCCTCCTCCAAGCGTTTAAGAATGAAATTTCAATTTTTAAACGTGTCAGAATATCGTCATTACACTTTGCAAAAAGTCGGTATCTGAGCATCTTGAAGTCACACTTTATATAAAAAAGTGGAACAGTAAGATGTAGGCAAGACCTTGATCATGTTGTTATAGATGTTTTTCATCTGGCAACTGGTCAAGGTTTTTTTATGGCTAGTTGTCCGATGTGGAGAATTCACATGGAAACCATTGGTACGCTCTGGCTGTATCTTGTCTTTTTCGCGATTGTCGCAGTCATGCTGGTAATCGATTTTGTCGGCTTTAAGCATCAGCATGGTCAGGAAGTTAAAGTCCGTACCGCTGCATACTGGAGTATTGCCTGGGTCAGTGTCGCGACTTTATTTGGTGGCGGCTTATGGCTGTACCTGGAACAGACCGCAGGCACGGCAATTGCCAATGCCAAGGTCATGGAATACTTTGCCGGTTATCTGCTGGAAAAATCCCTGGCGATTGATAACGTCTTTGTCTGGCTGATGATCTTCGCGGCCTTCGCCATTCCACCCGCACTGCAACGCAAGCTGCTGTTATATGGCGTACTGGGTGCGATTGTGCTCAGAACTATCTTTATTTTTATTGGTGCGTGGTTCGTGCAGGAATTCTCCTGGATTCTATATATCTTCGGTGCGTTCCTGGTGTATACCGGCTTCAAATTCCTGCGTGGTCAGCATGAAGAAGACAGCAATATTGAAGATATGGCGATTCTAAAATGGCTGCGTAAACATATGCGTATTACCCCGCAACTTCAGGGCGACAAATTCTTTGTCCGTCAAAATGGTTTGCTCTGGGCAACGCCGTTGTTCCTGGTCCTGATCCTGGTTGAAGCCTCTGATGTCATCTTTGCCGTCGATTCTATTCCGGCTATTTTTGCCGTCACCACCGATCCCTTCATTGTCCTCACTGCAAACCTGATGGCGATTTTAGGCCTGCGCGCAATGTTCTTCCTGCTCTCGGGCGCAGCCTCAAAAATGCATTATCTGCCTTATGGCCTCGGGATCATTCTGGTCTTTATCGGCTTTAAGATGCTGATGCTAGATGTGTTCCATATGCCGATCTGGATTTCTTTGAGCTTTATTGTGATTGTCCTGACTGTGACCGCGATCTTGTCGATTCGTCATAGCAAGAAATATAACGAAACCACCCTGTAAAAAGTAATCATCAAAAAAGCCTGCATCAGCAGGCTTTTTTTTATTGTTCTATCAGGGATAATTTGGGCCATTTTTGCAAAAACTGTTTGCTCAGCATGCGTTGTTCGAACACGGCATAACTGACTAAATTCGGATTCCAACGCAGCTTTAACTCAAATAAATCTGCTAAACCGAAAGGAGCGATCAATTCCAATTCATCATCTTTCAGGCGCAGTGCCAAGGCCGTGACAGTTTCTGGCCATAATGACAGCGCATGACTAATTGAAGTTAAAGGCTCAATACTTTCATTTTGATCGGTACGATACCACTCATGTACAAAGGCTTGATTGGTCACATCCCAACAGATATCTGGAAAATAGTCTTTTAACTGATCTGCAAGTTGCTGTTCTATAGCGCGAGCCTGCTTATTTTCGTCATAGAAAATTACATCGACCTCAGTATGATTCATTTCATATTCCCAGTCATGTAAATGCGCCCAGATCACATGACGTAACACACCCGCTGCGACATAAGCTTCAGAGTGCAATTGTGCTAACTGATGCAAGATGCGCATTAAGGTCGGCTGCGCACGCACGATCTGTTGAAATTGATCATGATCATTGGATGAGGTCATAGAAGAATCGGGATCACTATTTAAATATGAATGTTCATACAAACATGGCAATTTTTTCAGCTACAATCAATCGAAAAAATTAAAAGCGTAGGTTTAAAATGTCTTCTGTAATTGCAACGACAGCGATCCGTGGTCGCTTCCTCGACATTCAGAATACAGTTGCCCAAGCACGTGATATACACGACCAAGTGCGATATGTAGAAGATGGTATAGTCATCATTCACGAAGGTAAAATCCAGTGGTTTGGTCCTTGGCAAGAAGGGCAGTCACGACTTCCTACCAACGCTGAATTACAGCACTATCCAGATCAACTGATTGTTCCCGGTTTTATCGACACCCATATTCATTTCCCGCAAACGGAAATGGTCGGGGCTTATGGTGAACAGCTGCTGGAATGGTTAAATACCTATACATTCCCCACTGAAATCCAGTTCCAAGATGCATCCTATAGCGAAAAAATTGCCGAATTTTTCGTGCAGGAATTGCTTAAAAATGGCACCACCACTGCACTGGTCTTTTGTACCGTTCATCCTGAATCCGTAGATGCTTTATTTAATGCCGCAACCACACGCAATATGCGTCTGATTGCGGGTAAAGTCCTGATGGACCGTCATGCACCGGAAGCGCTGACAGATACAGCAGAAACGGCTTATATTGACTCTAAAACGCTGATTAAAAAATGGCACGGACAGGGGCGGAACCTGTATGCGATTACTCCACGCTTTGCACCAACCTCAACACCTAAACAACTACAAAAAGCCGGACAGCTCAAAGCCGAATATCCGGATGTCTATGTACATACCCATTTAAGTGAAAATAAAAATGAAATTGCTTGGGTAAAAGAACTCTTTCCTGAACGTGAAGGTTATCTGGATGTTTATCATCATTATGGTTTAACCGGCAGCAAATCCGTTTTCGCGCATTGCGTGCATCTGGAAGATGAAGAGTGGGATTGTATGCATCAGACCGACTCAGCCATTGCCTTTTGTCCGACCTCAAATCTATTCCTGGGCAGTGGCTTATTTCCCCTGAAAAAGACCTGGGACAAAGGGGTCAAAGTCGGCTTAGGTACAGACATTGGGGCAGGGACATCATTTAATCAGCTGCAAACCCTGAATGAAGCCTATAAGGTGCAGCAGTTGCAGGGCGAAAAACTCTCTGCCTTTGAGGCCTTGTATCATGCCACTTTAGGCGGTGCCAAAGCTCTAAGCCTGGATGATCGCCTAGGGAATTTTAATATTGGCAAAGAAGCCGACTTTGTGGTGCTGGATCTTAAGGCCACTGCCTTACAGCAGTTACGCCAGAGCAGAGCTAAAAATATTGAAGATGCATTTTTTGCACTGACCATGCTTGGCGATGACCGTAATATTGCAGCCACCTATGTCTATGGAGCAGCCGTCTATGTCAAAGCAGCAGCCAGTGAATAAACCGAAAAAATCCCGCCATCGCCAATACTTACTCCTGTCTGCAATGGCACTGGGCTGTGTTTTTTTATTGAAACGCGATTCAACAGCGGCTAAAAAATGATTACATTTACAGCCAGCAAAACAGGTGCATCTCTGCTAGGGATGTATTAAAATTGCGATGTATTCAGGTGTTGCAGGTCAACACCTTTTTTATTTTGCTATTTTTACTTTTTAGGTATCTACCCATGACCGTTCAAATGAGCGTAATGATTTCCGCTGAAGAAATTCAAGCTAAAGTCAAAGAGCTTGGTGCTCAAATCAATGCACACTATGCCAATAGTGACAAAGAACTTGTGCTCATCGGTTTATTACGTGGTTCAGTGATTTTTATGGCTGATTTATGTCGTGTGATTTCAAAACCGCATGAACTGGATTTCATGACTGTGTCCAGTTATGGAGGTGGCACGGTATCGTCACGTGATGTAAAAATCCTGAAAGATTTAGACGGTGAAATCCGTGGTAAAGATGTGTTGGTGGTTGAAGATATTATTGACTCAGGCAACACCTTAAGCAAGGTACTCGAAATCCTGCAAACCCGTGAACCCAATTCGATTCAACTGTGTACTTTGGTAAGTAAACCATCGCGTCGTGAAATCGATTTGAAGGTCGAATTTATGGGTTTTGAGGTTGAAGATAAATTTATCGTGGGTTATGGCCTGGACTATGACCAGAAGTACCGTCACCTGCCATTTATTGGTGAAATCGGTCTTTAAAATCAGGCTGAAAAAAGTGGCATAGGCCACTTTTTTTATGCCTAAAATAGACAGAAAACCGGGAACAAAAAATAACATCTCGTTTCAGGATTCAACTTTTTATGATCCTAACTTTGTTTCAAGATGATTAAACAGATGTGAAAACAAAGACATGATAAGAAGGAGTATGCATATGTGGACAATTATTGTGGCGATCGTCATTGGTTTTGTAGCAGGTCTGATTGCACGTGCCATTCACCCGGGTAATGACAAGGCAGGCTTTATCATGACCACCTTGCTGGGTATTGCTGGCTCCTTATTGGCGACTTTTGGTGGCCGTATGCTCGGTCTATATTCGGCAGATTCCGCAGCAGGGCTGATTGCTTCCGTGATTGGTGCTGTGATTATTCTGTTTATTTATAATATGGTAACCAAACGCCGTACAGTCTAAACCATTCAGATGTTTCTGAGGTTGATTTGACGACCTGAATAAAAAGCACCGGAAAAGTCATTGCTGTCCCACAATTTTTCACAAGAGGAAGCTCATTTGAGCTTCCTCTTGTTTTATGGGTATTTTATCGGGTGAAAATAAAGCT
>NZ_JAMXXP010000043.1 GCF_024129355.1 Acinetobacter lwoffii | reverse complement strand
AGTCGTTTAAATTCCCCATCATTAAATCTAGTTAAATTTTCATATTTCATGGGGCTAGTATAAACAATTTTTTACTTTCGCAAGAGATCTATTGTAATTGATTAATTATATTTTAAATAAATCGTGACATTTATCCTTATTAAATAGAAGTTCTAATAAAATAAAAATTTACGACTTTTAAAATATAAAAAGTATAATAATTCTAATCTTTATTAGATAAATTTTTGATTATTGATAATATAAAAAATATATTATCTTAATCAAGTTTTTTGGATGAATTTTATATTCAAAAAAAATTTATATAATGATTTCTTACAAATCACAAATAATAAACAAATATATATTAATTTAATAAAAACAATAATTTATATTTTTAAATAAAACAAAAAAATAAGTGAATAGGGATAAGTTTTACATTTTATAATTTTATGTGATTTAATATTTTTCAGATAAATTTAATCTTACTTAAATGAAAAATTAAATAAATATCTTAAGTCAGAGGATATTAAGATTATGAGAATATTAGTTATCAATCTGGGTTTATTAGGTTTATGTTTTCTGAGTAACGCTTATGCCACCTCTGATGAGTGGACTCAGCGTTGGAAATCATCCAGTGCCCGTTCCAATGAGAATCTAGTTCAAGCCAATCTGATCGAACTTAAGGAGTCAGACTATTATTCCGGATTAGGTAAAACCACCGTTCATAGCACCTCAACTACTTCCATCGGGACGGTAAATACCCCGACCAACAATATCAATGTAGAGGGTACAGACAACAGTATCGATATTACGAGTGAGTTGCTGAATGAAGCACCAGTCAATTCAAATACCAACCAAAATCCTCAGCGCTGTCTTAATTTAAGTAACAGACCAGGAGAATCACAATGTTGAATTTCTCCTCGACAAGAAGACATATATCTTTCGTGAGTGCCACTGTCCTTTTCAGCTCTTTTTTAACAGGCTGCACGGGTTTAGCGCCCTCAAACAAGAAGCCAGTTAGCCTGGTACAAGGCCCCCCCAATTACCGATATTTTTACCCCTTTTGATATGGCTTTATCCTGCCTAAAAGGACAATTACGTAGTGATGTGAGTTTCTCCGTGGGGGCAATTCTGGATCAAACCGGTAAGGATGTAGTTACCAATGGTGGTAGCGGAAAAATGGTGACCCAAGGTGCGGGAGATATGGTGCAATCTGCCTTGTTTCAGGCGGGGGTAAGCTTAATGAACCGGCGTGATCCCCGGATTATCGAAAGCGAAGCCAAGTGGGGCATTCGTGATCCAAGACAAATCCAGGCTTCTGATTATTATGTGACAGGCAGTATTAACAGTCTGGATTTTATTCCGGGTGGTGGTTTTGACATGCAGATCGCTGGTGTCGGTCCGAATTATAGTCAAACCCGGATTATGGTCGGTCTGGATTTATCTTTGACTGATACCCGCAGCAGTAAAGTCGTGGGCAATGTTTCATTGCAGAAGCAAATTGCTGCACAGGATTATGGCTTAAGTGCAGGCAGATTCGCTGGTCGTACACTCTTAAATATTCAGATTGGAAAAGGAGAACGAGAGGCAACTAACTTTGCCTTGCGGCAAATGTTGAATCTGGCCACTTTTGAATTGCTGAGTCAGGTTGTCCCACCCGCCGTATTTGAAAGTTGCCGTGCGCAGATACCGCCAGAGTTTGGTCAATTGAACTTAACCCGAAGTTCTGTCGCTCTGCATAAATACAAGAAAAACCAGCAACAAAATAGTACAGCTTCAAGCAGTGTTGTTCAGGAGTCAGTCTCAAGCCAGACAGACTCATCCAATGAAAAAAATAAGTTAACCAACTCCCCGAGTAAAGATACAAAACCGCCTAAACAGAAAGAGTCCGAGCTGATTCAAAACCCTGAAGCAGAGCCTGAAATGAGTAAACAGGACTTGATTAAATATATCAGCAAGAAGCAGCGTCAACCTTCTTCAAATGAAAAGAATGAAGAAAAAGATACTCAAGAAAAGGCTGATAAAGAACAAGAAGATGAAAAAACCACAACGCTATGGGAGGTCAATCCTGATGTGGTCGAAAATTACTGGTCTAGCACGCAGCGTGATTAAAAATATTTAAAAATGGGCTCGCTCCCATTATAAGAAGGAGTACTTAGCGAGAGGTACTTCAAAACAAAAGTAGGAAGAACAATGATGAAAAACACGATCAAAACAATCGCTTTATCCGTCGCCTTTCTGTCTGGTACAGGTATGGCATACGCCCAAGGAGATGAAACACCTACTGACGTCACCGTAGATACAGGTTTAATAGCTACCCTGGATTCTATTTCTCAGCAGGTTGAAAATGGTTCTGCTTTGAATCTTGCAGTAAATACAGGTAATGTTGATGCAAGCGTCGATCTAGAAGCAATTGCAGAAGCTACAAGAGAAGCACCAGAGGCCATTAGTTCAATTGAAGGTAGTATTGAAACTACTGCGATTGGTGCCGCGAATACCGGTAGTATCAGCATTGAACAGGGTAGCTACAATAAGGTGGTATCAGACATATCAGATGAAACGAGTAACTACGACTACAGTGCAGTAACGAGTGCAACTAATAATTCTGAAACTCTAGAGGAGCTATCAGAGGTTTCGGATAGTTCAGATATCTCGGAAGTTATAAGTTCAACACTGAGTACTGACTATAGTGAGGAAATCAATGAAACTTTAAGCAATTATAGTGTAGCGAACATTGCTTATAATGCGGGTACTATTGATGCCTCTGTAAGTGCTATTTCAGAAGGAACTCAAACTGCGATTAACAACAGCATCACAACTACCGCTATCGGTGCTGTGAATAGCGGTAGTATCACTGTGACTGTTAAATAAACTCTTTTTTTGAGGTAAACACAGGTCTAACTATTGGCAGATAGTTAGGCCTCTTTATTTTATAATAACCTCCACATAAATTGTTGTTTATTCATCGGATAAAAAATTACTTATTGTTTGACACTCCTTATTTCAGAAATTGAATAGCCTGGAGCTTAAGATTAAGCCATTTATCTAGGATCAAATCTGGAAGAATAAATAAGAATTTAGGCTGAGCTATAGCCGAGTTTTGGATATTTTAAATTTATATCATCAGAAAAACACAATAAAAAAAGAGCGCATCAGCGCTCTTTTAAAATTCATTGGCGAGCTTAGTCGCGAACAAATTCAACTGTGCCATTTGTCAAAGACTTTACGCGTGCCAGTGATTCCACACGGTAGCCTTTTTCAAGCAGCAGGTCACGACCTGGCTGGAATGATTTTTCAATCACAATGCCAATACCGACTACTTCTGCATTTGCCTGGTGGATCAGGTCTGCAAGACCTAAAGCCGCTTGACCATTAGCCAGAAAATCATCGATCACTAAAACCTTATCGGTTGAGCTGATGTGTTTATTTGAAATCGCGATTGTGCTTTCAGTCTGTTTGGTAAATGAAAAGACTTTAGAACGATATAAATCATCTTTCAGGGTCAGAGACTGGTATTTACGTGCAAAGATCACCGGTACGCCAAGCTCTAAGCCGGCCATTACGGCAGGTGCAATACCTGATGCTTCAATCGTAATAATTTTGGTAATACCAGCATCCTTAAACAGACGCGCAAATTCTTGACCAATCAGTTGCATCATGACTGGATCAATCTGATGGTTTAAGAAAGAGTCTACTTTCAAAACTTCTTCAGAGAGGACGATGCCTTCAGCCAAGATTTTCTGTTCTAGTGCATGCACGGGAGAATCCTCAAGAGCAGGTGCTTTTTCAAGCAAAAGCGTATTGTAAAAAGCACCCGGAAAAAATCAAGTGAAATTCGCCAAAAACTTAGTTGCTTGCACCTTTATAGTCAGTTAACAGTAAACCATAGGAGGTTTTCTTGTCGACATGCGAAACTTTGACTGGAAGATAGTCAAGTTTTGGTGCCAGCCAGAAAATGGTTTCACGACCTGGTTTGCTGTGTTTCATCACCACTTTAATGGTATTAAAGGATCCGTATTTGGTGCTTATAGTCTCTGAACCCTGTTTGATAAACTTACGGCCTTCAACTTCTTTAGCATCAGCGATATAGTAATTTGCTTTCAGGCCTGAATTTTTTAAGTCTTCACGGATCTGCAATTCCGCATTCAACTCATCCAGAACATCTGCTCTCCAGGCAAAAGAGCGTTTTTCATCGTCTTTCTTGGTACTGATGCTTTTGCTGGAAGGATTAAAATTAATACTCATGGTGTTGTTATGCACCAGCACTTTACTGCTGCGACTGAAACTGCTTGAGCCGATCTTGCCATTATTAAAAGTAAAGCGGCTGGTTTCGGTTGCAGAGGCAATACCTCCGGCTTTTGCAGCAAAGACATAAGTCCAGTTATTGCCTGATTTGCTTAAAGTCCGCGTTGCAGAACCCATATTCTTGCCATTATAGCTAAATTGATAACTGGCCTGGAAAGGAGTCATGGCAAAAGCCTGGCTAGAAATACCAGTGAACAGTATCGCGCTGCTCAGACCCGTGGTCATCACTAAAGTTTTGAATACAGTCTTCGCCATCAGTTATTTTCCTATATTGATTCAACGGGCAAAACATATCACTTATTGCACCCTTTATTATTTGGGCAAAATATGGAAGTTGAAGGGATATTTCTGCCAAAAATGTATATTTCATGTAGTTTTATGGAACTTTTGTTCAAAAACTACGTTCGGCACGATTTAAGAAGGATCTTTCTGTTTGATAGGGGTGACCCGGTTATTATCCATCTCATCTTCATCCCAGTTTTCCTCTCGGTCTTGCGAGAGTTTTCTAAACAAGGCGGCAAGATTCACATTGCCAATCACCACCAGTTCGGCTTCACGAAGTACTGCGTGATTGACATGTACTTTTCCAAGTGTGTCAATAATGGAACGGTTCTTACCTAACCAGCGATTCAGGTCCAGATAGAGCAAGTCATCAATGACTTTAATCACGCCCAGTTTTTCCAGAATCATTCCCAACGGATCTTTATGTAAGACACGTTGATAGAAGAACAGGCCAAAACGTACGCCAAGTTTATACAGCATATTTGGATATTTGGCTTCAATCAGCTGGGTATCACTAATTTGCTCGAAAACGATCAACTGGGTGGTTTTATTCAGTTCCATCTGTACCAGTTTCAAATCAACCGATAAAGTGACAATCAGGCCTTTATAATCCAGTGTTGCGTAGAGACGCAGCCAGTCTTCATGTAAATCTGCGTGTAAGTCTTTCAATGCATCGACATTGTCTGTGACAAAGCGCTGAAAGGTTGCATTCAGGAAGACTTGCGATAGGGGAAATTCACGCTCATCTTCAATAAATCCTTCCGCCCTCTGATACACTTGGCGGATTCGGTTGGAAATATTGGAAATTAGCGTTTGCATACTGAAGCGTCCTGGCAACTTTATTTTTGACTCGGGATGTATCTTGTCGAATTGTATGAAAAATACAAGCGTTCATGCTTGAAGTTTAGCAAAATAAATAGCACCATTTTTATAGTTTTAGTTATGTAACGTTGAAGATTTGATGGATTTGGCATTTTAAAAAGATAAATGACGAATCCGTTTATTTTTAAGCTTTCAAATACTTTTTTTGGGGAACTGGACTCAGTACTGAGTTTGGTCATGTGATAAACCATGATATTAATGCCTCTGGTCAGAACTTGGTGGAAAGATCCAGTGTTTAGCAGTGCGTTGCTTGCCGCAGGCATTCTGCATTTGATCGTGCTGACACTGGAATTTGGTATGCCGCAAGATCGGGATACCAGTACCAAAGAAATCGCAGTTAGTTTGCGACAGACTGATGAAAAAATTGAGCATGCTGATTTTCTGGCTCAAACGGACCAGCAGGGTTCCGGTCAGTTTAGAGAGGCTCATCGCATGTCGAGTGATATGCCATCGCCGTTAATGGAGCAACATGCAGGTGAAGAACTGCAAGAAAGTCTAGATATGCTGCAACAGCAACAGGAACTCAGTTTTGAAGAAAAAGTCCTGATGACCACCTTGAGTTGGCAAAAGCAGGCGGAAGAAAATCAGCGTAAAAAAATGCAGGAGCAATTACAGAGCCAGTTTCAGGCCAAAGCGGCCATGGTCGCCAGTCTGGAAGCGCAATATTTACAGCGTCAGCAAAATTTCAGTCGTCAGCAAAAAATTAAGACTGTGGATGGTATTCAGTCCAAGCAGGATGTTTCGGCCGCCTATCTGGAAAAGTTTCGCGAGAAAGTGGAGTTCTATGGGAACCGTTATTATCCGGAAGCAGCCAAACAACAGAATCTGGCAGGGGAAGTGCGGCTGATGGTGATCCTGAACCAGAATGGCGGGATTCGTGCCATTCGACTGATTGACAGTTCGGGACATGCCATGCTGGATGAAGCAGCCAAAGCTTCCGTGCGTAAGGCAGCGCCATTTGGTGCTTTCGATAGCAAAATGAAAGAAATTTCCGAACTGCGGGTGATTCGTACCTGGCGATTTGATCCGGCAGAAGCAGAATTTGAGGTGCGTTAGACCATTTTATTCATTTGTAAACCCTCCCTTTAACTCCCTCCCAACGGGAGAGAGAACTATCATTGAGCTATAGGTATTAAAACTCCCTCTCCTTATGGGAGAGGGTTGGGGTGAGGGTAAACAATAAAAAAAGCGAGCCGAAGCTCACTTTTTATAGCAAGAAAATTTTAGCCTTGTTCTAAATACGGATTATCAAAACCAAGTTTTGCTAGAATCTCGATCTCAATGCCTTCCATTTCTTCTGCATCTTCATCTGAATTTTCATGATCATAGCCCATTAAGTGCAAGGTGCCATGAACCAGCATATGGGTAAAGTGAGTCAAAGGCGCTTTGCCCTGTTCACTCGCTTCACGTAATACCACCGGAATACAGATCACCAGATCACCAATGGGAAATGCATCCAGAAACTGCGCCATTTCATCTGGAAGCTCACTCGGGAAAGACAGTACATTGGTCGGTTTGTCCTTGTCTCGATATTCTAGATTAAGCTTATGACTTTCGTCATTGTCGACACAGGCAATTCCAATTTCGCAATCACTTTGAGTGCCAATATGACGTAAAGTGGTTTCTACAACTTTTTTAATATAGGCACGTTTCAGCACCAGTTCAGGCGACTGAAAGTCCTGTTGTAAGGAAAGACTAAGTTTCAACACAAATCCTTAAGTTTAAAGCTTAATGCTGTGCGTCTGCCGCAGCATCATTTTCAGCGATCAAGGCATCCTGACGTGCTTTACGTTCGGCACGTGCTTCAGCACTTAAACGCTGCTGTTCACTGTCCCAGCCTTCGTAGGCTTCGACAATTTTCTGTACCAGCTGATGACGTACCACATCACGCGAATGGAAACGGGTGATATGAATTTCAGGAATTTTATCAATCACACGCAAGGCATGTGACAGACCGGATTGCTGACCACGCGGTAAATCTACCTGAGTTACGTCGCCGGTAATCACGGCACGTGAACCAAAACCTAGGCGGGTCAGGAACATCTTCATCTGTTCTGGGGTGGTATTCTGCGCTTCATCCAGAATCACGAAAGAATGATTCAAGGTACGGCCACGCATATAAGCAAGCGGAGCCACTTCAATCACCTGACGTTCGATCAGCTTGGCCACTTTTTCAAAGCCAAGCATTTCATACAGCGCGTCATACAAGGGACGTAAATAAGGATCGATTTTCTGGGTTAAATCTCCCGGCAGGAAACCGAGTTTTTCACCGGCTTCAACCGCAGGACGAACCAGCAGAATGCGCTGGATTTCATTGCGCTCCAGCATATCCACTGCAGCTGCAACGGCAAGATAGGTTTTACCTGTACCGGCAGGGCCAATACCAAAAGAAATATCACTTTGCAGAATGCGCTGTACATAGCGTTTCTGGTTGGCACCACGCGGGTTGATCCGGCCTTTACGGGTTTGCAGCCAGACATTGTCCAGCCCCGTATGTTCCTGATCATCCAGATCTTGCTGAAGTTCACGGTCAGTCTGGCTGCCCTGAATCATCAGATGTAAAGTATCTGCACTGATCTGGCCGCTCTGTTCAGATTCTTCATGAAGTCGCTGCAGGAGCAACTCCGCTCTCTCAACGGCATCGATTCCACCATCAATAATAAAACTTTCTCCACGATGGGAGATTTTGACGTCTAAACGTTGTTCAATTTGCTTCAAATGGCCGTTATAGGCACCTAACATGGCTTGTATACGGTCCATCGAAATTCCAGGAAAAGCTACTGTACGTCGAATCGCTGCAGTCAAGAGTGTTCCTTATGAAGTGTGCGTTATATGCTCTACATTACGCCACGTCAGGCTCAAGATTCAAGAGCTCACCGTAAACTAAATTCAAAGTTTTAATTTCGGTAATTTCAATCTCGGCAAAGCGGCCTACCCAGGCAGGGTCACCAATAAAGTTGACATAACGGGTATTGTCCGCCGTACCGACCAGAATATTCGGATCTTTATCAGAAACTTTTTCGATCAGTACACGCTGGATGGTCCCGAGCATGGCATCCGTCTTGTCAATGCTTGAACGCTTAATCCATTGCTGAACTTTGGCCAGACGTTCTTTTTTGACATCTTCAGAAATCGTATCTTCCAGTTCTGCCGCAGGCGTACCCGGGCGTTTTGAATAGATAAAACTATAAGAATGGTCAAAATCCAGATCCTGAATAAACTGATAAGTCTCTTCAAAGTTTTCATCTGTTTCACCCGGGAAACCAATGATAAAGTCTGAAGATAAATGCATATCTGGGCGAACTGCACGTAACTTTTTAATCTTTTCGATATAGACATCGATGGTGTGGTTACGCTTCATCGCTTGCAACACATCATTGGAACCGCTTTGTACCGGCAGATGCAGATGTGAAACCATTTGTGGCAGGTCACGATAGCATTGTATCAGGTCGTCATTAAATTCCAGTGGATGCGAGGTGGTATAACGAATACGGCCAATGCCCGGAATATCTGCAACCAAACGTAACAGATCGGCAAAGGTACAGATATTGCCTTCAAAAGTTTCACCACGATAACCGTTTACGTTCTGACCCAAAAGTGAAATTTCACGCACGCCTTTTTCTGCCAGACCCGCAATTTCAGCGAGCACATCATCCAGTGGACGAGATACTTCTTCACCACGCGTATACGGCACCACACAAAAAGAACAGTATTTAGAACAGCCTTCCATGATCGAGACAAAAGCTTTATAACCTTCAACACGCGGTTCAGGTAAAAAGTCGAATTTCTCGATGTCCGGGAAGGAAATATCCACCAGTTTGATTTTTTCTTTTTTCGGCTTTTCGATCTGCTCAAAATGCTGATCCAGCATTTGCGGCAAACGGTGCAGGGTTTGTGGACCAAAAATCATATCGACATAATTGGCACGTTTCTGGATGTTGTCGCCTTCCTGAGACGCCACACAACCACCAACACCAATAATCAGATCAGGATTTTTATCTTTAAGCTTACGCCAGCGGCCTAGCTCGGAGAATACTTTCTCTTGGGCCTTTTCACGGATCGAGCAGGTATTCATCAGCAGAATATCGGCATCTTTAGGATCGGTGGTCAGCACATAGCCATGAGAATCGCCTAACAGGTCTGCCATACGGTGACTGTCGTACTCATTCATCTGACACCCTTGTGTTTCGATGTACAGTTTCTTGACTGAAGCATCGCTAACAGGGGTGTGCGCTGGCTGGGTAACAGTGTTTTCTGAGGCAGCTGGGGCACCATTCGGAATGAAGGTTTGAACCGTCATGTAGGCTCCTACAAGGTAATACGTTGAAAGAGTGAACGAACAGCCTGATTGATGCATCAAACAGGTGAATAAAAATTCAATTCACAGACTGAAATCTTGGAAAGGCGCATATTTTAGCAGGAAAGTCGCTTAAACTTATAGCCCAAATTAACTGTGGAAAAATATTGATTTATGGTCAAAAATTGTCTGTAGATTAATATTGCTTAATCATAAGGTTACATAACTGAACAATAGAGTTGGTTATAATCTTCAAACTAGCTCTTATGATATGCAACATGGGCTAAGCACAAAATCGATGATAGAAGGCAAAGGGATGTTGAAACACACTAAAACTATGTATAAATACTATAAATTAATTACTTTAAGTGTGGCATGTATCTGTTCAGCGAGTACACAGGCAGCAGAAGAACAATTTAATGATGCCTTGCGTGCAGCCAATGCAGGTAATACTGAACTGTTACAGCAATATCGTCTTTCTATGCAGAATGATGCCTTGGGCTATTATCCGGAATACTGGATTTTAAACCAGAATCTTGCCATGCAGCCTGTCAGCCAGATTATCAGCTTTGCCCAGCGTTACCCTCAATCCGCTATGGCTGAAAAGCTGGCAGCAGACTATGTCGAAGAAAAAGTAAAAATGGCAGACTTTAGCACTGCCCAACCGGTATTGCCTTATGTAACTAATGCCGATCCCGCCGAAGCCTGTGCAGTGGCACAAGTGCGCGCCAAAGCTGGTGATGAACTGGTCTATGCCGAGTTTAAAGAAGTCTGGTTAACTACCAACAGCCAGCCTGATTCTTGTACTGGTTTAGGCCGGATGATGCTATCCAGTCCACTCATGACGGCAGAAGACCGTCAGCAGCGACTCTGGGGACAACTTCGTGCCGGACAGTCAGGTCAGGCCATTGCGACAGCGCAAGGCATTGGTCTAAATCTGTCTCTGGCACAACTGAATTCGATTCAGGCCAATCCCACTAATTATTTGTGGTCTGCGCCTAAAAGTACTGCGGCAGAGCATGCCTATCTGATTTATGCGGTGGGACGTCTGGCCGATAGCGATTTGGACTCAGCTTTGTCTATCGTCAAGCGGACCGCGGAAGGTACACCAGTACAGGTACAACGCGCCTTATATCGTGCTGTCGGTTATATCGGTGGTACCACAGTCATGAAAAACAACTTCAACCGGGAAGTGTTAAATGCGCTAGATGCCAGCTATGGTCTGCCATTTAGCCCGGAAGAAGCCGAGATTTATGCGCGTCAGGCGATTCGTTTTAGTGCCTGGGAAAGCCTGATTCGTGCGATTGACAGCATGAGCGTCAACCAGAAGCAGGAAGATCGCTGGCAATATTGGCTGGCGCGTGCTAGTGAACAACGTGCTGACCGTGCTTCCAAGCAGGCAGCAGAAAGTATTTATCGTAAGCTGGCGACCGGAGATGACTATCACAATCTTTTGGCACGCGACAAGCTGGGGCAGGTGACCGCGAGTACACCAACCCCGGCACAGCCATCCAATCAGGCTATGCAGCGCTTGAATCAGGATATTCATTTCCGCCGTGCTTTCACTTTACGTAATATCAGCGCCCCAGAGAACTACATTAACCGTGAATGGAACTGGGCAGTACGTCAGGCTTATCTAAAGAAAGATGATGACCTGTTGCTGGCTGCGGCAAAGCGTGCCATGGACATGGGTTGGCATGATCGGGCCATTTATGCCGCTGACCGTACCGCGAACAAACATAATTATAACTATCGTTATCCAATGCCACATCAGAATTACGTGGTCAGCCATAGTCGCAATGCGGGGATTGATCCGGCCTGGGCCTATGGTTTGATGCGTCAAGAAAGTCGTTTCAATACCGTCGCACGTTCACATGTCGGGGCGGGTGGTCTAATGCAGATTATGCCGGATACGGCCAAGTTGGTGGCGCGTCAAATGGGTGAGGCTTATAATCCGGCAGCACTCACCGATATGAATACCAATATTCGCTACGGAACATTCTATTTATCTACCATTCAGCGTCAGCTCAGCAATAGTCCAGTTCTGGCAACAGCAGGCTATAATGCCGGACCAAACCGTGCCCGCCGCTGGCAGCCAGAATTTCAGGGAATGGCCGCAGATCAATATACTGAAAGTATTCCTTTACTTGAAACCCGAGATTATGTGAAACATGTCATGACCAATGCCACGCATTACGGTATTTTATTAGGACAGGGGGCACAGTCAGTGGGTAAACGCATGCAACTGATACCATTACGAAATACACAATAAAATTAAAATTATTGGGGAATGGTGACTTATTCATGAAAATAATGAAGGATCGTCGAGTCTGGGCTGGATCGGTTGCGCTTGTAGTATTGGCCAGCAGTCAGGCAGCATTTGCTGCACCAACAGACTATGTCATGGATGTACAAATGGTCCCGGCCTTATGTAGCTTGTACCCGGAATATGCCAAGAAGCGAAAATGTCTGGAAGGTTATTCGCTGAATATCTCCGGCTTATATCCTCAGACTACATCACAAAATTGTACGACCAATAGCTCCGCGAAACTGTCACCACTGCAGTCCAAGGTAGTGGCCAGGATCATGCCGGATGACAATACCCGGACAATCTTATGGCGCAATATCGGTGGCTGCGTGCCGATGAATGCCAGTCAGTATTTCCGGACGATTATCAATTATGCAGATCGTCTCAAAGTTCCTGCGGAACTGACGGAACAGGAAAATCTTACGATTTCTGTCGATACGCTGCGGGCCAAATTTCTGAAAATTAATCCGCAATTACCGGGTAATGCCTTGCGATTCAACTGCCAGCAGACCCAGTCAGCCAGCGTGCTTACCTCGATCAAGGTCTGTTATCGTCCCAATGGCAATTACAAATCCTGTCCTGCCAACATTATTAATACATGCCCAAAAACTGTCACAATAAAAGGAACATACTGAGCTTTTTTGCCGATTTAATTTATATTTCCTATCAGACTTTAGGTGAAATCCGTCCTCTTTTATATGCATCTGGCAAAGGATTGGAGTACAATCTTTCGCGTTTACGATTATTAGATTAAATACTAACTATTTAATCGCATTGAATATCCTCAATTGGAGATAATTAGATGAAGCAAGCAGTTCGTGTTGCCGTTACTGGCGCTGCAGGTCAAATTGGTTACAGCCTATTATTCCGTATCGCAAGCGGCGAAATGCTAGGTAAAGATCAACCAGTGATTTTGCAATTGCTCGAAGTTCCTTTTGAGAAAGCTCAACAAGCGCTTAAAGGCGTAATGATGGAGCTTCAAGATTGTGCATTCCCATTACTAGAAGACATGATCGGTACTGATGATCCTAAAGTTGCATTTAAAGATGCTGACTATGCGTTATTAGTTGGTTCACGTCCACGTGGTCCAGGTATGGAACGTGCTGACCTGCTTAAAGTGAACGGTGAAATCTTCATCGGTCAAGGTCAAGCATTGAACGAAGTTGCAAGCCGTGACGTTAAAGTTCTAGTTGTTGGTAACCCTGCAAACACGAATGCTTACATCGCAATGAAATCTGCTCCAGATCTTCTAGCGAAAAACTTCACTGCAATGTTACGTCTTGACCACAACCGTGCTGCATCTCAAATTGCTGCTAAAACTGGTAAAGCGGTTAAAGACATCAAAAATCTTACAGTTTGGGGTAACCACTCTCCAACCATGTATGCCGACTACCGTTTTGCAACAATTAACGGCGAAAGCGTTAAAGACATGATCAACGACCAAGAATGGAATGCAAATACATTCCTTCCGACTGTTGGTAAACGTGGTGCTGCGATCATCGAAGCACGTGGTTTGTCTTCTGCTGCTTCTGCTGCTAACGCTGCAATCGACCATATGCGCGATTGGGCTCTTGGCACGAACGGCGAATGGGTAACGATGGGTATTCCTTCTGACGGTTCTTATGGTATTCCTGAAGGCGTAATGTTCGGTTTCCCTGTAACGACTGAAAACGGTGAATACAAAATCGTTCAAGGTCTGGAAATCGACGAATTCAGCCGTGAACGTATCAACGTTACGTTGAACGAACTTGAAGAAGAGCGCGCAGCAATTGCTGACATGCTTAAATAATTTGATCTTTTCAGATTAAGTTGAAAAAGCACTCCATTTGGGGTGCTTTTTTTATATCACTCACTTTAATCAACAAAAAATAACAAGCTGTGAAGGATAGACAACTGAGTTTTCGCTATGAGCCATCTAAGGTAGAAACAAGATTATAGATAAAAAGATGGAGGTTCAGATGTTAGAGCAACGCGCCACCTTCGAACTTTTCTTTGAACAATTGGGTCTGGATTCGAGTCCGGAAGCGATTGACGAGTTTATTAGCACGCATCAAATTGGTATGGATGTGCCACTGCATAAAGCTCCTTTTTGGAGTAAATCACAGCATGACTTTCTAATCAGTCACTGGAAGAAAGATGATGACTGGGCCATTTTTGTCGATGTGTTAAATGAACAATTACATATTGAGGCAGAGGGTTCGGGTTCCTGTGACATACCCAGCCATAAATCAACCTAAGAATTCGAATCTCAACACGCTCATAATTTAACGCTACGATGGAGTCTATTTATGCTTACGGAACAACAGTTAACTTTAGAATTATTATTTGAACAATTGGGTTTGCCTTCTGATGAAGCCTCAATTACTCAGTTTACCGATACCCATCAATTACCATCTGAAGTCGCATTGCCAGATGCCGAATTCTGGAGTGAGGGGCAAAGTGCCTTCTTGCGTGAACACTGGCACCAAGATGATGAATGGATTGTCATTATTGACAAGTTAAATCAGCTTTTACATGTGGAAAGCGACAAGCAAAGCTCTTAAATGCATTCATACAAAAAGAAACAACAAACCTAGTCAAATGACTAGGTTTTTTTTGCCTTATCTTATAAGTTAGATCTATAAATAATTACAATTTATCTGATATAAGGAGGGCGCGATGCTCGCAAAGAACCAACCATCCTTAGAGCTCTTGTTTTCTCAGCTCGGTCTCGCCAATAGTCCTGCGGCTATTGAATTGTATGTACGCACTCATCAACTGCCAGCAGGGCTGTCCTTGCACGATGCGCCGTTCTGGAATAAAGCTCAGCGCTCTTTATTGATCAGCCATCTGGTACAAGATGATGACTGGGCAATTTGGGTTGATGAACTGAATCAGCAACTGCACATGGACGCTTATAGACGTCAGCCTGCCTGATCATTTTTCCTGAGCCTTTCTAATATTTAGAATAAGACGATATAACTTGCATTAAAAAACGCCTCATCTGAGGCGTTTTTGTTCTTTGGCTTAATGCATTTTGCTTTTTAATATTTTGTTAAACCATTCGTGCTGACGATAATCATTAAATGCATGATGCTGCTGTAATAATTCCAGCTCAAATTCGGCAGTGGTGGTGTACTTACCTAACCAGTGGCGGGTCAGGGCCGGCTCATTTTTACTGGCACTGGCATAGGCCAGAAAGAAATAAATGTCCCCATGTTCATAACTGGCCATTGGCTTTAAAATTTGCTGAGTAATCAGGGCGAAATGGTGCTCTTTGGTCAATTCAAAAAACATCATATAAGCCTTGGCCAGATGCAAAGATAGGTTGATATACATGCGCAGCGGCATTTCTTCAAATTCTACCCGGCCTTGTTCCAGCAACACTACGGCTTCTTGCAGGAAATGTCGCTGTTCCTGACGCAGTTCACTTAAAGTCACCAGCTGTAAACGAAGATCAGCACGTTCAAGCGTTAATTCCGGCGTATTGCCTTTTAAATACAATTGGTCAGTTTCACCCAGACGTTGAATAATCTGTTTGGTCGTTAATCGCATCAACGCAATCCTCATTTCTCAATAATGGCTATATGAGGTTAAAAATTAAAATTTAAAGCGGCAGCGTGTCTTAGAGTAGTGAGGTATCACTTCTTAGCCAGGCGGTAATGGATAGGCGTTGCTGTTTAGAGATTAAAACTTCATGTAATAAATCGCTCTGGAACAGCGCCATTCGGTTCGGTTTTGGCTGGATAATATGCCACTGGCCATGTTTGTCCTGCAGGCGTAGTTCACCGCCCCAGTCCGTCTGCCATTGTCCATGTAAATAATACACACTGGAAATCATCCGGCCATTTTTATCTTGAGGATTGTCGCGGTGCAGGGTATAGAACTCACCCGCGTGATAGCAAGCGAAATGTGCTTCGACATCTTTGATGCCTAAATAAAACGCGCGGTTTAAAATTTGGGAAAATTGTTGAAGTGTTTGGATGTGTAGGTGGGAAATTTGAAATTCAGGTTGTAACCAAAGAATATGATCACTACGGATGTTGTTAACTACACCATTTTGAATGGCTGCATTACGAAATTCGTTTAAGTGGCTTAAGCATTCTTGGCTCACTGCATGTTGATATTCGCTAGAGTAAGCATCGTCAACAATACTAAAGCCATGTTGATCTAAATCATCTAAGATTTGATCAACATTCCAATCCCCTGGGATGATAACTGCTTCCATTTTTTCAATTCTCGATAGTGTGGTAAAAAAAGGTCCGCTATTTTAGTTCAATAATCGTTTCTGAACGAAATAGTTTTTCATGTTAAAATAGCAATTGATCTTAGGAATAATTGAAACATGAATTACCGTCACTCTTACCACGCAGGCAACTTTGCCGATGTCATGAAGCACGTTTTATTGCTTCAGTTGTTGACTCGACTGAATGCAAAAGACAAACCTTATCGCTATGTAGATACACATGGTGGTGCAGGTAAATATGATTTGTCGACTGCCGAAGCGCAAAAATCAGGTGAGTTTTTAAACGGTATTCATCGTCTTATTAAGCTGGATGATTCGATCAAGCGTAATGCACCTGAAGGCGTACAACAATATTTGAAAGTTGTCGAAAAAATGCGTGAAAACTTTGGTAAGGGTGCTTATCCCGGTTCACCTTGGTTTGCCCTGGAAGGCATGCGTGAAATTGATAAAGCGACCATTTTTGAAATGCAGCGTGATGTATTCCAGCAACTTCGTCATAATATTTTTGACAAGCGTGCCGGTTTGCATGAGCGTGATGCATACGAAGGTCTGTTGGCAGTCATTCCGCCAAAAGAAAAACGTGGTCTGGTGATGATCGATCCGCCATATGAACTGGAACGTAAAGATTTCCCGCAGTTGGTCGAACTGCTGGTTGCTGCGTATAAGAAATGGCCGACAGGTGTATTTGCCGTTTGGTATCCAATTAAAGACCGTGCCATGATTGAACGTTTTGAGAAGAAAATGTTTAAGACTGGTATCCGCCGTCAACTGGTTTGTGAAGTCTGTGTATGGCCGGATGATACCCCAGTAGGCCTGAACGGTTGTGGTTTGCTGGTGATTAACCCACCTTGGAAATTCTCTGAAGATGCTGATGAAGCACTACAGTGGTTATTCCCGCATCTTCGCATGAGTGAAAACGGTGGTCACGCTGCAGTTCGTTGGTTAGTGGGCGAATAATTTTTTCAAAGATCAGGTCATAGCTAGGATCGACAAGAATGACAAATATAAGCAAACCGGAACGCGACTCTTCAACTGAAGTGCCTTTTGATGGCATCACCTTTGAGGTAGAAGAAGAGGAGCATACCCAGGAAGGGCAAAAAGTTAAGCGTCGAGGCATCTATCTATGGCCGAATCTGATTACAACCGCAGCGTTGTTGTCAGGTTTCTATTCGATTATTGCCAGTATGAATGGTGATTTTCAACAAGCGATTTATGCGATCTTTATTGCGGCATTACTGGATGGATTGGATGGCCGTGTGGCACGTGCGATTGGTGCACAAAGTCCGTTCGGTGAACAGTTTGACTCGCTTTCTGACATGCTGGCTTTTGGTGTAGCTCCCGCTATTTTAATGTATAGCTGGGGCTTAAGCGATTTGGGCCGAATCGGTCTGGCAGCATGCTTTGTTTATACTGCTTGTGCTGCGTTCCGTCTGGCGCGTTTCAATGTACAGATTGGTGTGGTCGATAAACGTTATTTTATTGGTGTGGCAAGTCCTCTGGCTGCCATCATGATTGTGTCATTAGTCTGGGTCGGTCTGGATTTTCCAGAAATCTTCGATATTCGTGAACCTTCTCTTCAGGTCATTAATGCAGTGGTCATTATTGCGGTAGGCTTGTTGATGATTTCCAATATCAAATATTATTCATTCAAAACAGTAGAACGTAAACGGGTTCCGTTTTTTGTCCTACCAATCGCTGTATTCGTCTTTGCAGCGATGACTTATAATATTCCTGTCGGCATTCTGGTAATTTCTATTCTCTATGCTTTGTCTGGTTTTGTGACCACTTTTATGGCAAAAAGATCGAGTACATTATAAAAAGATAAGGAGTCTGAGATGCGGTTTCTTCAAGATTTTTTAGATCGTTCGAAACAGCTGAATCAGACTCCTACTGTTTCGCGCCATCCCGCCTATCATGGCCCCACCTCAAAATATAAAATTATTCATCAGGGTTTGATGATCCCCGGGCTTCCGGCACCCCTCTATTATTTAAACTTTCTGAGTATTATCGGGCAACCCAATGCACCCATGCTGGTAAACCCGAGTGCAATCGAAACCACAGCCTTAGATACCGCCACCGTGATTTGCAGTTCGAGCCCACATATGGTGGGACAATTGCATCACTATTCGGTCAAGCAGGACTGTCATTTTAGATCAGGTCTGTTTCAGTTTCTGGATCGTGAGCAATTGAGCGGAAGTTTTCCAAATTTTCGTTTGCAGCGTTCTGACTCGGAACTCAGTTTTGATTTAAATATTCAGACCACTCAGCTAATTTCTCATTTTACCCAAATGCGTTTTTCCTTGGCAGACCACTGGTCTTTGCTATGTCATTGTCAGGGAACGGTGAACTATAAAGCGCAGCAATATACGATCGATGGTCTTGGAAGCTTTGAATACGCGCGAAGTTTTAACTTTCCTTATCTGCCTTTGGCCTTCCTGACTTATCAAATTATTAATCTCAGTGAAAATCGCCAGTTGCTGTTGGCGCAAATTCGGGATGGTTTTAATCGTATTGTTCAGTCGCGGATCTATCTGCGTGATTTAAAAAACATGCGGACCCAAATGTTCGATCGCAAAGTTTATTTTAAAGTTCATCGTGTTTATCCGCGTGTCACGACACCTAATGGGCAGAGTATGTATTTGCCGCGTGAATTTGAATGGTGTTATGAAAATGCAGACGGTACTTGTATCTGGGTACAAGGTCAAAGTCGTGGAGATTTTAAATTTGGCCTGGCAGCGGGCTATGTAGGAAGTTTTAGTTATCAAGTGAAAATAAATGAAGAAACTGAAAATGGGGAAGGGGGTTATTGTGAATATATAGATTGCCGGCCTTTACGCTTTCAGGAACAGAATAAAACTGAAAAAAGATTAAGTCATTTATCCAATTCAGTCCCTTTAATGCTCAAGAAATGAAGAAAATTGCGATTTTTGTAGAATAAATAAACAGTCGTGGTGTTTTTGCTGAATTATTTAAAAATAGGGGTTGTATTGGGTTGGGAATCCTGTAGAATGCACA
>NZ_JAMXXP010000042.1 GCF_024129355.1 Acinetobacter lwoffii | reverse complement strand
TCCTGGTCGTTAAAGTGTTTGTTTGCACTCATATTTTAACTGTTAGGACTCAGGTTTTTTTATTTAAAGCAAACTATGGGACAGCAGTGGGTCAATGCCTCGCTTTTTCGTATTTGAATGGCTGAAAATTAAAGCTTTAAATACATATCAATATGCGGAATTCCACAATCCAGATATTCATCACCTTGAGCTTCAAATCCCAGCGCTTGATAGAAGCCAATGGCGTGCACTTGCGAAGACAGCTTTACCAACTTACGCTGCTCTGCACGCGCATAGTCAATCACGGCCTGCATCAAGCGCTGACCAACACCTAAACCGCGTGCTGTGGTTAGGACTGCAACTCGACCGATACTGTTATTTGACAATAAGCGTGCTGTAGCAATCGCCTGATCCTGCTGAAAAACAATGAAATGTACAGCA
This sequence comes from Acinetobacter lwoffii, assembly GCF_024129355.1. Taxonomy (GTDB): domain Bacteria; phylum Pseudomonadota; class Gammaproteobacteria; order Pseudomonadales; family Moraxellaceae; genus Acinetobacter; species Acinetobacter lwoffii_I. The sequence continues at coordinate 19,164 of NZ_JAMXXP010000042.1, read as the reverse complement.
ACCGCATCTTCAACATCCCACTCATCTTCAGCTGCAATATGCTGTTCTTGAATAAAAACGGCTTCACGAATCGCTTTGGCATACACTGTCAAATCTTTCCAGCTGCCGGACACTATTTTAAGTTCTGGACTATTTAGCATTTAGAACCAATTCCCTGCTGATCCCACTGGTCATTAAGCAACAATTCCAGTGAATGTTTCTGGATCCCATACATCTCTTTTAAGGCCTGAATTTGTGCCAGAACCGACTGATCAGGTTGTTGATAGTCTTTACGTTTTGTCGCCAGAATCATTTTATTTTTACTGGTATGTTCCAGCGCCACAAATTCAAAAACTTTGGTTTCATAACCATAAGCTTTGAGTAGTAAAGCACGTATGGTATCAGTCAGCATTTCGGCCTGCTGCCCCGCATGAATACCGAACTGCAACATCGGACTCAGGACTTTCGGTGTTTGTAACTGTGGACGTAACTCCTTATGACAACACGGCGCGCACATGATCATCTGTGCATTCAGGCGAATCCCGCTATGAATCGCAAAATCTGTTGCTACATCACAGGCATGCAAGGCAATCATCACATCCAGACGTTCTGGCGCATAAGTACGCACATCCCCCTGGAAAAAGTCCAGCTGATCAAAACCAGATTGCTGCGCGACATTCTGGCAGAATTCAACCATTTTCGGATTAAGCTCTACCCCCGTGACATGCGGCGTTTGACCATGTTTTTGCATATAGTCATATAAAGCACAGGTCAGATAGCCTTTACCCGAACCAAAATCCACCACGCGCAGGCCTTCGGCTTGTGACTTAATCTGCGCCAGGGCACCTGAGAAAATTTCCACAAACTTATTAATCTGCTTCCATTTGCGCGCCATGCTCGGAATAATTTGCGCTTTTTGATCGGTAATCCCGAGATGCTGGAGAAAGATACTGTCCTGATCGACAAAACGTTGTTTAATCCGGTCATGACCTTGTTCAGCAGGCTTCGCCTGATTCATCGCTACTTTATGTTTACTGCGCGTTAACATGGCTTTTTTCTTGTTTTTTTTCAGCTGTAATTCTTCATCGACGGTGATCAGATTGGCTTGTTTGCAACACGCCAGTAGTGAAGTAACCTGAAATAATGCTTCATCCAAAGGATAATTCTTGGTGACATCCTGCGTCTTGTAACGATACAGGCAGCTCAATACGCGCTGTTCATTTAATGTAATGACTCGCAAGGTCATTTTTTCTAAATCCTGCAGTTCACCTTTATACTGGCTTAAGATCAGGCGATCAAATTGATCCCTTTCAACAGCTTGCTGAAAGGTGTCCAAGAATTGCTGTTCCTGATCTGAGAGAGTTGCCAACGTTGACATAGATAAAACCTGAAATGAATTGCGCATCAAGTTTAAATCTTCTTAACCTAAAAGCAAAATTGAATTACTATACAAGTGTATATTTGAAGAAGAATGACAATCATGCAGAATGCTCTACTGGTTCCAGATTATGATCAAAATGAGGAACGGATTAACTATATTAGTCATGGCGTAGGTGCCGGGCTATCCATTGTTGCTGGTATTCTTTTGATTATTAAAGGGTCTTACCTAAGTACTGGACAATGGATAGGGCTTTGGGTTTACGCGCTGAGCATGATTGTGCTGTTTTCTGCTTCCATGCTTTACCATATGGCCACCACAGCAGACCGCCGTTATTTTTACAAAAAAGTCGATCATACCGCGATTTATTATTTAATTGCCGGAACCTATACCCCTTTTCTGTTAATCGCCATTCCAACCGCCAAAGCTCAGTATTTATTGATTGCACTCTGGGTGATTGCCCTTCTTGGTACACTTTTCAAGTTCGTTTTCATTCATCGTTTCCAGAAACTTTCTTTGGCGGCTTATCTGGCCATGGGCTGGCTGGCACTGCTGGTCATGGATGATATGCAGCAATATTTAAGTGCTCAATCTTTAACCTTTCTCATCATTGGTGGACTCGCTTATACCGTGGGTGCATTGTTTTACGCTTTAAAAAGAGTAAGATATACCCACGCTATCTGGCACATATTTGTATTGATAGGCGCAGGATCACATTTTCTGTCTATCTATCTTTACGTGATTTAATCATCTCCTTTTTCATTTCAGTGACCCTGAGCGAGTTGAAGCGAGAAGATTGCAGTTGTTTTTTTAAAAAATTACGCCTTTTTTAAAAAGATTACGCTTTTAAAACTAAGTTTTTTTATTTTTAGTAAGTGTAAGGTTTTCCATGGCGTCGTCTAATTCTGCTGCTCAGCCAGCACAAAATTCAAAATTTCGCGTTTTAACAGCAAGCTTGGTAGGCACCACAATCGAGTTCTTCGATTTTTATATTTATGCCACCGCTGCTGTCATTATTTTTCCGTATCTGTTCTTCCCTACCAGTACAGATCCGATGACCGCAACCATTCAGTCTCTTGCGACTTTTGCGATTGCCTTTATTGCCCGTCCGATTGGTGCAGCATTATTTGGTCATTTAGGTGACCGGATCGGACGAAAAGCCACCTTGGTTGCAGCTTTGCTGACTATGGGGATTTCAACCGTTGCGATTGGTCTATTGCCAACTTATGCGCAAATCGGAATTGCTGCGCCACTGTTACTTGCACTGTGCCGTTTAGGTCAGGGCTTGGGTCTGGGTGGTGAATGGTCAGGTGCGGTACTTCTTGCAACTGAAAATGCCCCGGAAGGCAAACGTGCCTGGTATGGCATGTTCCCGCAACTGGGTGCTCCGATCGGCTTTATTCTGGCAACAGGTTCTTTCCTGACGCTTGGCGCTTTCATGTCTGAAGCTGACTTTATGGCTTGGGGCTGGCGTATTCCGTTTATCTCAAGTGCCTTGTTGGTAATTGTCGGTTTATGGATCCGTTTAAAACTGCATGAAACGCCTGCTTTCCAGAAAGTGCTGGATAAACAAAAAGAAGTAAATGTTCCTTTTGTTCAAGTGTTCAAAAAGCACTCTCGTATGCTGGTTCTGGGTACGATTGCTGCAATCTGTACATTTGTTGTGTTCTACCTTACTACGGTATTTGCATTGCAATGGGGAACCAAACAACTCGGTTATTCCCGTGAAGAATTCCTGCAATTGCAGTTAGTTGCAACCCTGTGTTTTGCTGCATTCATCCCGCTTTCAGCAGTATTGGCAGAGAAATTTGGCCGTAAGACTACTTCCATTGCGGTATGTGTCATTTCTGCGATCTTCGGTATCTTTTTTGCAGATATGCTTGAATCTGGCAGCACCTTGGTGGTGTTCCTGTTCTTGTGTATTGGTCTGGCGATTATGGGCTTAACTTATGGGCCAATCGGTACTGTATTGTCTGAAATCTTCCCGACTTCAGTACGTTACACGGGTTCTGCATTGACCTTTAACTTGGCAGGCATTTTCGGCGCATCATTTGCACCGTTAATCGCAACCAAGCTGGCAACAGCCTATGGTTTGTCTGCAGTCGGTTATTATCTGACCGCAGCATCTATCCTGTCACTTGTCGCGTTTTTGCTGATTCGTGAAACCAAGAATGATGATGTAAATAATCAGATCTAAGATTTTAGATTGATTCAAAAGCCAGCACTTGATGCTGGCTTTTTTTATGATTTCACAACAAAACTCGGCTACTTATCTCGTTAAATTTGCTCAACAATCAAATGAACTCAATTCAAAAAATGAGGCAAGGCCATGCAGGATCTTATTGAATACCTATCGCAGGAGCAGTTGGTCAATATCATTATTTTGCTGGAAGATGATAAAAAATTAGAAGCTGTTCGCTATATCACCGAGAATACGCCCTTGGATGAAGCTCAGGCACTGCAAGTGATTGATGAAATTGTGCGGGAACATGATGTGGTCATGAAGCATGAAAGTACCGGTCCACGCTTTAGTGATGATGCCGCTGATATCGACCTGGTGACACCACCACTGGAAATCCCCACCCATCCTAGTTTGAGCACATCCACAGAAGCTGAAATTACTGCACAGCAATTACGTGAAAATGTGCCAACCCGAAAAATCGAAAAGAAAATTTGGATGATGGCGGCCGTCGCGGTGGTGTTATTGATTCTGGTCTGGATCATCAGTTAACGCGGTACAGCACGTCGACTGAATTTAAATCAGTTCAATAATATCAATGGTAGGCGGCACCCGGAAACGGAAAGGCACGCCGACCAAGCCGGTACCGACAGTAACGAACACATCTGCATGTTCATGGCGGTACATGCCCTTTTTATGTCCCAAAATTGAAACCTTTTTCATGACGTAATTAGTTAGCCAAGGCAGCTCTACCTGTCCGCCATGAGTATGCCCGGACAGCATCAGAGGGCGCGTCGGCAGTTTGGGAATCATATCGACCGTATCCGGGTTATGCGAAAGAATGACCCAAGGCTTGTCCTGAGGCAAGTCTGGCAAACTGCGCATATCGGCTTTTCCAGCCCAGAGATCACCCACGCCCAAAAGGCGAAACTCATCAAATTCGACAATTTGACCTTCGATATCCATGACCTGATTGACTTGCAGTGCATAGTGCAACAGTTCGCGAATCGGCGGTCCGGGATATTGCTCGTCATGGTTACCATTGACTGAATAGACCGGAGCGTGAATCTCTTTTAAAACTGCCAATTCCTGTGCCAGTTTATTTTCTGGCTCGTAAGTCCAGTCGCCAGCAACCACCACCAAATCAGGTTGAATATGATTTAATTTGTGTACAATTTGTCGCAACTGACGCTCATGACCCGAAAACAGACCGATATGCAAATCTGCAATCAGGGCGATTTTTACTGGCTGCTTTAAACGTTTATCTGCATTGATCTGATATTGTGTCGTTTTCACTTGAATTAAATGCGGCTCGATAAAGCGTGCATAAGTCAAAACCCCACTAAGCAAAAATACAAAAATAGCTTCATGCAGCGAATAATACCCCGTCCATCCAGCATAAATACTGAAGAAAACCAAAGGGATTAATAAATAGGCAAGATAAAAAGCCAGCAAATGACCAAAAGCTTTAAAGGGATGAATGGTTTCGGTACGTGATTGGCTCGACCATGCCTGAGCCACAGCCCAGATGGCTAAAATCGCCATTCCCAAATAAAAATAAAACAGTACGGAATTCGAATCCCACATAAATTGGCCTTATTCAGTCGAGCAGCAGATTACTGGCTTTATATTTATCTTTTCATAGCTGGCAATTATACTCAATTCTAATTTTTCATTCTTCGACTTATATGGCCACTGCTCCCCGCGATCAAGTTCATCTTCAATCCTCAAGTTTTATACGTACTCATCGCTATAAAGCCGGCATTTTACTGAGCTGTAGTCTGGTTCTGGGTCTACCTGCGTGTAGCACCTTACCCAAGCAAACCGAACAGCCAAGCCAGATGGCATTTGAAACGGATACATCGCAAACCAGCCTGGCACAAATTGTTGAACCTTTACGTGATCAGAACATCGGGTTGACCGGTTATCGCGTGCTGTATGATCCGCTTGAAGCACTGGCTGCGCGGATTCAGCTGATTAATAAAGCGGAACGCAGTCTGGATCTGCAATATTACATTTGGGATAATGACCGAATCGGTGCCCTCGCCCTGCATGCGATTATTCAGGCAGCGGATCGTGGCGTAAAAGTGCGCCTGTTGATGGATGACAATAATGCCAAGAAAATGGAAGGGATTTATCTGGCCTTAAACCAGCATCAGAATATCGATGTCAAACTGTATAATCCCTATCGCTTTCGTAAATACCGCGCCATGGACATGGTGCTGGATTTAAAGCGCATTAACCGCCGCATGCACAATAAAAGTTTTATTGCCGATAACCAGATTGCCTTGATTGGCGGCCGCAATATGAGCAACCAGTATTATAATGTCAGTGAAAGCTATCAGTTCTCTGATGTCGATGTGATGCTGGTCGGTGCGGCATCGGATGAAATCATTCATTCCTTCGATGAATACTGGAATGATGATTATGCCTATCCGGTGCAAGAGGTTGTGAATCCACGGCATCATGGCTTACGTTTTCCAAGCTTAAAAGAACAGCTAGAAACCCATAGTCAGGATCCAGCGACTCAAAATTATCTGGATCTGGCCAATCGTTCCAGAGCCTTTGACCAATGGCTGGAACAAAACATTCAGCTGGATTGGGTGGAGGCTGAAGTGGTCAAAGATCCACCGAGCAAAATCAAAGCCAAGGCCAAAACCGAAGAACACCTGAATTTCCAGTTATTACAGCGCCTGGAAAAACCTGAACAAAGTGTCGATATTGTCTCTGCCTATTTTGTCCCGGAAAAAATTGGTGCAGACCGTTTAAAGAAACTGGCGAATGAGAATATCAAGGTTCGCGTCCTGACCAACTCTTTTAAGGCCAACGACGTTGCCGTGGTGCATGCCTTTTATGCCAAATATCGTCAGGATCTATTGGAAAATGGGGTGCAGCTGTATGAGTTCTTAGCAGCGCCAGAAGCTAATCACCTAAATGCCAATACTGAGGAAATTTCGAAAAAAGCTAAAGTCAGCCTGAAAGGACTGAGCCGTTCCAGCCTGCATGCCAAACTGATGGCACTGGATCAAAAACAGGTGTTTATTGGTTCTTTTAACTTTGATCCGCGTTCAGCCTATTTGAATACTGAAATTGGCGTGTTGCTGAACAGTCCGTCTTTGGCACGTGCAGTACACGACACCATGGACAAAAATTTAAGCAAATATGCGTATAAACTGGTGCTGGATGCGAATCAGAACATTAACTGGAAAATCAAGAAAGCCAATGGTGACGTTCAAACATTTACCAAAGAACCCAAAATGAAATGGTATCAGAAAGCTGGACTTAAACTGTTGTCGTGGCTGCCGATTGAAGGTTTTATGTAAGCTTGATTTGGTGGATAAAACCATAAAAAAAGCCTCTTATTGAGGCTTTTTTAATACCCGTGACTGAAGTTCAACCAGGCCAGTCTGCATTTTTTCCTGGACCACACGGGTGAGGCTTTCAACCGTATGCCCTTCAGTGGCAATTGCAGGTAAAGCCACTAAATGTGCAATGACTTGCGGCATTTCCAGTACTTTTTTGACATGGGCGGCAAAACTGATGTCATTGACAAACGGCGCAACCATATCCAGTTCGCCCTGCTGATTCACATAACAAATCAGACAGATTTGTACAGGACGCTGCGCTTCAATCGCGGCGCCTAAAATCCGGCCATGCACTTTTTTGATGGCTCGCCCATCAGAAGTCGTCGCTTCAGGAAAGAACAGCACCGGAATATTCTGTTTCAGGAAACCGGTAATTTGTTCACGAATCCTGACGGAATCTCCTGAACCACGTTTAATAAATAAGGTACCCCCTCCCTTGGCCAATTTCCCTAAAATCGGCCAGTTCTCAATTTCTGCTTTCGCCAGAAAAAATACCCGCGCCCCTGAACCCAGAACGGCAATATCCAGCCAGGACACATGATTACTGACCCATAAGGCGGGTTCACGTGGAATCTCGCCATGTACCTGCACTTCGATATTGAATACTTTGCATAACTGACGGCAAAAATGTTGCACATAGCGCGTATTGGTCGGGTTATTCGGATTTTTATATAAGCCATGACGAAAAACCAAATAGAACCCCTCACTGATGGTGGCCAATGAGGCGGTAATTTTCCGGCTATACAGAAAAAACTTGGCCAAGCCTTCGATATCTGGAGTCTGGTTTTGTACAGTTGAGTTCATAAAAACGTCATTAAATCCTAAGCGAGATACAGGGGATATCCACGAATTAAACTCATTCTATACTGTTCATTCGCAACTTGCATTGATAATAAAAATCGACCAATAGCATCTATATCTTCAATTTTAATTGGATTAAAAAATCATTCAAAATAAAACTATCGAAATATTAGATTGAAAAGGATCGTAGCCATGCCAGATCAAACCCAGCCCGCGAACGACACACCTCCGCCTTTACAAGTGCTCAAATATATTTTGGGCGGCACCTTCATCTATGCCGTGGTACTGGTAACACTTGCACAACTGTTTATCAGCGCACTTTAAACCAAAGCCGCGCTAATTCAGTATCTGCTCAGCCCTTTTTCAACTACACTAAAGTTTTCAAATGGAGATTGGCCTGAGTGGAATATTTACAACAACATCAAGGGAGAGAGCGCGTCATTCTGGTGAGTGTCAGCGTACAAATGCTGGATGACCTTGATGCTGAAGAGTTTCGTTTGCTGGCCCAGTCTGCAGATGCTGAAATTCTGGAACATATTTATGCTCAGCGGGTGAAACCCGATGCCAAATTTTTTATCGGCTCCGGCAAGGCAGAAGAAATCGCTGAACGTGTTGAAGAGCTGGAGGCCAATCTGGTCATTTTTGACCATGCCCTAACCCCAGCCCAAGCCCGTAATCTGGAACAGGTGATTAAATGCCGCGTGGTCGATCGTACCGAACTGATTCTGGATATTTTTGCCCAGCGTGCCCGTACCTATGAAGGTAAGCTGCAAGTCGAACTGGCACAGCTACAACATTTATCTTCGCGTTTAATTCGTAGTCGTGGCAATCTCGACAGCCAGAAAGGCGGGATTGGTTTACGTGGCCCGGGTGAAACCCTGCTGGAAACAGACCGCCGTTTGCTGCGTATCCGTATGAGACAACTCAAGGCACGCATTGATAAAGTCCGCCAGACCCGGATGCAAGGCCGTGTGGCTCGTCAAAAAGCGGCTGTGCCGACGGTATCTTTGGTCGGTTATACCAATGCCGGCAAGTCTACCCTGTTTAATCTGCTGGCCAATAGCGATGTCTATGCAGCCGATCAGCTGTTTGCAACCTTGGACCCTACTTTACGGCGTCTGGAATGGGATGGGATTGGCAATCTGGTGCTGGCCGATACGGTCGGTTTTGTCCGTAACCTTTCCCATTCGCTGGTAGAATCCTTTAAGGCGACTTTGGAGGAAACCGTAGAAGCCACGCTGTTACTGCATGTCATTGATTCAAGCAGCCCAGAGATGCTGGAACAGATTGAAGCCGTTGAAAAAGTGCTGAAAGAAATTGGGGCCGATGTTCCCATCCTTCAGGTTTACAATAAAATTGACTGTAGCGGTGAAGAAGCCAAAATTATTTATCGACGCCCGGGTGAACCGGAACGCGTCTATGTCTCGGCACATACTGGCGAAGGTATCGACCTGCTGCGTAAAGCGGTACATGAGTCCTTGATGGGGCAACTGCAGTCCTTCGATTTAATTCTCAAACCCGCCTATGGCAAGCTGCGCAACCAGCTGTACAGCTTGAATGTGATTCAGTCTGAACATTATGATGATGAAGGCCAGCTGCATCTTCATATTCGAATTGCCCCACAAAAACTGGAACAGTTGATTAAACAGGCGCATTTACCTTTAGATGAAATCCTGGGCAAACAGGCGCAGCAATTTCAACGTCCACTGGAAGCGTTTGAAATCCAGTCAAAGATCGAGTAAAACTTGATAAGTAAACTTATTAATATTAATGATCATAGCAATGAACTGGATAAAACGAATAGATTGGCCGGCATGGATCGGCACCCTGTTACTTATTATTGTCTTTCGGGAAGCTTCGGTCTGGTTAATGACCCAACTGAATCATCCTGAATTAGGCAATCTGGTCGGGTTATTGAGCCTTTTAATTGCGCTGTTTACCTGGCGCTACTTTGGCAAACTCCCCGCTCGCCTCGTGGATACCAATAACAAACTGATGAAGGAAAGCGCCTTTGCTTTCCTGCCTGTCAGTGCAGGTGCACTGATGATGCTGGTACATATGGGCCAGAAAATTCCGGCCTTTCTGTTCATCATGTTTTTCAGTACCCTGATTCCTTTATGGATTTACGCCAAAATGGCCAAGCGCTGGTTATAGGAGTTCCGCATGTTATCTATTTTGTATGGCTTTGCGGTTACCCTCATCGCCTATCTGATTGCCAAACCCTGTAACCGGTTCATTCCGCAAATTCCCGTCATCGTGTTCAGCATGTTCTTTGTACTGGTGATTTTATTTGCGCTCGGCATTCCCTATGAAAATTACATGGATGAAGTTAATCCACTTTTCAACCATTTACTCGGCTATGTGACCGTCGCACTTGCTATCCCTTTGGCCGCGATGCGCTACGATGACTTGCCGCTCAAAGCCATTATCGGCATTTTGGTTTTTGCCAGTATCAGTGCTGTCGCCTTGCCGATGGGACTAGCTTATCTGCTGCATATGTCCTCTGCAGATATTATGGCGTTTGCTACCCGCGCAGTGACCACTCCAATTGCGATTAATATTGCCACCCTGCTGGATGCACCCATCAGCATGGTCATTCTAATCGTGATTCTTTCTGGTGTGATTGGTGCAGCTTTTTCTCCATTTATTCTGAGACATATCAATGATGAACGTGCCTCCGGACTGGCTTTAGGACTAGCCGCACATGCCATTGGTACAGCTCAGGCCTGGCAGCGTGGCAGTATTGCAGGACGTTATGCCGCATTTGGTATGGCCGTCAATGCAGTCTTTACCGCGGTCTGGTTGCCTACGTTTATACTTTATTTGCAAAAAATGTGACTAGTGAATCAAATTAATCATTTGTTTTATGTGGTAATCGTTCTTACTATAGAGTAAGAACTCTAATCCAACCTAGGAACAGATATATGAATAAGGTTCAATTTTTTTCAACTTTACTTTTAGCCTCTTTCAGCCATCTGGCCTTGGCTTCCGATATTTCAGGAACATGGCGAAGTATTGACGACAAAACCGGTTCACCTAAAGCATTCCTGGAAATTCGTGAGACGGCTTCCGGCGTCTATGCTGCCAAGATCACAAAAATCACCCCGCGTCCTGGATATACTCCGAAAGAAAATTGTGTGTCCTGTCCCGCACCTTATACCAATAAACCTATTCTTGGTCTGGATGTACTCACTGGCTTAAAGCACGTCGGCAATAACAGTTTTGCTCAAGGCAAGCTGCTTGATCCATTATCAGGGAATCTTTATAACACCAAGGCAAAATTAAGTGCCAATGGGAAACGTCTTATTCTACGTGGTTATATCGGGGTATCAGCGCTTGGCCGTAGTCAAACCTGGATTAAGCAGGATTAATTCCTGCTTAATTAAAAAAATGTGATGGAGTTATGCTTTAGTAGATAGAAACTTGCATTTTAATGCATTAGGTTGTATGAATATTAAACATATGCTTTTTTCATGCAATATAGATTATGAAAGTGTATTAACGTAGTTTGCATCAGCATTCACCACATGGAATTAGGTGAATGTTTATAAAAAAATAAGGATAAGGATATCGAATGTATAAAATCGCACTTTTAACTGTTTTTTCAGCTTCTTTATTCACTAGCTCTCTGGCCTTTGCACAGGAGTTATCTGGTCTCTGGCAACAGATTGATGATAAAACCGGCTCACCTAAAGCATTGATTGAAATGAAAACGCAGGCTGATGGCTCCTATACCGGAACGATTACTAAAGTCACACCTCGCCCCGGTTATACACCACGAGAAAAATGTGTCAAATGTCCATCACCTTATACTGATAAACCGATTTTGGGATTAGACGTCATTAAAGGACTAAAACCTACCACCAAAAATAACTATGCACATGGCCGGGTACTCGATCCACTCACCGGCAAAATTTATGATTTAAAAGGCCGGATTTCTGCCAATGGGAAACGACTGACTTTACGTGGATATATCGGGATATCTGCAATTGGTCGCACACAAACCTGGATTCGCCAGGATTAATAAAAACAGCACTTTTGTGTTGGGGATATTTTATTCATCTATAAAAAAGGGATAAATATAATGAATCAAACTAAATTAGGATTAATGTTCATCGCTGCACTGATGACTGGGACTGCTTATGCACAGGATCTGACTGGCATCTGGCAGCAAATTGATGATAAAACCGGCTCACCAAAAGCGATTATTGAAATTCGTCAAAATGATAATGGGACTTTTGCCGGAAAAATTATTAAAGTTACTCCACGTCCAGGCTATACTCCACAAAAGACCTGCAATAAATGTCCCGCGCCTTATACCAATCAGCCGATCATGGGCATGGATGTATTGACTGGTTTAAAACATGTGGAAGGCACCAACAATTATGAAAAAGGTAAAGTGATTGATCCATTGGCAGGTAAAGTTTATGACGCTCGAGTGCGTCTAAATGCCAATGGTAAACGTTTAACCTTGCGTGGTTATGTGGGTGTGTCCGCTTTAGGCCGTAGCCAGACCTGGATTCGCCAAGATTAATACCTAATTCTCATTATTCAAAAAAGCTGCCAAATTGGCAGCTTTTTTTAGTGTATCAACTCTATAGTATTCAGATAAGTGTTGACTATTTTAGTAAGATTTCTAACATGAGCGGGCGATGATAAAAATTCTTTGGAATGACTCTCTATGTTTAAAAAAATATTACTTGCCGCGCTTACAGCAGGATGTATGACGAATTTGTGGGCAGACGATATCACCGGGACCTGGCAACAAATTGATGATAAAACGGGGGCGGCTAAAGCGATTATCGTCATTAGCAAAGAAGCAAATAATACCTATTCAGGCAAAATTGTAAAAATCACGCCTCGCCCAGACTATAATCCACGTGAAAAATGCAATAACTGCCCTGCACCTTATACCAATCAGCCTATTTTAGGCATGACCATTTTAAAAGGCCTAAAACTGGTTGAAGGCACCAAGAATTATGACAAAGGTCGTATTATCGACCCATTGGCAGGTAAAATTTATGATGCAAAAATGCGTTTAAACAATACCGGTAAACGTTTAACCTTACGTGCCAGCATAGGCGTTTCAGTTCTAGGCCGTAACCAGACCTGGATTCGAGCAGACTAAATTTTAAAACTAAAAAAGCCACGTAATCACGTGGCTTTTTTAATAGCTTTACTTACATCACCGGATTATCCACTGCAAACATCTGCTGATCTTCTAGGCGGAATGCCATGAGTTGATTACCCCAGACACAACCGCCATCTACATTCTGAATCTTGTTCGAAATGGTTTTACCGTTCAAGGCAGCCCAGTGACCAAACAGGATCTGATGAGTTTGTGCGGCCTGTGATTCAAACTCAAACCAAGGTTTAAATCCTTCCGGCATCGGATCATCCAGCGCATCTTTAAAGCTGTATTCCAGACGTCCCTCAGCGTCAGTTAAACGCATTCGGGTGAGGTAGTTCACGATACAGCGAATACGTTCATGGCCTTGTAGCTGATCCGACCAAAGTGCGGGTTCTTTCCCGAACATTTCTTTCAGAAAATCATCCAGCACCTCGAAGTCATCATGAGCAATGATCGCTTCGACTTCTTGTGCCAATTGAGCAGTTTTTTCTGCACTCCAGATATTCGGAATCCCAGCATGCGTCAGGATAGTCTGCTCATTTGGAAATAGACACATTGGCTGTTTGCGCAGCCAGTCAATCAAGTCATCACTGTCGATCGCATCAATCACATCACGAACATTGTCTTTTTCTTTCACCGGTTTGATGCCGCGGGCATAAGCCAGCAAAGTCAAATCATGATTTCCCAAGACCGTCGCAGCCGCACCTTGCTCAGCCAGCTTTTTGATAAACCGCAATGCTGCAATTGAGTTTTCACCACGTGCAACCAAATCTCCAGCAAACCAGATAAAATCTTGTTCTGCATCAAACTGCATTTCTTTAAGCAAAGCTTTCAAGGCCTCAAAACAGCCTTGAACATCACCAATCACATAATTATATCGAGCAGTACGGTTCATCGTAATTTAAGCCACCATTTGATCTGAAAGTGCAACAAACTGTTCAAGGGTCAGGGTTTCTGGACGCGCCATCGGGTCAACACCCGCTTTTTCAAAACCCTCTTCAACCAGCATACCCTTCAAGCTGTTACGCAAGGTTTTACGACGCTGGGTAAAGACATGAGATACCAGACGTGCCAGCGCTTTTTCATTCTTCGCCACAATCGGTTTAACTTTATAAGGCTCTAACCGGAATACCGCAGAAGTTACTTTTGGAGGCGGATTAAAAGATCCAGGTGGCACTTCGAACAAGAAAGTCGGTTTACAGAAATATTGAATCATCACCGACAGACGGCCATATTCTTTGGTATTGGGTGATGCGGTAATGCGATCCACGACTTCTTTTTGTAGCATGAAATGCATGTCTTGCACTTTGTCACCAAATTCCAAGAGATGGAATAACAGTGGCGTTGAAATATTATAGGGCAAGTTACCGACCACACGTAATGGACGATCTTCCTGGAACAACTGAGAATAATCATACCTCAATGCATCGGCTTCAATAATGGTTAAACGTTCCGGATGCGGCACACGACCCGGCAGGCCAGCAGCCAGATCACGATCCAGCTCAAGTACGGTTAAGGCATCACATTCACCAATTAAAGGTGAAGTCAAAGCGGCCAGACCCGGGCCAATTTCCAGAATGTTCTGACCTGGACGCGGATTGACTGAGCGTACAATTTTGGCAATGACACGCTGGTCATGTAAAAAGTTTTGACCAAATCTTTTTCGAGCCTGATGCCCTTCATCTTTTGGGTTTAAGGCATTAATTTGATACATAAAAACATTTCCAACGTGAGTGATGAACAATAATCAGTGGCGCGCCAGATCGAGGGCTAAATCGACAGCAACGTGCAGGCTGGAACTTTTCGCAAGTCCCGTCCCCGCAAGGGAGAGTGCTGTGCCATGATCAACAGAAGTTCGAATAAACGGTAAGCCGAGGGTAATATTAATGGCTTCACCAAAGCCCTGTGATTTTAACACAGGTAAGCCCTGATCGTGATACATCGCCAGAACAGCATCAGCATCTTTTAGGTTTTCTGGAGTAAATAAAGTATCAGCAGGTAGGCTTAAACTCATGTTGATACCTTGGGCACGATAGCTTTCGAGTACCGGATTGATCATTTCAATTTCTTCCATCCCCAAATAACCGCCCTCCCCGGCATGCGGATTTAAACCGCAAACCAGTATATTCGGCTGTTCAATCTTGAATTTGGATTTCAGGTCGTGAATCAGAATATCAATCACCTGATGCAAGCGTTCAGGCGTAATCGCATCTGCCACGGCACGAAGCGGAAGATGGGTAGTGGCCAAGGCCACGCGTAAAGTTTTGGTGGCCAGCATCATGACTACACGTGGAACACCAGCAAATTCCTGGTAATACTCGGTATGACCACTAAAAGAAATGCCCGCTTCATTTATCACGGACTTTTGTACAGGCGCAGTCGCGACGCCGACACTTTTTCCTGACATGGCATAGTCTGCGGATCGACGCAGTTGCTCCAGTACATAAGCCGCATTGTTCGGATTCAGCTCACCCAATACGACGTCTTGCTGCACGGGAACATGCTCTACAAATAGCTGACCGATGCCTGAAGATGACTCCTGTCCTTGATATTCAATCAGCTCAACCGATAATTTGAGTACCTGAGCACGCTGCTCGAGCATATGAATATCCGCCAATACCACAATTGGGCGCTCATCAACACGATCTGCAAGACTCAGGCAAATATCAGGACCAATTCCGGCAGGTTCCCCACTGGTGACATATAAAGGCAGCATCATCTTCTCAATTTGGCAAAGCTGAGAAATATTATAACCCGATCACGCCTACGCTGTAGTAATCATTGCAAAGAGTACTTATAAATCAATATTTTGATACCATTGAAACTATGGTTACAAATATAGTTGCAGTTTTTGTAGCATATAAAGGCTTAGGTCTTTCTTTCACCAGGGAGATTAGATAAAATACAGCGCTTGAAATTTTAATTTTCATTTGTGATTCTTCACGTATTCGTTTAGAATCGCGTCTCCTTTAGTTTGGACAGATTCCATAGTCCAAACCAACTATAATAGGTAGTGGTTTAATGAAAACTCTCAGCGCTAAGCCAGCTGAAGTTCAACACGACTGGTACGTTGTTGATGCTTCTGGCAAAACTTTAGGTCGCCTTGCGA
Organism: Acinetobacter lwoffii; assembly: GCF_024129355.1. Taxonomy (GTDB): domain Bacteria; phylum Pseudomonadota; class Gammaproteobacteria; order Pseudomonadales; family Moraxellaceae; genus Acinetobacter; species Acinetobacter lwoffii_I. Next base: position 3,222 of record NZ_JAMXXP010000042.1, on the reverse strand, counting down.
CTGAAATCGCTCGTCGTTTACGCGGTAAGCATAAAACTTCTTATACTCCTCACGTTGACACTGGCGACTACATCGTTGTTATCAATGCTGAAGAAATCACTGTGACTGGTAAAAAGTCACAAGATAAGAAATACTATCGCCACACTGGTTTCCCTGGTGGTATCCGTGAGACTAACTTTGAAAAGTTAATCGCTCACAAACCAGAAGCAGTTCTAGAAAAAGCTGTTAAAGGTATGTTACCTAAAGGTCCTCTTGGTTATGCAATGATCAAGAAAATGAAAGTGTATGCAGGTACTGAGCATCCACACGCTGCTCAACAGCCACAAGTTTTGGACATCTAAGGGATAACAGCACATGGCTACTAATTATGGTACAGGTCGCCGTAAGACCGCAACTGCACGTGTTTTCCTATCAGCTGGTACTGGTAAACTCGTAATTAACAACCGTACTCTTGAACAGTATTTCGGTCGTGAAACTGCTCGTATGGTTGTTAACCAACCACTTGAGCTTCTTGAAGCTACTGACAAATATGACCTTTACATCACTGTTGCTGGTGGTGGTATTGGTGGTCAAGCAGGCGCTATCCGTCACGGTATTACTCGTGCATTGATCGCTTCTGACGAAACTTTAAAACCTGCTCTTCGTCAAGCTGGTTTCGTTACTCGTGATGCTCGTGAAGTTGAACGTAAGAAACTTGGTTTACGTAAAGCTCGTAAACGTCCTCAGTTCTCTAAACGTTAATTCGTTTACCGAATCGGACAAAAAACCCTGGATTTTCCAGGGTTTTTTTATGGCGGTTAGTGGGTCATTTAGAACTTTTTTCTTGTTATTGTTCATGTACATCCTTACCCCATACCCCTTCGTGACACCAGAATGACTTCATCAAATAATAATTTGCGATCCCAATACAGATAAACAGCAAAATGACAGGAAGCTTGATCAGCATCTTATTTTCCTCCAGTTGTTTTTCTTATAATCTACCTCGGCTCAAGCCGATTGATCTTTGATGCTTGGTGCTTTTTAGGTTGAATTTTAGTATCCTAGTCTATTCATTAGAAGCTCATCAGGATTTATGTCAGTCGAAAGCGCGCCTCTTCAAGGAATCACTCTCTATAGTCATGCCGATGACTTTCGTTCCCATTGGATTCGCTATGTGCTTACCGAAAAACAGATTAAATATAACCTGATTTTGGTGGATGCCGATGATGAGGATCTGGCCAGTCTCAATCCTTATAATCAATTGCCGATGCTGATCGAAAATGAACTTAAATTATTTAATACTTCGATTATCTCAGAATATGTAGATGATCGTTATCGTCAGAATAAACTGTATGCCGATGCTCCGATGCCCCGGGCAGAGCAACGACAATACATCTGGCGCTTTGAAAATGACTGGCTGAAACTGGCTGATCTCATGTTACGCCATCCTGATACGCTGGATAAGAAAGCCAGAACTCAGGCACAAAAGCAGTTACAGGATATCCTGATTTCACTAATGCCACTATTCCAGCATTTTCCCTATTTTATGTCTGAACAATTTAGTATCCTGGATTGTATGTTGGCACCAATTTTTATCCGTCTGAAACAGATGGGCGTAGAATTACCACAGCAGCAATGCCGTCCGTTTTATTTATATTGCCAACGAATTTTTAGTCGTCCTGCCTTTGTGAAATCCATGACATTGCAGGAAAAGAACCGTTATTCAGTGCAACTCAAACATCCATAGAGAAACATCATGTCCGAACAAGAATTCAACCTTAGCCCTACCCGTCCCTATATGGCACGTGCAATCTATGAGTGGGTTTGCGATAACAATATGACGCCTTACCTGCTAGTGGATGCCACACGCCCAAATACCATGGTTCCTGAGCAGTTTATTAAAGATGGACAGATTGTTCTGAATATTGTGCCACATGCCGTGCATGCGCTGCATATGAGCAATGATGCCATTAGCTTCTCGGCTCGCTTTGGTGGCGTTTCTCGTGATATTTATGTTCCTATGGCAGCAGTACTCGGTATTTATGCACGTGAAAATGGTCAAGGTTTATTCTTTGATCCAGGTGAATATGAGCATACACAAAATGATGAAGATGCTTTAAAATCAAGCACTGAAGAACAAACTGAACAACCAAAGAAAAAACCGACTTTAAGACTATTAGATTAAAAATAATGGAGCAAGTGAATGGCTTTTGATTTAGTACAATATTTTGTTGAACAGATAGAGACTCAAAAGCCTGAGCTTCTAAAAGACTATACAAAAGAAGAAAGACGAAAATATATATCAGAAATCAATGCCTTAACTTTAGGTAAACTTATTACTGAATGGCGTCATAACCCACAAAAAATTTATAATGAAATCAACCATCCTGATGAATTATATATCCTGGAAATCGTGCGTCATCTCGCTACCAGTCCGGAAAATCAATCTACCTTGGATCGAGCTCAGCTTGAGCACAGTACTTCAGAAATTTTTCATTTACAACTTATCGAATTAAAACAACTGCATGATACCGGCAATCATAATATCCATAGCATCCAGGAATTACTGACCGGGCAAATTGAACATTTATCTGGTCAAGCAGATGATTGGGTTTGGACAACAAACAAGCTAACAGAACTCAAAGGCTCTAAACCAATTGTGCAAGAAGAGCTATCATTGGAAGCATCAATGAAGGAGTTTAATCAAATGGTAAGCCAGAATCAGCAGCATCAAGATATCGAAGAAGTCATTGTTATCAATACCCCAACATGGGCAAAGATTGTTGAACCCATCGTAGCGATTGCCATTCTTTGGGTATTAATCGCAGCCGTAATGCGTGTGTTTGGCTAAAATAATCTGCAATAAAAAACCAGCGATTCGCTGGTTTTTTATTTTTTAGGATTTATAAGATAGGACTGTAAAATCTTTTAGATCAAACTATATCGACCGGATAACACTAGTCATATTAACGCGAATCATCCTTCTAAAAAGACTTTAATAAGATTTCAGATAAATACTTCTATACACTTAAATTAATAAGTTCGTGGAGCTCGATAGGAAATGAATGCATATAGAAATCAGAATCAAAAATAAAAGACTTATTTCTAAAAACCACACATAAAAAATCCCCCTCTGCCTTGGCGGAGGGGGATTTTGGAATAATGAGCTGGCGATGACTTACTCTCACATGGGTAACCCCACACTACCATCAGCGCTAAGAGGTTTCACTTCTGAGTTCGGGA
>NZ_JAMXXP010000041.1 GCF_024129355.1 Acinetobacter lwoffii | reverse complement strand
AAGCTTTATTTTCACCCGATAAAATACCCATAAAACAAGAGGAAGCTCAAATGAGCTTCCTCTTGTGAAAAATTGTGGGACAGCAATGGACTTTACCTCCCTTTTTTAAAGGGAGGGTAGGAGGGATTTTTTAAGGCTCCGGATTCGGTGGAACCAGTTCATCCAGTTCTTTATCGGACAATGCTTCAAGTTCAGCAAGATCCGTTTTAATTTTCCATTGCTCTTCATGGTCGACCGGATTGGGTAAACGTGCTTCTAGCCAGTCACAGACGACATCTGGCGGGAAATCGGCATGATTACATTGAATCACCCAGCACAAGAAATCTCTGGCAATACCATTCATATACGGTGGTGGAGATACTGGCAGGAACTGCGTCGGAAGACGTTCATTTTTAGAAATATAATTCAGGACATGTCCCAGCTCTTGCACAGTCTGCCAGGCCAGCGGATGATCTACATTGATCTGAAATTTAAACCACCATGCCTGTTTGCCATCTGAACCATAGCTATCAATCCGTTCTTTTTGAACACTCGGCACTTTAGAAAAATATTCATGTAAACGATCGAAATTTAAATCAGACACAGTATTCAACTCGAAACATTAAAAAAGTGATTTTAGCATAAAGCAGTCGCCTGCCGATGGGCCTGCTAGATTGAAAATACGCAGGCACATTACAAAAAATTGCAGGGTCAGTAAGCGTATTCATATTTTCTGCATTTATTTTGTTTAAAATATAGACAAGTTATTGAGAGGAAGCTCAAATGAAAATAGTGTTATTGAGTGCAATATTTGCTGCATTGCTATTGGGGGCTTCTGCACAGACGATGGCCGGAAACGCTTGGGGTGGATATACAGGGGTTGAACGTTCTAAACCGAATTACCGCGCTGCACCATCACGCTCTTATGATCCACCACGGCACTCTTATCCGCAGCGTCCGATGCCACCTAGACCACATTACCCGCAACGCCCGATCCATTGGGGTTATCCGCCGGCTCAAAGTCAAAGTGGTCTCAATATCCAGTATCAGGCGCCGACCACCATTTATCAAAATTCCAATAGCTATAGCTGGGTGAATGGCGATCCGAATGTGGCTCGAATTGAAAGTTCAAGATATAGCGTTATCAGTGACTGGCAGCGTCTGGGCTTACCTGCACCACCGCGTGGCAGTTACTGGATTTATGAAAATGGACGTTATGTGCTGGTGCCGAATCGTTAAGTTAAAAATCCCCCTTTATTCAAGGGGGATTTTTTATATCAAGCCAACTCATCATCTTCCGGACGAGGCGTTTTGCCTTGTGGCACTGGTTTCTCGCTGTGTTTGTCACGAATCACCGATGGGTAGGTCCATGACGCATAGCGCACCACTAAAATGGCAAATGCCATAATCAGGATCGAACCGGTAATAATCACCAGATCCATACTGGCTTTATGCGTGTGCTGAATGTCCGCAATGAGCAAGCGGGTCAGTGCGGTAATGGCAATATAAATCAGGAAGCGTACCGGCATATGATTGGTTTTAAAATAGATCCCAACCATGGCACCGAGTTCGAGATAGATGAACAGTAAAAGAATATCGTCAATGGTGGCGAACTGTTTAACGGTTAGAATGTCGACGACGGTATGACCGGCAGACCAGATCACCATACAGCCAATTACAAACAGGGCAATATAATGAAAACTTTCTACAGCAAGATTACCAAAACGGTCGAGGAGGGCTTCAAGTTTTTCAACTTTGGGATGGGGTTTCGGCATAAGATCTTCCTGATTTTTATTTGATATAAACGATAGTTACAGAATAGCGTGCAAAGATCATGCACAGAATGATTGAATGAAAAATAAAGATTAAATTATTTGAACTTTTGCGCTTTTTTTAGACTAAATTGCTATATTGTATGGGTGGTACATTGAATAAATAGGAGAAAAAAGTGTTAGATAAAATTCAAACAAAAATTGACCAATTAGAAGCCGGAAAAAAATTAATCCTCGGCGTAGGCATTAAGGCTGAAGATATGCAAAAGGTGGTGGAACTCTGCGAGTCTTTAGAGTCAGAGGGGAATATCAAAATTGTGAATAAACATCTGAATCCGAAAAGCAATAATCAACCGGATTCTTTAATGATTCAGAAAGTTTAAGTTTCGAATTGTAATAAAAACGCCTGCATCAAGCAGGCGTTTTTGATTATGGCTGTTTCAGCTTAAGCTTGAGTCGTGAAGTAATCTTCAGAGAAGTTCATGATCAGGTCAGAACCTGATTTTACTTTGGTGATGCGTAGAGCCAGCTCAGGCAGAATGCGTTGCACAAAATAATTCGCCAAAGCCAGTTTGTTTTGATAGAACTCACCTTCTTTATTTTTCGCAGCATTGGCAATACGCGCGAACATATACGAGAAGCTGAGCAGACCGACAGCGTGCAGATAGTCGACCGCGGTCGAGTTCGGGAAATCATGACTTTCTCTTGCTGCTTCCAGAATAAACTGAGTCACCGATTCGACTTCAGTCGCTGCATCCAAAGTGGCGTCTTTAATGAAGTTTAGGTCTGCATCCAGACTGTTGGCAAAGTCACGGATTTCAGAGATATATTCAGAGATATATTCACCGCCACATTTAATGGTTTTACGACCGATTAAATCTTGTGACTGTACGCCGTTGGTGCCTTCATAGATCTGGGAAATACGCAGGTCACGGATACATTGTTCCACGCCCCATTCACGGATATAGCCATGACCACCAAACACCATTTGCGCATCTAATGTTGCCTGGAAGGCAGTATCGGTTAAATAGGCTTTTGCGATTGGCGTGAGTAGTGCCACGCGGTCATTGGCTTTTTTCACCGCTTCTGGATCAGTCGAGAATTTGGTGATATCCAACTGTTGACCTACATACACGGCGAATGCACGTGAAGCTTCATTATTGGCACGTACATTCAGCAGCATACGGCGTACATCACCATGCACCAGAATGCTATCCGCAGGTTTGCTTGGTGACTGAACGCCAGCCGCACTACGACCCTGTAAACGGTCTGTGGCATATTGCGCAGCGTTTTGATAAGCGAATTCAGAAGCACCTAGGCCTTGAATACCCATCGACAGACGTTCGTAGTTCATCATCACGAACATCGCAGCGAGACCTTCGTTTTCTTTACCAACGAGGTAACCTTTGGCACCGTCAAAGTTCATGACACAAGTCGCAGATGCCTTGATCCCCATCTTGTGTTCGATTGAACCTGGGCCGACCGGATTACGCTCGCCGATAGAACCATCTTCATTGACCAAGAATTTCGGTACGATGAACAGGGAAATACCACGAGAGCCAGCAGGGGCATCTGGGGTTTTCGCTAGAACGAGGTGAATAATATTTTCCGCCAGGTCATGATCACCACCCGTGATGAAAATCTTGGTGCCGCTGATGCTATAAGTGCCGTCTTCGTTACGTTCAGCTTTGGTTTTGATAATACCCAGATCAGTACCGGCATGTGGTTCGGTTAAGCACATGGTGCCTGACCACTCACCCGAATAAATTTTAGGTAAATAGGTTTCTTTTTGTGCTTGTGAAGCATAGCTGTTCAGCGCCATGCCCGCACCAACAGAAAGCAATGGATACAGCATGAAAGACGGGTTGGTGGCAAACAGCATTTCATCAGAAAGTACCGTTAGCATTTTCGGCATTTCCTGGCCGCCCCATTCCATATCTGCGCCCAGACCAATCCAGCCACCTTCTGCATATTGTTTGAACGCTTCTTTAAAGCCAGCAGGTGTGGTCACATTACCATTTTCAATTTTTGCGCCTTCTTCATCGCCGGTACGGTTCAGAGGAAGCATGACGTTTTGAGAAAATTTTGCCATTTCTTCAAGAATCGCTTCTGCTGTCGCAGCATCCAGATGCGCTAGATTTTCATTGGCCTGCCAGAATTGTTCTGCATTGAAGACATCGTTCAGGATGAATTTCATATCGGCAAGTGGCGCGTTATAAATTGGCATGGTGTGTCACCTGTTTATTGTTTGATTAAATGAGTTTTAATCAGTCTAAAACACTCAAAATCTGAATGTTAGACGACTAAAGGTTAATTCTGTAACTCTTTATAAAGAAAAAGGACTGCCTGTTGATTGACCGTCCTTTTTCTGAAATGTAGCTAGTCTGAGACTAACTTAGAATGCAAAGTGTTCCGCATCCAAGTTCATCAATGGCTCTACACCTGTCGCAATCACTTCAACGTGTGAACGAACGCGTGGCAGGATTTTCTTGAAGTAGAAGCGTGCTGTCGTCACTTTGGCATTGTAGAAATCAACCTCAGTGGTGCCCGCAGCCAGTTGCTCCTGAGCAACCAATGCCATACGTGCCCATAGGTAAGCTAGAGTGACATAACCAGAGAAGTAGAGGTAATCGACTGCAGCCGCACCCACTTCTTCAGGGTTTTGCATCGCGCGCATACCAATCTGCATGGTCAGATCGCCCCATTCTTTGTTCAAGGCAGCCAATGGTTCAACGAATTCTTTCATTGCAGCATTGTCTTTGTGCGCTTCAGCAAATTTATGGATGATCTTGGTGAAGTCTTTCAACATTGCACCTTGCGTACCCAATACTTTACGGCCTAACAAGTCTAGTGCCTGAATTTCAGTGGTACCTTCGTACAGGCAAGCAATACGTGTATCACGTACGATCTGCTCCATACCGTGCTCAGAAATAAAGCCATGACCACCGAATACCTGAACACCGTGTTTCGCAGCTTCAGAACCGGTTTCAGTCAGGAATGCTTTTGCGATTGGTGTTAGCAATGACAGGATGTTGTCTGCAAATTTACGGTCTGCTTCTTCTGCAGCATGTTCAACCACGTCAGCATATTGTGCTAATAGATAAACCAGTGCACGACCGCCTTCTGCATATGCTTTTTGCGTCAACAGCATGTTACGTACAGCAGGATGTACAATGATTGGATCTGCTTCTTTTTCTGGTGCTTTAGGGCCACTTAAAGAGCGCATTGCCAGACGATCTTTTGCGTATGCAAGCGCGCCTTGGAATGAACCTTCAGATGCTGCAAGACCTTGAACTGCTGTACCGATACGTGCTGTGTTCATGAACGTGAACATGCAGTTCAAGCCGCGGTTTTCAGGTCCAATCAGGAAGCCTTTAGCATTGTCAAAGTTGATGACACAAGTCGCGTTACCATGGATACCCATCTTGTGTTCGATCGAACCACAACGTACGCCGTTACGCTCGCCAATAGAACCGTCAGCATTCAGGTTGAATTTTGGCACGATGAATAATGAGATACCTTTGGTACCTTTCGGTGCACCTGGCAGACGAGCAAGTACGATATGGATAATGTTCTCTGCCATGTCGTGTTCACCAGCAGAGATAAAGATCTTCTCGCCAGAGATTGCGTAGCTACCGTCCGCTTGTGGTTCAGCTTTAGTACGGATAATACCCAAGTCAGAACCCGCATGAGATTCAGTTAAGCACATGGTACCCGTCCATTCACCTGAAACCAGTTTAGGCAGGTAAGCGTCTTTTTGTTCAGCTGAACCATGATGTTCTAAAGTACGAACCGCACCGTGAGACAGGCCAGGGTACATGCCCCATGCCCAGTTCGCAGTACCCACCATTTCAGAAATCGCGATACCTAAAGAGTTCGGTAAGCCTTGACCGCCGTATTGTTCTTCAGCAGAAAGAGAAGGGAAGCCAAGCTCGATGTATTTTTGGTACGCTTCTTTAAAGCCAGTCGGAGTCGTAACAACGCCGTCATTCCAGGTACAGCCTTCACGGTCACCGGTCTGGTTGATCGGAGACAATTCGTTTTCACAGAAGTCGGCCGCAGCTTCTAAGTACTGATCTACCAGCTCACGGCTTACGTTTTCTTGGAATGCAGGGAGATTTGCATAGTGTTGTTCAGCATTTAATAATTCATGCAACACAAATTGCATATCACGTAAAGGCGCTTTGTATTGTGGCATATCGGTTTCCTCAATACTGGTTGAACCAGCGTTATAATCTTAGATGAACTAAAACCTGTCTTCACTGACACGGTTTGGAATGATCTAATCGTGCAACAACTTCCCCTGCGGTACAAGCTTTTCGGGGTGTTTTCTTGGTGACTGTAAAGTCAAAGATTAATCTGCATGACGCATTAAAGGTCTTGAGTATAAAGACTTTAGTCATATTTTGTAGGAAACGAATAGTCAACTGCATACGGGAAAGAGAACGCAATAAAAAAGCACCCGAAGGTGCTAGTCGTGAAGCCTTGATTCCTATGCATTAATAGGCAGAGGCTGTGGGCTGGAAACGAACATGACATTTACCATTGATGGTTTGTTCGCCCATCTTGATCTGTGCAGCTGTTCCGTCTTTTTTGCCTTGACAGGCTTGCAGCATGGCTCGTTGATGTGCCTGATGTTGAGCGAGGCGCTGATCAAACTGTTTGGTTAATTCTGCACGTTTGGCATCAGTCAAGACTTCACCGTGCATCATGCCTCTACGCATATCGGCACGCATTGGATGATGTTCAGCTTTCATGCCACGATGTTCATCGCGATGGCTTTTCATCTCTTTACGATCTGCTTTAAAGACCATCTTGCAGGTGCCGTCTATAGTCTTGTCACCAGTCTTGATTTGAATGGCTGAACCCACGGCTTTATTGTCGCAGGCCTGTTGAAGCTGTTTGGCAAACTGTATGCGTTCTGCACGCTTCGCCTTAAACTGCTCACGCTGTTCAGGGCTTAGATGATGTTTTTTACCTTCATGATGTTTCATCATGTGGGGGTGATCATTGCTTGGGACATTGCTGGTGGATTGACAGGCAGTCAACGCACCCATTGATAAAACACTTGCACTGATTAATGCTATTTTTGTCATCGTTTGCATATGATTAATCCCGTTAAAGGTCTGATTCTTTTGATTGTTAAAGATTAAACAATAAAGATGTAGAAACAATGAAGGGTTTTTTGATGCAGTGTTCGCTACAATAATGAATATAGAAGAAAAATTGAGATTTCTATTTTGAACATTCGCCGCATTCCCATTGCATTACGTCTATTTTTGACCGTGCTGTTGACCACGCTGGTCATTACCACGGTAAGTCTGGGTGTATTGCATCTGAATATGCAGCGTAATTTCGCCCGTTATGTCGCTGATGTCGAAATGCAGAAGCTGGATTATGTGATTGAAAATCTGGCAGATGTCTATGCAGTCTATCAGGACTGGGGCAATGCGATTCAGGCACAGATCCTCCAGATGGAAGGTGAAGCCGCACCGGATGATTATGACCGTTTGTCACGCTGGTGGTTACGCCGTCAGTATGATATTGCCTTGCAGCAGCGTTATTTTCAGGAACAGACTCTGGCTCAGGTCGCACCCAGTATGGTAGATCCGGCGCTGCCACAACGTCAGGTCAATGAAGAAGAATTACGTGTGCTGGCATCTAATTTGCCTTCACAGTTTCAGCCCTTTGAAGGCTTGAAATTCCCGCTCAGCTCCAATCAGAATCTGTTTAGAACTGATCGCAAAAATGGTGAGCAGCCAACACAGCAACCGACTGGCAAAAAACAGTTTATCCAGATGCCGGACCGTCTCGGCCTCAGTTCACGTCTCTCCCTGTATGATGCAAAACGTCGTTTTGTAGTCGGTGAAGCTTCGGATGAGCAGATTTCTTATCGTCCGATTATGGTGAATAATCAGATTGTCGGCTATTTGGGCTTAAAACCGGTTCTGGATCAGGATGATGCCTTAAGTATCAATTTCTTTAGTAACCAGAAGCGTTATTTATTTCTGGTCTATGCACTCAGTATTTTGGCGAGTCTGATTGCTTCCCTGTTATTGGCAACTTATTTCAAAAAGCCGATTCAACGTCTGCTCAATGGTACACGTGCCTTGACTCAGGGGAATTATCAGTATCAGGTTAAAGTAAACCGGAATGATGAACTAGGTGATTTATCCAATGAATTAAATGCATTGGCGGTGATTCTGGATCAGCATGAAACCTCGCGCCGTCAGTGGGTGGCAGATACTTCGCATGAGTTGAAAACGCCACTAGCAGTCTTACAGGCACAGATTGAAGCGATGCAGGACGGGATTCGTAAACCAACGCCTGAACATTTTGCGTCCATGCTGGCGCAGGTAAACAGCCTGAAAAAACTGACCCAAGATCTGGCCGCGCTGGCACAGGTCGATGCCCAGCAATTGCAATTTTATTTCTCCTCGGTAAATCCGTGGGAGGTGGTGCAGCAGGAACTCATCAACTTCCAGCCGAAATTTGAGCAAGCTGAATTGACGGTTACTGCAGATGGCGAAGGGACTGAGTTAAATCTGGATCTGGATCGTTTTAAACAGATTGTGGCGAACTTGCTCAGTAACAGTATTCGCTATACTAAAGCGGGTGGGCAGGTGCATATTCACACCACGCAAGATGATAAAGAATGGACCTTATATGTCGATGATAGTCCGTTTGGTCTGACTGATGAACAACTGGCGCGTATTGGTGAACGTTTCTACCGTGTCGATGATTCGCGTACCCGGGCGACTGGCGGAACCGGACTGGGTTTGGCATTATCATGTAAAATTACGCAGGCGCTGGGCGGCAGCTTAAGCTTTGCACATTCACCACTGGGTGGTTTACGATGCAAGCTGAGCTTTCCTAAACAAGTGAAACCATAAAGGAAATATATTGATGAAACATGTCATGCTGGTTGAAGATGAAATCGAACTTGCACAGTTGGTGCGAGACTATCTGGAAGCTGCTGGTTTTGAGGTCAGTATGTTTCATGATGGGCAGGAAGCATATAACAGTTTTACCCAGCGTAAACCGAGTCTGATGATTCTGGACTTGATGGTGCCGCGTATGGACGGCCTGACCATTTGCCGTAAAGTACGTGAACAGTCGGATTTACCGATTATCATGGTGACCGCGCGTACTGAAGAAATTGACCGTGTGTTGGGTCTGAATATGGGTGCAGATGATTATCTCTGTAAACCATTTAGTCCGAAAGAACTGGTCGCGCGTGTACAGGCTGTGTTACGTCGTCTGGATCGTAAATCAGAACCGGAAAGCAATGATTTATTCCGTATGGACAAATCACAACAGCGCATCTGGTATCAACAAAAAGCCTTGAATTTAACGCCGACCGAATTCCGTTTACTGGAGTTATTCCTGGAACATGTCGGACAGGTATATTCACGTGCGCAATTGCTGGATCATATTAATCCGGACAGTTTTGATGTGGCTGACCGTGTCATTGACAGTCATATCAAGAATTTACGCCGTAAGATTTCAGATGCGGCTGAAACCGGTAACCGTCATGAGTGGATTCAGGCGGTGTATGGGGTCGGTTACCGTTTTGAATATCCTGAAGACTGATTAAGTTTTTAATGTTTAAGAGAAGCGAATAGGTGAGAACTTATTCGCTTTTTTTATATCTGAAAATGATAAATATAAGAGGGCTAAAAATAATGAATATCATGATTCGAGACGAGCAAATAAATGACATTCAGGCAATTGAAGAATTAACAAAAGCCGCTTTTAAAAACATTGAATATTCAAGTCATACTGAACATTTTATTATCAATGTATTAAGGGAAAATCATCAATTGACATTATCGTTAGTCGCTCTTGAAAATAATATTGTTGTTGGGCATATTGCCGTGTCTCCCGTATCAATGTCTTCGGGTGCAGCAGGGTGGTTTGGATTAGGCCCTATTTCAGTTTTGCCTCATTATCAAGGTTTAGGCATTGGTTCAAGGCTTGTATATGCAGCACTGGACAGACTGAAAGCATTGGATGCAAAAGGCTGTGTGCTATTAGGCGATCCCAAGTATTATGCTCGTTTTGGCTTTCAACCCATTGCCGATTTAGTTTTGGAAAATGTACCAGCTGAATATTTTCAAGCGATCAGTTTTGATGGGGCTTTTCCGATGAAGCATTTAATGCAACTAAATAACTGACGGTATATTGAATATTATTCTGATGATGAATCTTAAATTTTTTTATATACATTATTCCTATACAAGGTGGGAACTTATCGTACTGTTTTAAGTAGCTCAATTCGCTGCCGATCGACTTTCTTTAACTTTAATACTACTAACTCATAAGAATTTAGCACCAAATCTCTAACCAAAGACCCATCTAGTTCTTCATCTTCATAAACTGAGATCCAGTGCTGCTTATTCATATGCCAGCCTGTACGGATATAAGGATAAATGTCTCGAAGCATGGCGCCGTGTTCAGGCTCGACTTTTAAATTAATCGCAGCTTTTCCTTGCAAATGAAAAGTCAGCATAAAGACTTTATCCATGACTTTATAAACATCACAGCCCTCAGCAAAAGGCTGAGTCACAGTGACTTCAGGAAGTTTTAAAGCAGTAAATGATGCAATTTGATGTAAAGACATAAGCTATGGATAAATCATCAGAAAACTGTGGATAATGCTTAAATTATCCACAGTTTTTGTTTGGGATGTGAATAAATTAAGACGAACAGCTGACCATCACTTCAGGCACATCACTTGGCAATGGCGCTAAATCTTCAGGCTGTTCCAAATCGGGCTGTTTCAGGTAAGGCTGACTGAGTAATTTAAACAGACGGTCTACTTCAGAAAAATCATCCCGCTCTGCCAGTTCAATGGCTTTCTGTGCCATATGATTCCGCAGAATATAATGCGGATTGGCCAGTTGCATGGCGGCATCCAATTCTTCTATATCCTGGTGTTCACGGATAGATCCATATTGCGCCAGGAATGCTTCAAACTGGCGTCGGTCCAGACAATCATCTTTAAGGGCTTCATAGTCTTTATTTTGCAACCCGATAAAACTCTGGGTATAGTCTAGTTGCTCACTTTGCAAAATTCGCAGAAAGGCCATAGCGCAGTCAAAACTGTCTTTATGGAAACTTGGCAAGCCCATTTTCTGGTTTAAACCATGTTTATAATGTTCCAAGAATGTTGGTTCATAATGCTCCAGACATGCAGCTAAATCCTGTTTCCATTGTTCTTTGTCATAATCTGTAGGGCAGAGCGGGACCAGATTGTTTAACCATTGCCACAAATTCCAATGTCCGATACTTGGCTGCTGCTGATAGGTATAACGCCCTTGATAATCCGAGTGGTTATTGATCCAGTTCGGACGGAAGCGCTCCATAAAGCCATAAGGACCAAAGTCCAAAGTTGAACCGGTAATATTCAGGTTGTCAGTATTCATCACGCCATGTGCAAAACCAACCAGTTGCCATTTGGCAATCATCACCGCAGTGCGCTGAATAACTTTTGTGGCAAAGCTCAGAATCGGCTGTTCGGCTTGCAGGCATTCTGGATAATGCCATTCGATACATTTCTGGATAAATTCAGCTAGTAGATCTGGCTGATACTGATTGATCCATTCAAAATGGCCGAAACGGATATGACAGTCTGAAGTACGCAACATCATCGCGCCCGGCTCTAGCTTCTCACGCTGAATACCTTGGATTGATGAAGTAAAACCAACTGCATTACTGGATGCTACACCTAAAGCATTTAAGGCATGACCTGCCAGATACTCACGAATGACTGAACGCAGTACTGCACGACCATCGCCCATGCGTGAATAAGGGGTTGCACCAGCACCTTTTAAATGCAGGTCAATGGTCTGATTATTTTTATCCAGAATTTGCGCAATCAACAACCCGCGACCATCTCCCAACTGTCCTGCCCATTGTCCAAACTGATGACCTGCATAGACCATAGCCAAGGTTTCAAATTCAGTAAAAACTTTCTGACCACTACAAATCTCGACCCATTGCGCCTTGTCTTCATCCGACCATTGCAGTTGCTCTGCTAAAGCTGCATTAAAATGTCCGGCTTTCGCACCTTTTAACGGCAGCGGAACTTGATGGTGATAGAGGCGGGCGGGCAGTGTTTGATAGCGAGAGTTAAAATACATGGCATCAGTACAGGATTGGAATAAATTTACTATAACAAAGATAGCTGTATAAAACTGTTGTATAAGCGAGAGTTCACGTTATCTTTCGGACATAAAAAAAGCCCCAATCGGGGCTTTAGTGTTCAACAGCTTTTATTGAGAAACTGCAGATTTTTTCAAATTACGAACCAGTAGATTCAAGGTTTGACGATGATGAGAAAGACGCTGTTCAACCAGCTGGAATTCAACTTTCAGCTTGTCATCCATCTGATGGATTTTTTCAGCCATCGATGCTTTCTTGACCTGAATTTCCTGTTCTTTCAGCTTCGCCCAGTCATTTAAAGTTTGGGTAAATGCATCATATTCCTGTGCGATCTTGGTTTTTACCGCCGAGATATCTTCAGAAACATCATGGCCATATACCGCAAGATCCTGTTCAGCATATTTAAACTTCATTGCCAATTCCGCTTTTTTGATATTAAAGCTAGGAATGCGGCGCAAGTTTTTAGCTAAACCAAGTTTAGAACAAGTCCAGATCAACCATTTAGTTGGATCGTATTGCCACCATTTTACGCCGTTACGGTAATCGTATTGGAAAATGTGGTGATAGTTATGATAACCCTCACCCCAAGTTGCAACCGCGAGTACGAAGTTGTCACGTGCAGTATTTTCATCGGTATAAGGACGATTTCCCCACATGTGGCAAAGTGAGTTAATGAAGAAGGTTACATGATGGCTCAGGATTAAACGCATTAATCCACCCAACAGCAACACGCCCCAGACATCGCCGGCTGCCCAGCCAATCGGAAGTAAAATCGCAGCATGAACAGCAATCACTAAAGGAACGTAGTATTTGTCCTGGAACATCACCACTTTGTCTTTTAACAGATCTGGCGCATTTTTATAATTGGCTGCACCTGATGGATAATCACGTAACATCCAGCCAATATGTGCATACCAGAAGCCTTTATTGATCGAGTACGGGTCTTGATCAACATCATCGACATGACGGTGATGGGTACGGTGACCAGATGCCCAGAATAAAATACTATTCTGTACAGCAAATGTACCCATAATCATCAAGATGATTTTTAATGGTAAAGTGGCTTCATAAGCACGATGTGCCCACAGGCGATGGTATCCTGCTGTAATGCCGAGGCTGCTTACGCCCAGTAAAACAAACATACTGATCCAAGCGGCAGCGCTAAAATCATGGTGATACGCATACAACGGAATCGCGATCAGGGCTACAATCGGTAAAAATACCAATGCAAACACAGCAATCCAGTTGATGGGGGCTTTGGGTAAGGGAGCATTCATCTCCAACAGCACTCCTAGAACCTCGGAAGGTATAACAAAAAGCAGAAACTACTGTTGGTTTTAACAGCAGCCTATCTTGTCCATATTAGCATGTGCCCTAAGGCATCACTAGCATTATTGTACGGTTGTATTGTACTTGTCGGTAACAGAATAAGTAGGGCAGAAGTGACCATTTTGCGAGCGTAGACAGGCGCTGATTTCCGACTAAGTGACTGAGGATTATCACTCTTTCAGAAAATGGAAACAGAATGAATCAGATGAAAATCGTTGTTCATAATTTCTACAATATTATCAGGAAATCTGCAGAATATAGATGTTGGGTAACTTAATTTCACTTTCAAATAAAATCTGATTAGGGAAGATTCACACTTTCATTATTGCATTATCGAAATAAACGGGATCAAGAAATACCTAGATCAATCAAGGCTAAGAGAGATTATTTAGAGTTGTTGTAGCATCAATTTTGGATAGTCTGTAATCAGTCCCTGAATGCCCCAGTCTCGCAGCTGTTTGGCACGGGTGACATCATTGACTGTCCAGACACTGATATTCAACTCGGCAGCCTGCGTGGCCTGAATCAGGTCTTTACTGGCCAGTTCATCCATCCAGCCAATATGACAGCATCCCAGTTCCAGCGCCTGATCAATGGCATGATGTTTAACATCGGTTTCAATCAATAAACCACGTTTTAAACGTGAGTTTTGCTGTTTGAAAGCATCCAGAATTTTGGCATCAAAGCTGGTAATAATTGCTGCCTGCTCATAGCCTTGTAACTGCTGTTCGACTTCAAACGCGATTTTTTCAGCTGCTGCTTCAGATACTACGCTTTTAATTTCGACCTCAATATGCTCGAAATTTCGAATGACATTTAAGGTTTGATCGAGCAGTGGGGTCGCTTCGATTTTATTCCATTCTGACCAGGCCACTGCGTGATTATATTGGGTAAGATCTTGACGGTTACACTCGTATAGATGCTTCTGCAAACCGGTGGTGCGCACAAAGTCGTCATCATGCATGATGATTAAGGCATTGTCTTTGAGCTGACGGACATCAAACTCAACGGCGCGAATGCCGATCTCCTGAATATATTGAAAACCGCCCAAGGTATTTTCAGGGGCTTCGCCACGTGCACCACGATGACCAATTATGCGCATAAGATGCTCATGAGTGGGAAAGTTAAGTTCATTTTGCGAGGGCTACGTGACAGAAGAGTGACACTTTCTATTTTCGTCAGATGTTCTGTAAAATCAAGAGACATCTGACGTGTATTTTTAGATAGCAACTTGAAACATAATTTTACTTTTCGATGCTGTCATTGATATTTTTTTGCCACAGCACTTCGGAACCGCCCTCAGCACGTTGCAGGGTACGTGATGCTACAAATAACCAGTCCGATAAACGGTTAAGTAGTTGCAGTGACGCTGCCTGAATGTTTTGGTCACGGTGATGTACCGACATCACGCTGCGTTCTGCACGACGACAAACAGCGCGGGCCTGATGGGCAAAGCTGCACACCAACGTTCCAGCAGGCAGAATAAAGTCTTTGAGCATCGGCAAAGCTTCATTCATGCGGTCGATATCATTTTCCAGAAACTCAATCGATACCGGTTGCACTAGATTAAAACCCGGAATACAGACTTCACCGCCTAGATCAAATAACCAGTGCTGGATCAGGCTTAAAGATTTATCCCAAGCGGCTTGATCTTCAATGTTGCTTGCTGAAATTTGTGCGCGTAATACGCCAATCACGGCATTCAGTTCATCGACATCACCGAGTGCTGTGATACGCAAATCATCTTTGGCAACACGTGAGCCATCACCGAGTCCTGTGGTACCTGAATCGCCTGTGCGCGTGTAAATTTTACTTAAACGGTGGCCCATATGTGTTCCTTGAATTTTTAATGAAGATAATAAAAAAGGATAATGTCGGTCATAACATTATCCATAAACTGCGCTGTTTTAAAGTTTTTTGCTGTTTAGGGCTTAGTATTTAAAGGTGATGCCTGCAGAAGCGAGACGGCCACCGTTGATATAGAATTCATCGCCACCATAAGATGCAGTCTTAAACTTGTTGTCACCGATATTCTGAATATTTGTAAAGACTTTAAGATGCGGATTGAGATTCCAATACGCATTCAGATCAACCGTGGCATAGCCAGGCAGTTCTTTCGAGTTTTTTGAAGCAGAAATTTTAGATGTGGATTTCGCAGTTAATGTCGCACTCAAACCATATACATTATTTTCTAATCCAATCGTTGTTGAAAGCGATTGGCGGGGACGACGAATAAGTTCTAAACCTGTTTGTTCATCTTGAGTTTTGACATAAGCGTATTCAGTACTCATAAATAAATCATCTTTTTGCCATTTTAGACCGAATTCACCACCAGTCATTTTTGCTTTGGCTGTGTTAATGAAGTCTGTTGTTGACGTATTTGTCAGATCGTCCCAACTATAATCAGGCGAAATTAGGTTTTTAACTTTAGTTTGATATAAGGATAAAGATGTACTGAAATGATCCGTTAATATTTGATCTATCCCGATTTCGTAAGAAATACTTTCTTCGGGTTTTAAATTGGGATTACCATTAGTGATGTACGTAGTTCCTTTCCACTCACTACTATCAGAATAGAATAATTGATTCCCAGTTGGTGCTTTAAAGCCTGTACCGATATTGCTGTAAATACTCGTTGTATCAGTAAGGTTATATCGACCTGCAATTTGACCGACTACATGGCTACCAAATTGGTCATGATCTTCTAAGCGTAAACCTGCTTGGGTATGTAGCTGATTGGAATCGTAATTATGTTGAACATAGTATCCGATACTATCTAAATCTTGCTTTTGTCCTTGAATAGCATAGCTCTCGATATTGGCTTGATTTAATGCTGCACCTAAGATGACTTTTTGACTTTCTGAAATCTTCAAATTAAGGTTAAGATCAGCTTCATCACGTTCAGTATTGAACATATAGCTGCTTCTAGATCCAAGTAATTCATCTTTGAAATTTGCATATTGCGCATTTAGTGCAAGGTTTTCTGTAAGCGTTGTACTTGCTTTTGTGATAAGAACTTGGTTAAGAAAGTCTTGAGAACCACCATAATAGACATTAGTTCCCTCATTTTTACTAAAACTTAGGCTGGCGCTGTATTTCTCTTGGTCGAGACCCAATTTTGCGCTGTAACCTTTTTGATCGTATCCTGCATCTTCTTTTGCTTTATTTGTAACGGGAGTTCCACCGCTTTCAAGGCGCTGAGCTTTAATTTGAGCGTATAAACCTGACTGATCTACAAAATCTGCGCCAACAATAGATTTATAGGTATGATTTTCACCTATCTCATTGGTCAATGAGATACCTGTTTTCTTAGGTGTAGCCGAAATCACATTGATGACACCACCAATCGCATCTGTACCATACTGAACGGATGCAGGACCTCTTAAGACTTCAATACGTTCAATATCGCTTAAATCTATATAAGGAATATTAGAGCCACCATCTAGAGCGGTATTTAAACTGACGCCATCTTTTAAAAATAGAAGGTGCTTTGAATCTGTACCACGAAGGAACGCAGATGTCGTTTGACCAATACCACCTGATTGCACAATGTTAATAGATGCTTCTCTATTCAGTAGAGAACCTAAATCTGCAATAGGAGATTGTTGAATGGTTTTTTCATCAATCACTGAAATCCGCGCAGGCACATTTTCTATCTTTTCTTCAGAACGTGTGGCAGTCACCACAATGGTATCTAAAGAGGCTTTCGCAACTTTTTGCTCGGCAGCCTGAACAGATGAAGTGAAACCCAAGGCAAGTGCGATCGCACCTACCAAGGCAGTAGGTTGACAATGAAGTGACATGTTAAAGCTCCCTACATTCACTTCCCCGTGAATGATTGAGTTATAGAACACAGCAAGCAGGTTTCCGGACTTAAATGTGCAAAGCAGCGACTTTGCTGTATATCCACCTTCCCACATCAAGATGCAGTGGTGTAAACCGAAGAGTTTAAATTGATAGACGTTTCATTTTTTACCGTTGCGGGGGCAGTGCTGGATTTACACCAGCTTCCCTAAAGCCTGAAGGCTTGGACTTGCTGCAAAGTGAGCGCAGTATAAAGTCAGTATGAGTTATATACAATCTGCATAGAGAATAATCCGGATGAACTTTACGCAAGTCAGAAAAATTGCATTACAATGATTTGCCCCAATCTTACAGATTGTTCAATACATTGGTAGATCTAGAGCCAACATAATATGCGAACCCGTGCCAAAATTTGTGGAATCACCCGAGTTGAAGATGTACATGCCGTAGTCAATGCCGGCTGTGACGCGATAGGATTTGTATTTTATCCACCGAGTCCACGACATGTTACTTTAGAGCGGGCTGAAATCCTGATCCGGTCGGTTCCAGCTTATGTACAGGCGGTGGGCTTATTTGTGAATAGTCACGCAGATGAAATTCAGGATATTCTTAAAACCGTTCCACTGGATATTTTACAATTTCATGGCGATGAAACACCTGAACAGTGTCAGGCCATCGCCCAGCAGGTCGGACGCCGTTGGTATAAAGCCATTCAGGTAAAACCTGATCTGGATGTAGTCGCAGAAATTCCAGGTTATCAAGATGCGGGCGCAAGTGCAGTACTGTTAGACGCATGGCATCCTGACCTGAAAGGCGGCACAGGGCACAGCTTCGATTGGGATACATTTCCCAAACTCAATATTCCCTTGATCTTGGCAGGCGGTTTAAATCCTGACAATATCGAACAGGCAATTCTCACCACACAGGCGTATGCCGTCGATGTGAGTGGCGGTGTCGAGTCCGCAAAAGGTATTAAAGACCAACAACTCATAGAACGCTTTATGCAAGGAGTCCATCGTGGATCAGCAAAGTACTAGCCAGAACAGTCAGGCAGTTGACTATACCCAATTCCCGGATGAACGCGGGCATTTCGGTATTCATGGCGGACGTTTTGTGTCAGAAACACTCATGGCGGCTTTAGAAGACTTGGAAAAGCTCTATTTCCGTATGAAAGATGATGCGCAGTTTTTGGCAGAATTTGACCGTGACATGGCGTTTTACGTCGGTCGTCCGAGTCCTTTATATCATGCTGAACGATGGTCGAAAGAGTTGGGTGGCGCACAGATTTACCTGAAACGTGAAGACCTGAACCATACCGGTTCGCACAAAGTAAATAATACAATCGGTCAGGCTTTGCTGGCGAAGCTTTCCGGCAAGAAACGTATTATTGCCGAAACAGGGGCAGGCCAGCACGGTGTAGCAACGGCAACGATTGCAGCACGTTTAGGTCTTGAATGCGTAGTATTTATGGGCGCTGAAGATGTAAAGCGTCAGGCGATGAACGTCTACCGTATGCGTTTATTAGGCGCGACGGTTGTGCCGGTAGAAAGTGGCTCTAAAACCTTAAAAGATGCCATGAATGAAGCCATGCGTGATTGGGTGACCAATGTTGATTCAACTTATTACGTGATTGGTACTGTGGCAGGCCCACATCCATATCCGCAACTGGTTCGTGATTTCCAGTCGATCATCGGTCGTGAAGCACGCCGTCAGATTCTGGAACAGGCAGGCCGTCTGCCAGATGCACTGGTCGCGTGTGTCGGTGGTGGATCCAATGCAATGGGCTTGTTCTATCCATTCCTGAATGACCAAGACGTGAAAATGTACGGCGTTGAAGCAGCAGGTCATGGGATCGAATCAGGTAAACATTCTGCGCCACTAAATGCCGGTCATGTCGGTGTACTGCATGGTAACCGGACTTACCTGATGTCGGATGCGCAAGGCCAGATCATCGAAACCCATTCAATTTCTGCAGGTCTGGATTATCCGGGTGTGGGTCCGGAACATAGCTTCCTGAAAGATATGGCTCGTGTTAAATACGTACCGATCAATGATCAGGAAGCTTTACAAGGTTTCCGCGACTTGACCAAGATTGAAGGCATTATTCCGGCGTTAGAAAGCGCACATGCTATGGCTTATGTCACTAAACTTGCACCGACCATGGACAAGGATCAAATTATTATTGCGACGGTTTCAGGTCGTGGTGATAAGGACTTGATGACCGTTGCCCGTATTGATGGCGTAGAAATGGTTGAGATGTAAGCTCCTTAAAGTCCTCTCCTTATAGGAGAGGGTTGGATGAGGTTAAATCTCACAAAAGGATAAGTTAAAAAATCGTGCTAATAAAAATTAGCACGATTTTTTATTGAGTAGATTTTGAAAAAACATGCCTGTATGGAATTAAGAAAATTCACCTTGCGCGCGCTCTTTGGCCCATTCGCGTAAAACAAATTTCTGCAATTTACCGGTCGAGGTTTTTGGAATTTCGGTAATCACCACATCCTTAGGCACTTTAAAGCGGGCCAGATGTTCACGGCAAAATTCCATAATTTCTTCTTCAGTGGCCTTGGTGCCTTCTTTGAGCTCAATAAAGGCACAAGGAACTTCCTGCCAGCGTGGATCAGGCTTGGCGACTACCGCTGCAGTCAGCACCGCCGGATGCTGATACAGTACTTCTTCCACTTCAAGCGATGAAATATTTTCTCCGCCAGAAATAATCACATCTTTGGAACGGTCGGTAATTTTGGCATAGCCATCCGGTTGGCATACCGCCAAATCTCCCGTATGGAACCAGCCACCGGCAAAGGCTTCTGCTGTCGCCTCAGGATTTTTCAGATAACCTTTCATCACGATATTGCCACGGAACATGATCTCGCCCATGGTCTGACCATCATGCGGAACTTCCTGCATGGTATCCGGATCAAGTACTTTCATGCCATCTTGTAATGGATACGGTACGCCTTGACGAGAGTGCAGTTGTGCCTGTTCCTGAATAGATAAATCACTCCATCCAGCTTGTGAAGCGCAGAGTGCAGAAGGGCCATAGGTTTCAGTCAAGCCGTAAACATGCGTGACATTAATGCCGATATTGCGCATGCCTTCGATAATCGCAGCTGGCGGCGCAGCACCCGCAACCATCACTTCGACACGGTGATCAATTTTGGTCTTTTTCTCTTCAGGTGCGTTAATCAGCATCGACAAGACAATTGGTGCACCGCAGAAGTAATCGACTTTATGTTCAGCAATCAGTTTAAAGATCAGTTCAGCATCGACTTTACGCAAGCAAACGTTGGTTCCGCCGTTGGCTGCCATGGTCCAGGCAAAGCACCAGCCATTACAGTGGAAGAGCGGCAGTGTCCATAGATAGGTGGCACGTGGTGTCATGCCACAGGCAATAATATTACTGGCTGCGTTAATGTAGGCCCCACGATGATGATAGACCACGCCTTTCGGGTTGCCGGTGGTACCAGAGGTATAACTTAAGCTGATGGCATCCCATTCATCTTGAGGTAAATGCCATTCAAAGTTTGCGTCGCCTTGGGCAATCCAGTCTTCATATTCGATTTGACCAATACGCTTATCTTCACCTTCAAACTCTGCATCAGCCACATCAATCACATAAATGTCTTGTGAAACTAGAGCGAGCGCTTCTGTGGCAAGTGCAGTAAATTCAGGATCAACCAATAATACTTTGCTTTCGGCATGCTCCAGCATAAAGGCAAGGGTCTTGGCATCCAGACGGGTATTTAAGGTATTCAGGACTGCGCCTGCCATCGGTACAGCAAAATGTGCTTCAATCATGGCAGGGACGTTAGGCAGCAGGACAGAAACGGTATCATTTTTACCGATGCCTAATTTTTGGAGTTGGTTGGCAAACTGACGACAACGGTTGTATTTCTCACGCCAGGTAATTCGACGCTTACCATGAATAATCGCGTTCTGATTTGGATAGATATAAGCTGCACGATCAAGATAGCGTAAAGGTGATAAGGCTACAAAATTCGCGGGGGTACGCGGTAATTCATCATATGCGCTAACCATTGTAAAACTCCGTTCTATATTTATTTTCATATCCTGTTGAAAAGATATGTATTTCTCAGAAATCTTGCATTTATGCTTTAGTCGAGTACGATTTTACAAATTTTAAGTGTTTGAATATTAATAAAAATATTTCACCCTGCTTAAATGTTTTGAACGCATGGGTTCCCAAGTTTGATTTTTTAGGTATTTTACTCTAGTTCAGCCATTAAAATAATATGAGCCAGAGAATAATAATGAAAATACAACAGGTGGATAAAATCTGGCGAAACTGGTCGGGGAGCCAGTCCAGTGCTGCTTGTATCTTGATTGATATAGTGATTAGCTACCACTATACGCAAATTGTAGAGTTTGGAGTGCTGCTAAAATCTTAAATTTGAACCTGAGA
>NZ_JAMXXP010000040.1 GCF_024129355.1 Acinetobacter lwoffii | reverse complement strand
TCGTTAAAGTGTTTGTTTGCACTCATATTTTAACTGTTAGGACTCAGGTTTTTTTATTTAAAGCAAACTATGGGACAGCAGTGGGCTTCGGGACTCTTTTTTATGGTTGAGCTATTAACGCCCTAACAGACCGCGGGCCACAATCTCCTTCATGATTTCATTGGTACCCCCATAAATCCGCTGGATCCGCGCATCAACGAAGAAACGTGAAATTGGATATTCAGTCATATAGCCATAACCCCCAAATAATTGCAGGAGATTGTCCGCGATTTTCATCTGCATATCGGTAGAAAAGCTCTTTAGTGCCGCTGCAGTTTCTACATCCAGCTTCCCTTGCATATAAAGCTCAAGATTCTGGTTATAAAATGCTGCGGTCGCCAATTCATCAATTTTCGCTTGCGCAAGCACAAAACGGGTATTCTGGAATTGACCGATCGCCTGACCAAAAGCCTGACGCTCTTTCACATATTGTGTGGTCACATCGATCGAGCCACGAATAGCGCCTAGAGCGGTGGCAGCAATGGCGGTACGCTCACGCGGCAATTCCTGCATCAGGTAAGCAAATCCCTGTCCCGGCTGACCCAGTAATTGGTCCTTTGGCACTTTAACATTGTCGAAGAACAGTTCAGACGTATCCTGAGCATGCAGACCAATCTTGTCCAGATTAGTGCCTTTTTTAAAGCCTTCCAGATGGGTATCGACCAGCAGCAATGAAACGCCTTTAGCTCGGGCTTGAGGATCGGTTTTGACGGCAAGCACCACCAAGTCAGCATGCTGACCATTGGAAATGAAGGTTTTTGAGCCATTTAACAGATAATGTTCATCCTGCAAGATAGCGCTGGTGCGCATGGCTTGTAAATCTGAACCTGCGCCTGGCTCGGTCATGCCAATCGCACCGACCACTTCACCGGTGACCATTTTTGGTAACCAGTATTTTTTCTGTTCTTCAGTACCAATATGCAGGATATACGGTGCTGCAATATCGGAATGACAAGACAGACCTGTGGCAATGGCACTGTATCCGGCACGTGCAGATTCTTCGATCAGCATCAAGGAATAATCGGTCGGCACCCCATAGCCACCATATTCTTCTGGAACATCGACACACAAGAAGCCATTTTCACCGAGTGCATTCCAGACTGAACGCGGCATCAGACCTTCACGTTCCCACTGGTCGTAGTACGGTGCGACATGTTCGTTCATAAAGCGTTTAAAATTATCGCGGAATAATTCTAGATCGGCATCGTAGGCAAGCATTCTATTGTCCTTGTTGTTTATCATTTTAGTTTCCTTTTCACAGACTATCGACTTTCCTGCTCCCTGTCATGTGCCGGCATTCATCTTTTTACTAACTTCACAGTCAATAAAAAAGGGAAGCCGAAGCTTCCCTTTTAGACATGAAAGACAGACTCAAAATTAGTGAGCGTTATTGCCTTCTTGTGCCATTTTTTCGTCAATTTCTGCAGGATTTGCTAAAGCATAGTTCAGCTTGTCCATATCTAACTGGCCCACCCATTTTGCAACTACTAAAGTCGCCAAAGAGTTACCAACCAGATTGGTCAAGGCACGAGCTTCAGACATGAAACGATCGATACCGAGAATCAATGCCAGACCTGCAACAGGAATATTACCTACAGCAGCCAAGGTTGCCGCCATCACAATAAAGCCTGAACCAGTCACACCTGCCGCACCCTTAGATGAGATCAGAAGTACCAGAAGCAAGGTAATTTGATGAGACAAATCAAGTTGCGTATTGGTCGCTTGTGCAATGAAGATCGCAGCCATCGTCAAGTAAATCGACGTACCATCCAGGTTAAATGAATAACCAGTTGGAATTACCAGGCCTACCACTGATTTTTCAGCACCAGCAAGTTCCAGTTTCTTCAACATACGTGGCAGTACTGATTCTGAAGATGACGTCCCCAGTACAATTAGAAGTTCTTCGCGAATCAGGCGGATCATCTTCATGATACTGAAACCAGCAAAACGCGCAATTGAGCCTAATACGATGAAAATAAACAGTACGCAGGTGATATAGAAACAAATGATCAACTGTGCCAGCTGAGCAAGAGAACCAATACCATATTTACCAATTGTAAATGCCATTGCACCAAATGCACCGATTGGAGCAAGTTTCATCACCATGTTCACGATGTTGAAGAATACATGTGAAATCTGGTCAATGAGTTTCAGGACTGGCTTGCCTTGATCACCTAGCTTATGCAGCGCAAAACCAAAGATGATCGCGAACAATAGAACTTGCAGGATTTCGCCTTCTGCAAATGCGCCCACAACCGTATTTGGAATAATGTTCATCAGGAAATCGATAGTCGATTGTGACTCACCTGAAGCAACATATTTACTAATACCACTGGTATCCAGTGAAGCAGGATCAACGTTCATGCCTACACCAGGCTTCACGATGTTAATCACGACCAGACCGATGACCAAAGCAATCGTAGACACGATCTCGAAGTAAAGTAAAGCAACACCACCAGTTTTACCCACTGATTTCATGCTTTCCATACCCGCAATACCACTCACCACGGTACAGAAAATCACAGGTGCGATGATCATTTTAATCAGACGGATAAATGCATCACCAAGCGGTTTAAGCTGTTCGCCCAAGCCAGGGACATGTTGTTCTACGCCATTGATAATTTGCGTACCACTAGGCGAAAAATGCCCGACCAGAATACCTGCGATAATGGCCACGATCACTTGAAAATACAGTGACTTATAAATTGGTTGTTTCGCCATAATAAATCTACTTGAACGATATCAAAAATAAGAAAGACCATTTTGAGAAATATACAGACCTCTTCATCCCTTCTCAGGGTGAACCGGATCAAATCCCAAAAGGCTCAAGAGAATGTTCAAAATGATAATCAGCCATGCATTGAATCTGACACTCAGTATCAGACCAAAGTATTAAATGGGAGAAAGAGATTAAGAAAAATTAAACAGACTCTAAAAATTGCCTAAATTTTACCGAATATTCAGACTAAATGCGCATAACTTATTATGCGCTTGTTTATGTTTTAACCAGAATAGATTAGACATTAGTCGATAATCAGATTTAACTGATTGTTTTACGTATACTGAAATGTTTATGGATTTTCACCCTCTCCCTTGACATTAATATTTTCTGCAAGCTGTAAAAAGTTATGAATACCAAAAGAAATATTTATAAAGATTTCGAACATCCCTTTGCCCAATATGTACGCATTGTGGGTAAAGGGAAAAATGGCGCCCGCTCTCTCTGCTATGATGAAGCCTATCAAGCCTTCAGTATGATTTTGAAAAATGAAGTGCTGGATGTGCAGTTAGGTGCATTCTTGATGTTATTGCGGGTCAAGGAAGAATCTGTAGATGAGTTGGCCGGTTTTGTACAGGCGACACGTGACCAGCTGAGTTTCAAAAAACTGGATGTCGATCTGGATTGGTCGTCCTATGCGGGCAAGCGCAAACATTATCCATGGTTTATTCTGGCAGCGCTGACGCTGGCCAAGCATGGTTATAATATTGTGATGCATGGTGCCTCAGGCCATACCATGAACCGTGTTTACACCGAACAGGTGCTGACTTACTTAGGCTATCCAATCTGTCAAAATGATGCCGAGGTTGAACAGCAACTGCAACAACAGCATTTTGCTTATATCCCGCTAGAAGTGATTTCTCCGATTCTTGCGGACTTGATTGCGTTGCGTAATGTTATGGGGCTGCGCTCCCCGATTCATACCCTGGCTCGTTTAATTAACCCATTTAATGCCAAAGCGACTCTGCAAGCAATTTTTCATCCGGCTTATCGTGGTTCGCACCAGCAAGCGGCTTTCCGCTTAGGCTATAAAAATAGTGCGGTGATTAAAGGTGAAGGCGGCGAATTCGAGCGTAATCCGGATGCCAAAACGCTCATTTGTGGGATTAAAGATGGCGAGCTGTATGAGCATGAACTACCGAAACTGACTGACAACCGCAGTCCGATTGAAGAAGAACTGGATCTGGCGCTATTTAAGGCTGTCTGGGACGGTCAGCAAAGCCATGATTATGGCGAGATTGCAGTGATAGAAACCATGGGCATTGCGCTATATACCATGGGCGTGTGTGACAGCTTTGAAGCTGCGATGCAAAAAGCCAAAACCTTATGGGCGAATCGCCACACGGTTTAATCTTGTGCAAAAGAAAAAAGCATTGTTTAGTTAATGAACAATGCTTTTTTTTAATTGTATTATTGCTATTGGCTGGGAATTAAGCCTTAAACAAAACGAATCGGCTTGAATTCAGGCTCATTTTTGTGATGATCATCATCACACTCCTCACCTTCTTCTTTAGTGCCACGGTCGATATAACCGCTGCGCTCATTTTCAGGCAGGTTTTTCATTTCCCACGCATACACTGCCTGCATACAGGTCTGACGCTGTTCTGGTGTCAAGGCTACACCGTTTGGCCACTTTCCAATTTCGACTGCTGTTCTTAGGCGTTCAACAATCTCAGGATTGAGTACGGCAAGCATTTGTTCAATATTCATGATTTAATCCTGCTTAAAATAATCAAAGTCCTGATTCCACCCCAGTTTGGTTCGACAGGCATTATAAAAGTCATAACCCGGTGGATGCAGAAGATTCAGTTTAAAGGGATGCTTGCGAATATGGACGCTATCACCCACATTCAAAGACACACTGTGTTGTCCATCCGCACTAACCATCGGCAGTACGCGATTTTCACGAATCAGTAATTTAATTTCACTATGTCCACCGACCACAATCGGGCGTGAAGACAAGGTATGCGGATGCATCGGTACCAAGGCAATCGCATCCATACTTGGATGTACAATCGGGCCACCACCAGAAAGCGCATAAGCCGTAGAACCAGTCGGCGTAGAGACTATCAGGCCATCGCTGTGCTGACGATAGACATATTGTCCATCAATATTCAGTTCAAAATCGATCATATGTACCGATTTCCCTGAATGTAGCACCACATCATTTAGAGCAATGGCATCGTAAATCACTTCACCTTTGGAGCGAATTTCGACTTCGAGTAAAAAGCGTCGCTCAGTCTGAAAGTCACCCTTTAATACCTGATCCAGCTTGAATATCACTTCAGTCGGCTTGATATCCGTTAAAAAACCCAGACGACCACGGTTAACCCCGATCACCGGGGTATTGTACTTGACCAAGGCGCGTGCTGCATGTAATAGCGAGCCGTCACCGCCCACGACAATCACCAGATCCACCACCTCACCCAATAAGGCACGACTGACGGTTTGGGTATTTTGATAGGGAACAAGTTCAGCTGTCGCTGCATCAAAAACTGGGTGTAGGCCTAAATTGAGAAGATGATCGTGAATAAGGCATAAGGTTTCAACCACCGACGATTTATCAGGACGTCCTATTAACCCGATATTTCGAAAGGTCTTATGGGAAATTTGCACCAGTGTCGTCGCTCCGCTACGAATCCTGCTTATCATAACATTAAGCTATACCTGGATGACAATTTATAACAGTGCTTCATAGGTAGGAAATTATTTGAAATATATTCGAATTAAGGAGAAATTGTGGGGTTTCATTTTAATTTTAAGCGCATTTCTTGATTAAATATTGCAAAATAATGAAAAGCTTCGCATGATTAGCACAATTTCACAGGATCTTATAAGTATTTATGAAATCTGAACGTGGCATGGGGTTTCTTGCCTTAATTTTTTCTATTATTGTCATTTCTATCTTTGTAGCATTTAGTATCTATTTGATTAGATTAGACAATATTGTACGCGACAAGTTTGAAGGTCAGCGCTGGGATATTCCGGCCAAGGTCTTCGCACGTCCGATGGAAGTGTACGTGAATGCCCCAGTCAGTCTGCAGGATTTCCAACAAGAATTAAAATTACTCGGTTATAAAAATTCGGATAGTTATACCAAATCAGGCAGCTTTGTCACCACGGGTAATACCCTGTATGTGCATACACGCGGCTTTGATTTTGGTGACCGGGTTGAACCGGAGCAAATATTAAAAGTCAGTTTCAGCGGTGAACAGATTGCAGAAGTCAGCGCAACCAAACCGTCTTCAAGCGGGATTGCGCGTTTAGAACCTTTATTAATTGGTGGGATTTATCCGCAGCATAACGAAGACCGTGTGCTGATCAAGCTAAATAAAGTGCCTAAGCCCTTGATCGAAGCGCTGATCGCGACCGAAGACCGTAAGTTCTATGAGCATCATGGGGTTTCACCGCGTGGTATTGCACGTGCCGTAGTCAGCAATATTACCGGTGGTAAACGTCAGGGTGGCTCAACCTTGACCCAGCAGCTGGTCAAAAATTTCTATTTAACCCCTGAGCGCACCTTAAAACGTAAAGTGAATGAAGCCTTTATGGCGATGCTGATTGAATTGCATTATGACAAGAATGAAATTCTGGAAGCTTATCTGAATGAGGTAAATCTCGGCCAGAATGGTAACTACTCCATTAATGGTTATGGTCTGGCATCGCAGTTTTATTTTGGCCTGCCACTGCGTGAACTGAATATTTCCCAGCAAGCATTTTTGGTGGGTTTAGTCCAAGGCCCGAGTCTATACAATCCATGGCGCAATCCTGAAAGTGCGAAAAAACGCCGTGATATCGTCCTGAATAATATGCTGGTGATGGGCTATCTGACTCAGGAACAATATGAAAAAGAAACCGCACGTCCGTTAAATGTCATTTCAAAACCGACTTTAGGCCCTGCCCGCTTCCCGGATTTTCTGGATATTGTACGTCGTCAATTACGCACAGATTATCAGGAAACCGATCTGACCAATCAGGGTCTGCGAATTTTCACTACTTTAGATCCTTTGGCCCAAACCAGAATTCAGGACAGCTTTAAAGAGACGGTGGCGCGTTTAAGCAAATCCAATCCGGGTCGCCTGAAAGATTTACAGGGTGCGGTATTGGTATCGCATCCGGAAAATGGTGAGCTGGTGGCCGCAGTAGGTTCTACTCAAGATTTTACCGGCTTTAACCGTGCAGTCGATGCCAAGCGTCAAGTCGGTTCCCTGCTAAAACCGGTGATCTACCTGAGTGCCCTGGAATCGAACCGTTATCACTGGGCAAGCCCAATTGAAGACAGTGAAATCAGCATCAAGAGTGATGGCAAAACCTGGACGCCGAAAAACTATAGTGGTCGCGGACATGGTGTCATTCCAATGTCACAAGCCTTATCGCAATCTTATAACCTGTCCACTGTGCGTTTAGCACAAGAATTTGGTCTGTCCACCTTTATTAATCATCTGAAAAAATTTGGTGTGACCTCAGATATTCCATCTTATCCATCGATTTACTTGGGTGCGGTAGATATGTCCCCGATGGAAGTAATGAATATTTACGGCAACTTTGCTACAGGCGGCTTTAAATACCCAACCAAAGCGATTCGCTCTGTGGTGGATGCCAACGGCCGCTCTCTGGATCGTTATAGCCTGAGTGTACAACCGACCATTGATCCAGCTTCTGCTTATGCCCTGAATTATGGCTTACAACAGGTCATGTCGAATGGTACAGGTCGTGCAGCCTATAACAGCTTACCACGCAGTCTGAATCTTGCTGGTAAGTCCGGTACTACGAATGACAGCCGTGACTCATGGTTTGCCGGATACTCAGGTAATTATATGACCGTGGTTTGGCTCGGTCTGGATGACAACAAAGTCACTGGCTTAACCGGTTCTTCAGGTGCCCTGCCCGTTTGGACCAATGTCATGAAACAGTTGCGCCAGAAACCGGTGAATCTGCCACAGCCGAATGAAATCGAATGGCATTGGCTGGATCGTTATACTGGTTTATTGTCTGCACAAGGCTGTGAAGGCGCCATGTATATCCCGATTTCGCGTCATGCCCTGCCAAATCAGGCGACTGCCTGCGGCATCTCGCATTATGCGACGGAACCTTATGATATTGATTCAGAACCTGCGCCATCTGATGCTGAACAGGATGATATGAGTCGCTACATACAAGAAAGTGAAACAGAAATAGAACGCGATCTTGAGAGCGAAACCCGTATTATCGCCAGTGGAAGTTATAGCCATTAATTGAGTCTATGTTTATGTTAAGAAAAATCCTCCCTGGTTTGCTCATCCTCAGTCTGGTGGGCTGCCAAAGTATATCTGAGCCAGAAAAGCCAGTTACCCCTGCCAAGCCTGCGGTGGAAAAACCTAAGGCAAAAACGCCAGATGGCGTAGTGATTACGCCTTATGACCGTCCTGACATCAAACGTCAGAAAATTGTCATTCCTGAACAGAAGCCGAAAAGCCAAAAGTTTGATGATGGACGTAATCTGCCGGCCTTCAAGAGTCTGATGCAGCAAACCCAGCAGGCCTATACCAAGCAGCAGTTTGCTCAAGCTGAAGCTTCTGCAACTCAGGCACAGCGACTGGCCCCTCAGGCACCGGAAACGTATTTATACCTGGGCATGATCGCCAACCGTAAAAATCAGCCAGCAAGCGCCGATGCTTTTGCCTTACGTGGCCTGAGTTATGCACAATCTAGTGCCATGAAAAAGCAGCTTTGGCAAGTACGCCTTAAATCTGCTCAGTTGCGGAAAAATGCCAAAGCGATTCAGCAAGCTCAACAGGCACTGAAAAAGCTTTAAGATAATTTCCCATAGAAACTGACTTGCCAATAGAAATTTTGTTTTCTAAATAAAGTGTTTAAATATAGCGAATGCCGGCAATGCCATAAGCATGCTGGCTTTTTGCATAATCGAGTTCTTCAGTCTTCATTCCGCCTAAAGCAAAAACCGGAATCTGTACCTGCTCTGCCATTTGCTTGAATTGCTCCCAGCCTAGCGTAGGTGTGTCGGGATGCGTTGCAGTCGCCAGTACCGGACTCAGCAAGGCTGCTTCACAACCGATCTGTTCTGCATGCATTAAAGCACTCAGGTCATGACAGGCTGCCAGATAACGATAACCAGATTTCAATTCACCTTGTTTCAAGTCCATCAATTGAATCTGTTTTAGATGAATCGTACGAATCGTCTGCTGCTGCAATTCATTCAGTTGTGACCAAAGCTGCTGATTAATGATTAACTTGGAGAGTTGATCTACCGGATATTGCTGTAATTGCATGATCCGTTCAGGCGTTGCTTCAACGCGCCAATACAACATTTGATCTGTATCCAGACTTGATAAGATATCTAGATCTTCAGCAATCTTGATGCGCTGCGGCCATTGCAGCTTTTGAATCATGGACTGATTGGCTTTCGGGAAATTCAGCTGACCAAGTTCTTCCCGGCTATACCAACGCCAAGGCTGTTTGATTTCAGCCAGTTGAGTAGGTTGTACTGAAGCATGAAAAATATGCAAATTGACGATGAGATCTTCATATTCATGAGAAATAAAATCAGAAGCATGCCAGCGTTCGATATCAACCCCGACCTCTTCAATCACTTCGCGGCGGCAGGCTTCGACTGGTAATTCGCCCTGTTCAACTTTTCCGCCTGGAAATTCATATTTATTGCCCTGATGCTGCTTGGCCTCACGCCAGCCGACGAGAACCTGATTTTGATAAAATAAAAGCGCAATTGCGACATGAATTGTAGCTTTAGTCATGATGTACAGAACCGGTAAAGTTTTACAGATTGTAAGCAAATTAGAGTTTTTTATAAATTGCTCAATATTTCGTTGACAGATATATTCGATAATGATTATCATTTAAATCAATCCAAAACACACCACGGAGTCGACGGAATGAACGCCCCATTTAGCCTATTCACCCGTAACAATGATACTCACCATGCCTTGCCAATGCTGCACTCCAACAATCTGTTTGCACTGGGTCGTGAAATCCGGATCATGCATGCCGGCGAAGAATACCGCTTGCGCCTGACCCGCAATAACCGTCTTATTCTGACCAAATAATTAAATCAGTTCTAATAATAACAAACGTGGGAAGCAGCAGTATGAATCAGCGCATACTGCTTTTTAATCTTCTAATCATGAGATTTTGCCATCAGGCTCAAAACTCAATGACACTTTAAGTCCACCCAAGTCCGACGGCGCATAGTCAATTTTAGCTGCATGCAGTGCCATAATTTTCTGGCAAATGGACAGGCCTAAACCTGAACCCTGAGTTCGCGTACCCAAAGCCCGATAAAAACGTTCACCTAAACGTTCCAGTACCTCATCAGCAATCCCCTCTCCTGAGTTTTCAATCAGTAACTGTATCTGATGCTGCTCAATAACTGTTCGGATCTCGACCTGTCCCTGTTGCGGCGTATAACGGATCGCATTGTCGACCAGATTGCGAATACAACTAAAAATCAGTTCTGGATTCGCTTCGATCACAGCATCCTCAAGTTTTAGATTCCAATGAATGTCTTTTTCTTCTGCAAAAGGCTGCAAGGCCTGCAAAGCCTCCTGAACCAGATTCTTAAGATTAATCGTTTGCGTTGCTAATTGCCCTGTTCGCTCCGGATCGAGTCGTGCCAGTAAAAGTAAATTTTCCAGTACCTGCGTGCCGCGGTTGACATCATTTTGGATCAACTGTAATGCCTGAGGGAGCTGTGCATCATCTTGATATTTGCGTTTTAAAACCTGTAGACGCATTTGAATCGCAGACAGTGGCGAACGCAGCTCATGTGAAGCATCTGCAGTAAAACGCTGTTCAGCAGCCAGTGATTTCTCCAGCCGGCCGAGCATGGCATTCAGCTGACGAATGATCGGTTGCAGTTCAGTGATTTCAGGGTCAGGTGTTTTAATAGGACTCAGATCCTGAGCAGTCTTGGAACCAATGGCACGCGAAATCTTGTTTAATGGCCGTAACTGGCGTTTGACCGAGACCCTTAGAATCAGCCATTGCACTAGCCATAAAGTGAATAAGATCCCGGCAAAGCCCAAAGTAGTTTGCCAGAGTTCATCGAAACGTACTGAAAGTGGCTGTACGATTTTGACCTGAAGGTCGTCATCTTCCGCAGTCAGTATCCGGATAAAATGACCATTTTCATAAGCAAACTGAAAGCCGTTGTTCTGTGCTTTTGGAATGGTATTAATTAATTCATCATCAATCGAAGTAGTCAGTATCTGCTGATCTAGCAACAAGGCATACTGGATATCGAACTGTTCACTGAGTTCATCGACCTGGGCGTCTTTGGCCTGGGTCACATCGCCAAGCAGCAACTCAGAAATCTGCTCCATTAATTCATCATGCAGCTGACTGGCTTGATAACTGGAAATTCCCAATAACAGCAGCCAGGCCAATATTCCAGCCAATATCGAACTGAACAGCGCATGTTTGATCAGTTTAGTTTGCAAGGAAATAGCAGCTGACATAGGTTTATACCTCAGCCTTATGCATGCGATAGCCCAGACCGCGAATAGTCTTGATCATCTGGCTGCCGATTTTTTTACGCAGCTGATAGATAAATACTTCAATGGCATTACTTTCAATTTCATCACCCCAAGCGTACAGCGATTCTTCCAGCTGTTCACGGGTGACAATATGTTCAGGCTGCTGCATCAGCTTGTATAGAATTTGAAATTCCTTCGCAGTCAGATTCACAGCTTGACCTTCTTTAGTTAGGGTCTTGGCTTGAGTGTCCAGACTGAGATCTTGCCATTGCAGGATATGATTCGGTGTTTGCTGTTTCTGTCTGAGTTGGGCACGAACTCGGGCCGAAAGTTCTTCCAGACTAAAAGGTTTGACCAGATAATCATTCGCGCCTAAATCCAACCCCTCGACGCGGTCATCAATACTGTCTTTAGCTGTAATAAAAATCACTGGCGTATCTTGCTGTTGGCTGCGCAAACTTTTCAGAATCTCGTCTCCAGTGGCATTCGGCAGGCCACGATCCAGCAGAATGCAGTCATATTGATGCTGCTCAATCGCCAGGATCACATGATCACCGCGCTCTACCCGATCAATCACATAACCATCCATTTCCAGCCAGGTCTGGATACTGTCTGCCTGAGACTGATCATCTTCTGCCAAAAGAATACGCATATTCTGCTCCGTTTGCTTCCTTGTTCTATCTTGCCTTGAAAAAGTTCCAGACTCAAAAAAACCACATGCTTTTTGGTAACTTGCATGTGGTTTTTTGTCGCTGTGTTCAAATTGATTTCAGCAAATCAGGGGATATTAGAAACGAACCTGATCAACCTCAATTTCAACACGTTTTGCCGGTTTATAATCAATGTCGATTTCACCTGTGATGATTACCGGTGTTTTGGCTGAAATCGGTTTGCCTTGCCAAAGTTCATCATCAATCTCAACAGTAATAGTTCCTGTGCTGTCTCGGAACTGGTATTTTTCATCACCGACCGCTTTTACGACATAACCTTTAAGCTGAACCTTGCTGTCATCTTTCATGGCCAGTGCCTGTTTGACTGTAGTCGATTTAGCAAAAGCGGCCTGATTCACAGCAGTGTCACTACTTGCTATCGTAGCCGTCGCAATAGAACCCATCAATGCAGCTGCCAAAACCGTATTTATCATCATTTTCATCGCAGTTACCTCTTTAAAGTCTTGCCTTGTTTCGATGATGCTATTAAAACAGCCGAAGATGAATTGAATCTTAAGATTACTTCATTTTCAAAATTAATTTAAGGGTACGACTCTCAAGACTTCTTCAAGCGTGGTCACACCTTCCAGAATCTTGCGTGCCCCGGCAATTCTGAGCGGCTCTACCCCTTCTTTTTTAGCCTGCTGACGCAGCTGGTTCAGGTTGGCATCGGCACCAATCAACTGTTTGGTGGTCAGACTCAATGGCATAAACTCATAAATCCCGATACGGCCTTTATAGCCGGTATGCCGGCATTCTTCGCAGCCCACCGCCTTAAAGACAAATTCCGGTCGCGGCAAAGGATAATCCGTAGCTAGATGCTGCCATTCCTGTTCATTCAGGAAGCTTTCCTGTTTGCAGTGCGGACACAGCTTACGTACCAGACGTTGAGCCAGAACACCCAAGATGGTTGCTGCTGTCAAAAATGGCTGTACGCCTAAATCATGCAGACGGGTCAGACTCGACGGCGCATCATTGGTATGTAAAGTCGATAGAACCAGGTGACCGGTCAATGCTGCCTGAATCGCCATATTGGCAGTGTCCTGATCACGAATTTCTCCAACCATGATAATGTCCGGGTCCTGACGCATTAGTGCGCGCACGCCGTCAGCAAAACCGAGATCAATACCATTATTGACCTGCATCTGGTTAAAGCTAGGTTCCAGCATCTCGATCGGATCTTCAATCGTGCAGACGTTGACCTGTTCAGTCGCCAGCTGCTTCAGAGTTGAATAAAGCGTAGTAGTTTTACCGGAACCGGTCGGACCGGTCACCAGAATAATGCCATGACTATGACTGGTCAGATTGTTCCAGTCATTCAGCAGATGACCTTCAAAGCCAAGTTGCTGAAAACTTCTCACCAGTACTTCCGGATCGAAAATACGCATTACCAGTTTTTCACCAAAGGCGGTCGGCAAGGTCGACAGACGCAGTTCAGTTTCCTGTCCTTTCGGCGTCCGGGTTTTCAGTCGACCATCCTGTGGTTTACGTTTTTCCGCCACATTCATCCGGCCCAAAATCTTGATCCGGGAAATGACGGCGGTCAATGTATTGGCCGGCATGTTGTAAATCGTATGCAGCACCCCATCAATCCGGAAACGGATCTTGCCGGTGTCTTTACGTGGTTCCATATGAATATCACTGGCACCTTGTTCAAAAGCAAATTGCAGCACCCAGTCCACCAGTTTGACAATATGCTGGTCATTGGCATCCGGATTCTGGGAATCGCCCAGTTGCAGCAAGGCTTCGACGCCCTTATTTTCCCGGTCATAGGCAGACGATTTTTGTGAACCACTAACTGCACGACTGACTTGATAGTATTCAGTAATATAACGTTGTAATTGTTCTGGATTCAGTAATACCCGTTGTATTTTTTTTGGTGCAATATTCTGCTCGAGATTCGACATCCATTCAGTTTTATAAGGCTGATCTGTAGCAATCAGAACTTTGTCTGCCTGAATTTCTACCGCCAGAATACGGTTGCGCAGTGAATATTCCTGCGACATGACATGGGTCAATGCCTGTACATCAGCTTTAAGCGGATCAATAATATAGAACATCAATCCGGTTTTTTCTGCCAGCCACTGACATAAACGGTTCAGGGTCAAAGTCGTTTGGGGATGGGACTGATCGACCAGATTAAAATTGGCAATCCACTGTAAAGGGTGCCATTTTAATTGTTCACGTTGCCGATGAGTGGTTTGTACCAGCATTCGGTCGCGTTCACTGATTTTACCGTCTTTAAAGAGTTGGTCTAGACACCATGCCGTATCAATTTCAAAGTCAAATTTCATTATTATCAGTCCCCAAACTTGCCTCCACTATAACAAGTTTTTGCAGTTTTTCGCATGCTCCCGACCTATCGAATGTACGTTTCTATTTCAATCTCAAAAAGAAAGTAAAGAATGGATTTGATCACTACTGCAACATTTTTGATCTATGCAAACCTGATCTCATCACATATATTTTTAAATAATCAACTCTTAGCTTGCTGAGGTCACAGATGGATTTGACTGCGGTTCCCCTGCATGCGCATTCTTTTCATGAACTGCTCACGATACTCACCTCGGCATTGGGCTGCGGCCTATTGATTGGTCTGGAGCGGGAACGGCATAAACAACGTGAGCAGCAACCGAGTTTTGCCGGCTTACGTTCCTTTGCGATCTGTGCTTTATTGGGCGCACTGTGTTTCCTGTTTGGAATCGTGATTGCTGTAATAGGTGCTTTGATCGTGGGTGGCATGGTCATTTTATCCATAAAAAATCAGCCAGATGACCCGGGCATTACCACAGAGCTTGCATTTGTGATGACCTATTTTATTGGCGCCATGTGTTTGTGGAATATTTCTCTGGCAGCCGGTCTTTCCGTGCTCTTAACCGGTATTTTGATGGCCAAACATACCATGCACAATATTGCCGGGAAATGGATTAAAGAAGCCGAGTTCAGGGATGGACTGTTATTACTGGCCTTGATTTTGATTGGTCTACCGCTTACTCCTGACCGACCTTTCTGGGGTGAAGTGCTTAACCCTTATCTTATTCTCAAATTACTGACCTTAATTTTAGTGGTACAAGCTCTGGCGCATATTGCGAAACGCTTTTTCTCGACTAAAAATGCCCTGATGCTGTCCTCTATTGCTTCCGGTTTTGTTTCCAGTACAGCCACCATCGCTCAGTTAGGTTTACAGGTCCGTAAAGGTGAAATGGATGCACGATCGAATGCCGGCGCCGCACTGATGTCCTGTATCTCGACCATCGTACTGCTATTGATTGTGGTTGGAGGGGTATCATGGAGCTGGCTGAAAATCCTGCTTTTGCCCTCTTTAGTTGCCGTAATCCTTCTGGCAGCCTGTGCGTTTTTATTATTGCGCAAGGCAAAACCTGCGCCGAGCATGGAATCATCAGACAGCCAGATGTTTAGCTTAAAAGAAGCTGTGATTATTGCAGTCACATTAACATTGATTCAGGCTGGAGTTTACGGACTGGAGGTCTGGCTCGGGGATGCCGGCTTACTGGCCGGGACCTTACTCGCCTCTCTGTTCGAGATTCATGCCGCGATGGCGAGTGTCGTCGTTCAAGGTGATCCCTCCAATATGCGTCTGATTTATGCCCTGCTTTTAGGTCTGGGTGCTCATGCCCTGGCCAAATCAGCCAATGCCGCTTTGACCGGTGGCTGGAAGTTTGTACTTTATTTTGCACCGGTGCAGATTTTACATATGGCGGTGTTGATTGGGGTTTTGTGGTGGAACCTATAATCTAGGAAGGAATATGCTGGATAGCAACAATTAGCACTTGCTGAGCATGAATTTTGAAATGGATATCAACATTTGCAAACTTCATCCCATATACCCGTTCTTCATCTTCCTGATATGCAGGTCTTGGATCTAAAGATAAGACAGCTTCCAGTTCCTGAATAGTCTGCACAGAAATTTTTCCATTTCCTAGTAATTGTTGCTTTTGCTGCTCCGCTTCATCGCTCCAAATGACGGTTTTACGTGGTGGTTCATCCTGTGCATAACCGCTTTGTGCTTCAATGATGGCATCCGAATATTGAATATAAGGTTTGATATCCATAATTGGCGTGCCATCGAGCAAGTCACTCCCTGTCACATACACTCGAACATGTTTGCCCACTTTTCTCACTTCTTTGAGTTTGACCACAGATAAACCAATCGGTGATGGACGATACATGCTGCGCGTAGCAAACACGCCTATTTTCTTGTTACCACCCAAACGCGGCGGACGCACTTGTGGACGAAACTGGCTGTTGTGCTGGTTTTTATTGTCATGAAATTGCCAGACCAGCCACAAATGACTGAATTCTTCAATTCCCTCAAAGGCGAGCAGGTCATTATAGGGCCCGACCATTTCAATATAGCTTTCGACCTGAACCAGATTCGGCTGACGAGGAATGCCAAATTTTTCTTTATAGGGAGAACGCATATAACCAATAATCGGCAGCGTCAGTTCAGTCATCATCACTTTTTTTGATAAGCTCAATTAAATATATTCAGTTTATCGAGAATGAATTTAGATTAGAATAGCAAGCTGTTCTAATTTGATAATTTATTGAGACCTTTAATGGCTGCTTTTAACGTCGAAAAGATTACTCACGTCCACCA
The DNA here is from genome assembly GCF_024129355.1 of Acinetobacter lwoffii. Taxonomy (GTDB): domain Bacteria; phylum Pseudomonadota; class Gammaproteobacteria; order Pseudomonadales; family Moraxellaceae; genus Acinetobacter; species Acinetobacter lwoffii_I. The sequence continues at coordinate 5,293 of NZ_JAMXXP010000040.1, read as the reverse complement.
CTGGAATGATACTTTATTCTCTTTTAAAACGACTCGTGACACTGCTTTGCGTTTTAAAAACGGTCAGTTTGTAATGATCGGCCTTGAAGTCAATGGCAAGCCGTTAATGCGCGCATATTCAATTGCAAGCGCCAACTACGAAGAAGAGTTAGAATTTTTCTCAATTAAAGTGCCAGATGGTCCACTGACTTCGATTTTACAGAAAGTCAAAGTCGGCGATGAAATTTTGGTTTCTAAAAAGCCGACAGGTACACTGGTACTTGATGACTTGAACCCAGGTAAAAATCTTTATCTTCTTTCTTCTGGTACTGGTCTTGCACCGTTCCTGTCGACTATTCGCGATCCTGAAACTTATGAGCGTTTTGAAAAAATCATCGTAGTTCACGGTACCCGTTTCATTTCAGAACTGGCTTATCAAGATTTGATCCTGAATGAAGTGCCAAATCATGAATTCTTCTCTGAACTCGGCGCGAAAGAAAAATTGGTATATTACCCAACCGTCACCCGTGAAGAATATCCAAACCAAGGTCGTGTAACCACCGCGATTGAAACCGGTGAACTGTTTGAAAAAATCGGTCTGCCACGTTTCAACCCGGAAACTGACCGTGCTATGTTATGCGGTAGCCCTGCATTCCTAGATGACGTTGCTGCGCTTCTTGATCAACACGGTCTGAAAGAATCTCCGAAAATGGGCGTTTTAGGCGATTACGTGATTGAACGTGCATTCGTTGAAAAATAAGATTTTCTAAAATAAAAAACCGGACTTAAAAGTCCGGTTTTTTATTGGAATAATCACCAAATAATTAACGATCGCGACCTTCCTGGTTTGCAGAACCTGAACAGCCTGCGCCACCTGCAATGATGAAACCCGTTTGCGCTTTACATGAACCAATCATACGGCCATGAGAGTCAAATGTAGTCACTGACGATGCACAGCCCGTCAATATAACAGTCACTACGAGTGCAATAAGTGCTGATAATTTCATGATATTCCCCTTTATTATTTACGGTTTTAAATTAATCTGATTTTGGCTTGGTGGCGTTGGTAATAGGCCCGTAGCAGCATTTGGCGTATTATAACTCACACCCAAGGCATCGCCTGAACCACTACAATGTGCACTTGCGGTCGAAAGTAGGCCACGCGTCGCCATACATGAACCGATGATTTTTCCTGTTGCATCATAAGTCACGACTTTGGAACTACAAGCGGCTAGCCCCGATATTGCCAATATTGAAAAAATTTTAATTAAATTCACATTAACCCTCGCACGATGCAAAAAACTAAATTATTAAAATTTATGTATATTTTCTGAATTTCGCCAGAGATTCTAATTTAATTTGTTTATTTGTAAAGCTTTATTTTTCAAATATTATAAAAATGGAAATAAATAAAAAGCTGCCCTGCAGGACAGCTTTAAATATAAAAATTAGCTGGATTTATGTTTAAGTGATCTTTCTTCCAGAGACTGCTTAATCACTTGATAACCTGATGTGATGCCGAGTGTAGCGATAATTACAGCCACAATAATATCCGGCCAAAGACTGCCTGTACCAAATACACCTACGGCTGCCAAAATCACGGCAGCATTCCCGATAGCATCATTGCGGCTACAGAGCCAGACCGACCGCATATTGGAATCACCTTCACGAAAAGCATAAAGAATTGCTGCTGTAAATACATTCGCCACTAAGGCTAGGACGCCAATCAGGCCCATTGTCAGTGCTTCAGGTGGAATGCCTTGCAGATAGGCGTAAATCACTTTGCCAATCACTACCAGACCAAACAATGCCATGGTCATCCCCTTTACCAAAGCGACTGTTGCCCGCCAATACAGACTCGCACCAAGTACAGCCAAAGAAATCCCGTAATTGACGGCATCACCAAAGAAATCTAGCGCGTCTGCCCACAAGGCTGATGAATGTGCATATGCACCACCGATCAGCTCCACTACAAATAAAGTGAAGTTTACCAGCAAGGCAATCCATAGCGCTGCTCTAAATTTGCTGTTGGGCTTGATGGGTGCCGGTTCAGGACTACAACTACAGGCCATATAACTCCCCCGATGATTTTTTATCCAAAATACGATAAATTGATTAGAAACTATGGACTAACTCCAAGGTCAAGCATGAGGGCGATATGTCAGTTTATTTGATTTCAGAAATGGCCAAAAAAACTGGTCTAAGCACCGATACCTTACGTTTTTATGAGAAAAAAGGCTTTATTCAGCCGAATTTTCGAGCAAGTAATCAGTATCGTTATTATGGTGAAGACACATTAAAAAGACTGCTTTTTATCAAGCGTTGTCGTGCCTTGGACATGTCATTAAAAGAGATTGAAACCCTGATTCAACTTGAACAAAATCCGGAGCAGGAGTGCTGTGCCGTAAACCAATTGATTGATCAGCATCTTTCGGATATTTCAAATAAAATTAAAGAATTACAAATATTTGAACGGCAACTGATCACACTGAGAGAAAGTTGCAACACCCCAACCACTATTGATCATTGCCAGATTTTAAAAACGCTTGAAAATCCTGAAAATGACTGAATATTGAAGATATTTTATGGAGGATTCCCTACTTAAAAAAGAACCTTGTTTTACATCCAAATCGCGTATTTCCGAGTGATTTACTAGGTTGAATCCAAATTCCGGATGATTAGAATAAAGCCGTACTTTTTATATGTCTTTCGATTTGATCATGAGCATTACCACTGTTACCGAACTTCTCTCACCTGCTGGCTCACTGAAAAATATGCGCTATGCCTTTGCTTATGGTGCAGATGCAGTCTATGCCGGTCAGCCGCGTTATAGCTTGCGGGTTCGGAATAATGAATTTGACCATGACAATCTCGCCATTGGCATTAAAGAAGCACATGAACTCGGCAAAAAGTTCTATGTGGTGGTCAATATCCAGCCGCATAACTCCAAGCTGAAAAATTTTATTCGTGATTTAGCGCCTGTAGTGGCGATGCAGCCAGATGCGTTGATCATGTCCGATCCAGGTCTGATCATGCTGGTGCGTGAACATTTTCCAGAGATGGATATTCACTTGTCTGTTCAGGCCAATGCCGTGAACTGGGCAACCGTGAAATTCTGGAAAAATATGGGCCTGACCCGCGTGATTCTGTCACGTGAATTGTCGATTGAAGAAATTGCAGAAATCAAACAGCAAGTGCCCGATATGGAGATTGAAGTCTTTGTTCATGGTGCACTGTGCATGGCCTATTCTGGCCGTTGCATGCTGTCAGGCTATATGAACAAACGTGATGCCAATCAGGGTGCCTGCACCAATGCCTGCCGCTGGGAATATAAAGTGCTGGATGCTAAGGAAGATGAAACCGGTGATGTGATTCCAGTGAAAAATCTGGATTCAGGCTGCTGCTCCAAAGATGCCGACGAACAACACATGCAAGAACAACATCAGTTTGATGAGCCTGTGTTATTGCAGCGGAATGATGAAGATATGTTTGCCGCAGAAGAAGATGAACACGGCACTTATTTTATGAACTCGAAAGATCTGCGTGCAGTCCAGCATGTAGAGCGCTTAACTAAAGTGGGTGTGCATTCACTGAAAATCGAAGGCCGTACCAAGTCTTATTTCTATTGCGCCCGTACTGCTCAAATTTACCGTAAAGCGATTGATGATGCGCTTGCGGGTAAACCTTTTGATCCGTCACTGATGACACAATTGGAAGGCTTAGCGAATCGTGGTTATACCGAAGGTTTTCTACGCCGCCATGTGCATAGTGAATATCAGAATTATGAACATGGTTCTTCCAGTTTTGATCATCAAATTTTCTGTGGTGAAGTACTGGAGCGCAATGGAGATTACATCAAGATCGATGTGAAAAACCGTTTTATCGTCGGTGACTCACTCGAACTGATGACGACTAAAGGCAATATCACTTTCAATTTAACCGAAATGAAAGACAAAAAAGGTAATCTGATCGAAGACGCCAAAGGTTCAGGTCATATCGTTGAGATTCCAGTTCCGGCAGATGTTGATATGCAATATGCCCTGCTCATCCGTAATCTGCCAAGCTCGACTATGGATATTTCGGCATCTTCACTGGCTTATCAAGCGAGTTAAATATGGCACTACTAATTACCGACAAATGCATCAATTGCGATATGTGTTTACCGGAATGCCCAAATGACGCGATTTATGAGGGTGCGAAAGTTTATGAAATTGATGTGAACCGTTGTACAGAATGCGTCGGTTTTTATGAGCATCAGACCTGTGTAGATGTCTGTCCGATTGAATGCATTGTTCCACATCCGGAGTATCGGGAAACACAAGAACAATTACTGGAAAAATTTAAGGGTTTGAACTTATTTAAATCTTAAAAATGAAGCGATGGAATAAACATTGCTTTATATAAAAACAACCTTGGGGAAAGTATAAAAATAAGGGTTGAAAACAAAAACTGTGCAGAGGAAAGGAACAGCTGAAAGTGCGTGGGGACACTTTTGGCTGTTCCAATAATAAATATAAAAAAAGGAACTCGGGTGTTAGCGTCCTGAGTTCCTATAAAGCGATAATAATGTATTTATAAGATATAGCACCTCGGTTTTGGGGAACCCAGGTGCTATTTTTTTATTGTCCTGAACGGATGATGTAATCAAAAGCAGACAGTGACGCCTTGGCACCTTCACCGGTGGCAATGATGATCTGCTTGTACGGCACTGTGGTACAGTCACCCGCTGCAAATACACCTTTGACATTGGTTTCGTTGCGGTCGTTAATCACAATCTCGCCACGGTTGGTCAGCTCAACTTGGGTTTCTTTCAGGAAATCCGTATTTGGTAACAAACCGATCTGCACGAAGATCCCTGCCAGCTCAACCACATGCTCTTCATCTGTGGCACGGTCTTTATATTTCAGGCCGGTCACTTGTGAACCATCACCAACCACTTCTGTAGATAAAGCATTCTTGATCACGGTGGTGTTCGGCAGACTGTTCAGTTTGTCTTGCAGCACCTGATCCGCACGCAGTTTGGTATCAAACTCAACAAGCGTGACATGCTCCACAATACCGGCCAGGTCGATCGCGGCTTCAACACCCGAGTTACCGCCACCGATGACCGCAACACGTTTACCCTTGAACAGAGGACCATCACAGTGCGGACAGTAGGCTACACCACGAGTTTTATATTCCTGCTCACCTGGAACATTCATTTCTCTCCAACGTGCGCCGGTTGACAGAATCACGGTTTTTGATTCCAGTTTGGCACCATTCTCTAACGTCACTTCCACCAGACCATTGGCTGTTTCATCAGCCCCTTTGATAT
>NZ_JAMXXP010000039.1 GCF_024129355.1 Acinetobacter lwoffii | reverse complement strand
AAAAGCTTTATTTTCACCCGATAAAATACCCATAAAACAAGAGGAAGCTCAAATGAGCTTCCTCTTGTGAAAAATTGTGGGACAGCAATGGTCCTGAGAGACTCCTTTTTTATGCATCCATTTTAAAGTGAACGGGCGACGAGTTCTTTCATAATTTCATTGGTACCGGCATAAATCCGGTTGGCACGGTTGTCGATATAAGCCCGAGCAATCGGATATTCCAGCATATAACCATAGCCGCCATGCAATTGCAGACATTCATCTACGACTTTACTATATATTTCTGAAATCTTGTATTTGGCCGAAGCAGCGGCATCTACGCCTAGTTCATGCTTGAGTTGCAGCTCCATACAGCGATCCAGATAAGCGCGACAGACTTCAATTTCGGTACGCAGTTCTGCCAGTTTAAAACGGGTATTTTGAAAATGGCTGATGCTCTTACCAAATGCCTGACGTTCCTTGGTATATTTTACTGTGTGGGCAAAAGCGGCTTCAGCACCTGCCTGACAGATAATCGCTACAATCAGGCGTTCCCAAGCTAGTTCTTTCATTAGCATCATGAAACCCATGCCTTCCGGACCGAGCAGGTTTTCTTTCGGAACCCGAACATTGTCAAAGAACAGTTCACAGGTATCTTGACCTTTCATGCCAATTTTATTCAGCGGCTTGCCTTTACTAAATCCAGCTTGGTCGGCTTCGACTATAATCAATGACAGATTGGCCGAACCTTTGTCATTATTGCCCGTTTTACATACCACAATCGTCATATCGCAAAGATAGCCATTGGTAATAAAAATCTTGGAACCATTAATCACATAGTCGTCGCCATCCAATACAGCAGATGTCCGCACTGCTTGCAGGTCAGAGCCAGTTCCCGGTTCGGTCATGGCGATTGCGGTGACGACCTCTCCAGACGCCATTTTCGGCAGCCATTGCTGTTTTTGAGCTTCACTGCCAAAGTTCAGCAGATAATTGGCGACGATATCCGAATGTAACGAAAACCCAGTCGCTGAATCTCCGGCATAGGCCTGTTCCTCAATCAAAATCATGCTATACAACCGGTCTACGCCAGATCCGCCATATTCCTCAGGCATGGTAGCGCAGAGCAATCCAAGCTCACCGGCTTTATTCCATAGCTCTCGATCTACATGCTGCTGGCTTTCATAACGCTCGGTATGTGGAATGACTTCTTTCTCATAAAATTTACGTACCGTCTCGCGAAAAGCCTCATGTTCGGCAGTAAAGAGTTGGCGCGGCAGCATCGGAGCGAGTGGGCGAATGGCTGCAGATTGCATCTTGTTATTCCTTATTTTGATCTGTTTGGTTTAACTTAGGCCATGCCAAGATCAGCAGCAATGAGCGGAATGTTCAAATGACTTAAATCTGCTGATGCTTTTGGTCATTTCTATGAAATCCCTCGAAATTCAGCCAGCGCTTCAGGTAAACTATTCGGGTTTATAACGAGTTGGGGAAATTCGATGACTGATGACATCAGCTTAGAAGAGCGCAAAGTGATTTATCGTGCGCGTCGTGGTCTAAAAGAACTGGATGTATATTTTGATCCCTACGTAAAAAACCATTACCTGAGTGCTGAGCCTTTCGAAAAACAGATGTTTGCAGAGCTGGTTGAGCAGGAAGACCCGGATTTACTGGACTGGTTTATGGAAGTGTCTGAGCCACCGCGTCCTGAACTGAAAGATTTTATCAAGAAGCTTAAATTTTACGTTCATGGATAATCGTTGCTTCAAGCTGAAACGCAGTCTGTGTGCATTGGCGTTTCAGCTTTTTATTTTTGCACTGCTGATGTATCTGTTGTATCAGTTATTACCGATTGCACTTTGGGCAGTGTGCGCTGTCATAGGCTTGGTGATTTATCAGCTGTTTTACCGCAAGACACCACAGATTGAGCAGTTTGAATATCTGGATGGACGTGAATGGTCATTGACTACCAAAGCACGACCGACCCGTCGGGTATGTATTAGTCACGTAATTGATCATCAGGCGTATATTGTGGTGTATTTCCAGCATGCCAAGGCGCGACCTTTATTGATCTGGTGTGATCAATTGCCCTTCAAACAATGGAAATCCTTAAAATTATTGACTAAATTAATTTAGTTGTAAAACAAACGCATTTTAATGATTTAATTAAAATGCTCATAAAACAAATATTTAGACCAAATTCCTATTTTTATTGTCAGACAGAAATCAAGGTTAATCCATGACTTAGAGGAATTGTCTGACAATTTATTCCCCATGTTTTATTTTTAGCCTGTACATTTAACTCACCAACAGCAACTACGGGAGACCTTAATGGAATTTCCAGTATGGATGTTTCTGATCGTAGCGATTGTTTTAACGCTGGTGATCGGACGACTCGGGACAGTGTTGAAGGATAAATTTTCATCTTAATCAAGCAGGGTTTATTATTTTTCTGCTTGTACAGTTAATAAGTAGCATGTGCTGAACCGTCGCAATGCTACTTTTTTTTGCCCAAAATTTGGTATTCTTCTAAATACAGTCAATTGCAGCGCGGCTATTTAATGGCAAAGTGTCTCGTCTAAATTAGAGTAAATACTCTTTTATTCACAAAATGCTTCTGATATCTTTAGCAGAAAGATGGACATAATCACAATTATAGAGGACAGGAAAATGTCAGACGTCCGTAAAATATGCCAAGGTATGGCGACCATTGCAATAACAACAACAGTTTTGACGGGGTGTTCTCAGGTCATTAAAACCGGTGCCAATGTTGCACTGGGTTTCACCGAAAACCATATTGTACCGCCGATTTTAGCGATGGATGATGCTGAAATGGTGTGTAATTCAGGGAATTCTTTAACGCCGGCCATTATGGCGACCAAAGAAATGGGGGCGGATCCAACACGGGTGGCCGTGCTGATGTATTCGGCTGCCGGTATTTGTGCCGAGCAAAAAGCGCTGGAAGCCGAGTTACGCTATTTACGTGCTTCAAAAACCAATCAGGTGGCAGAAGCTCAAGATGCCCGAATCGAGCAGAAGCGCTGGGCGGCACTGGCAGCACAGCGTCAATATACCGGTTATCAACTGTTCCAGAGCCGTTATGAAAAGAAATACCAAAAAGCCCTGGGTGAAGAATGCCCACGCATGAACAGTGATATCGAGCAAACGGTTTATCTGTTGGGTATGCTCAGTGGCTTGCAGGCCATGACCAATGATATTAACTCGGGTGGTGCAGTGCATGTACCGAAAGATATTGCTGCCGTGGTCGAACGTGGCATGGTGTGTCTGGATAACGCGAAATTCTGGGGTGCGCCGAATGCCACCCGTGCGGTGATCTGGACTTTGTTGCCAGGCGCAGGGGAAGGCAAGCCTGACCCTTACCAAACATTAAAACAATCTACACAAATTGGTGAGCAAAAAGGTGTACGTTTATCTCATGCCTTGTATGCCGTAGCGGCTCAGGCCAGTGGCGATGATGCCAAAGTTCGGGATGCCTTGAAAACCTTTGCTCAGGCCCGTACGGAGGAAAAACCGGTAAATCCGCAATTCAAGCTGATTGACAGCATGGCCGCGATTATGGTCAGTGGCATATCAGATCGTTACTGGACAGAAAATACTGGTATACGTAGTGGCGATGATGGCATGCAACGTTTCTGGGATGAATCCGACAGTTCTTCCGAGCTCGATGATCTGTTCAGTGCGGATCTGTAATGCAGATACTATGCATGAAGCTTCAGGGATGAAGTCAAATTAGATGGTCAGGGAGGACAACAGGCCGATGCTAGATCAACATTTTCGACGAAAAATTATTTTTCTAGCGGCTTTTGTCTCTCTCTCTGCATGTCTGCAAATTTTTCAGGATCATTTTATCTACTGGCAAGAGAGTCTGCTGGGTGAATTCTGGCGACTCTGGACAGCGCACTGGGTACATGTGAGCTGGATTCATTACTTTCTAAACATTCTCGCCTTTATCTGTTTACCTTTCATTTTTCCACGCGCTACCGTCTGGCATTTCTGTGCCATTTTGCTGATCTTGCCACCGTTGATCAGTTTAAGCTTTTATTTTTTCTTACCCAATATTGAAGCCTATGCTGGCCTGTCGGGCGTGCTGCATGGTGCCTATGTCGCCGTAGCCTGTGTACATTTGCTGTATAAGCGGGAACGCGGCTTTGCGGCGCTGGTATTATTTTTGATTTTTGCCAAACTGGTCTGGGAAAACACCATTGGCAATGTCGGGACGGCGCAGCTGATCGGTAGTCCGGTTTTGGTTGAGGCACATTTACTTGGGGTGATTTGGGGCGTGATTCTGGCGCTGATCTATATTGTGAGCAATTATTTTCGGGATAATTAAAGTGCAGAGATAAATAATTTACTTGGCAGAAAATACAAAAAGAAAATATAAATTGTCATTTTTATTGTGCCAATTTTCATGCAAAGTCAAAACATAGAATAAAGATCCTGACCTTTGAAAAGGAATTTTCTAGGCAGAAGGGAAGATCAGCGTCCTAGACCAAGCATCAGGCCGCTAAAATAAAAATAGGAATACACATGCAAAATAATGATCAAAACAGATCAGGATTAGGTCTGTTGCGTTATATATGGACAGAGTGGATCTCGACCTTCGTCGTGCTGGTTTTACTTTTGCTCACTTTGATTATTGGCACCGGGGAAATGATTCACGGTCAGTTGCTGCGTATGGGGGAGCGTATTTACGGCGATCCGGCAACAGGAATGCAATATTCATTTTTAAGGGCTGAGCCGACGCGTCCACAATGTGAACGCAATATTAATGTTGATCAACGCGTTCAGCAGCAGATAAAAGCCGATGCAGCCGATGAATATGCCGACTTCTTCGGGGTGCGTTCGGAAGCGGATGTCCGTGCTGCGGTGTTACAGGCACAGCAGGTCTGTGAAGAATCCTACCTGTTTTATGATAAAGCCATTCAACATGTGCAAGCTCATCCAAGTATTCGGGCTTATCGGACGTTTGAAACCTCTTTTTTTGGAATCTTCAAGTTTGGTACGGAAAACCGGGCTTTGCTTCTGGTCATCATGGTGGTCTTTGCTGCGATCAGTGCCACTCTAAAAACCCATCATATTGGCTTACGTAGCCCGAGCACGCGTATCGACTTTAAAGTTTATTCGGTCGCCATGCTGGTCGCTAATGCTTTCCTGGCATTTTCATCCTATAGCCAATATCAGTCCGTATTGAACTCGGGCGTGCCGATGGGGGAGATGAAGTACATCTACTGGTTGTGGATGATTCTGTTCAGCACACTCACCTTGATCAGCCTGTATCAGGTGATCAAACAGCCAAAACCAACGCGCGAAGGTGGCAGTTTTGGTCTGGCCTTTTTGAGTGTGCCGCTGTATGCCTATATGGCCATTACTACCGGAATAAATTTCACCTTTTTTATGGACTATCCAATGGGACAGGGGATTTACCTCGGTCAATTGGTAGAGTTTTCCAGTATTTTCCTAAATCTGGCCTTGTTTATCTGGGCCGGTATGTTGCTGAAACAGACCCGTGTCGTGGACATGTTCCTGAATATTCTGCGTCCATGGAATCTGGCCCCTGAAACCCTGACCTGGTTAATCTTGCTGGCAGCTGCATTACCGACCGCCTATACCGGAGCATCAGGGATTTTCGTAATTGCCGCAGGTGCGATTATTTACAAGGAAGTCTGGAATGCGGGCGGACGCCGTCAGTTTGCATTGGCCGCCACTGCAATGTCTGGTTCACTGGGCGTGGTTTTACGTCCTTGCTTGCTGATTGTCGTTGTGGCATCACTGAATAAAGAAGTGACCACCGACTTACTCTATCACTACGGGATTTATGTCTTCCTGCTCAGTTCGACTTTATTCCTGGTAATTTCCCTGTTCTTTGCAGAAAACAAATTCCGGATTGCTGCACCTATTGTGGCTGCTCCTCAATCCGGTCGCGCCTTCATTGCGATTATTCCATATATCGTGATTTTCATTCTGATCTGGTTATTCTATAAATATGCCTTGTCGACTGACCTGAATGAATTTACCGCACCGGTGATGATGCCAGTCATTCTGCTGATGATTGTCTTGTTCGACAAGTTGCGTCATGAACCTGCGCCGTTGCCGGCAGTGGGGCATTGGGATGAAACTTTGACCGCAACTTTAAACTCAAGATCGACACCTGAACTGGCAACAGCCGGTGCTGCGGCCAATGCAGAATATCGTGAAGCTGAACATAGCGAACAATCAGGCAAAGAACTGGTGGTTGATCATGCTGTGCAGCGCTCAAAGGCGACCGAAATTTTACGTCAAGTCGGTTTCTGGAAGTCCATGCATATTTCGACCAGTGAGACCGTGGGCCATATTGGTGCCTTGGTCATTCTGATGGCACTCTCGGTGAGTGTCGGTGGCTTGCTGGAACGTATTGAAATTATGGAAGCCTTCCCGACCGATATCAGTAGTACTATTTTGGTGATTTCACTGATTGTCGGCTTGATGATTTTTGTCGGGATGATCATGGATCCATTTGGCGCGGTGATTCTGATTTCGGCAACCGTGGCTCCAGTGGCTTACCAATATGGCATTCATCCAGTTCATTTCTGGATGATTACCCTGATTGGTTTTGAGCTGGGTTATGTGACGCCACCGGTTGCGCTGAATCATCTGCTGGCCAGACAGTCGATTGGCGATGCTGAGGTGGCTGAAGCGGATGCGGAAGTTCGCCATCTGTCTTTTTACTATCGTTATGAACGCTGGATTTTACCAGTGATAGTATTGCTGCCTGCGATGCTGATCATTGCCTATGTGCCTTATATCTTTAAACTGTTCGGCTGGTATCAATAAGAAAAAAGCAATAAAAAAGCACCTACGGGTGCTTTTTTATTGCTTTGATTTCGAATCTTGATCAAATCTTGGATGAATTCAGGCGCTTTTGTAGAATCGGGCTACACAGTAGAATCGCACAGAAAATCAGCCCCAGCCCAATCAGGCTATAAAGGTCTGGAACCTCATGCCAGAACAGAAAGCCCCACATGCCGGCAAAGAAAATCGCCACATAGTTGACCGGTCCAATTTGTCCTGCCGGAGCCAGCTTGTAGGCATTTGACATGAACAGTTGGCTGAAATTGGCCAGGATGCCAGCAGTAATCAGATAGCTGAGTTCTGTCAGAGTATAAGGTCGCCATAGCCAGAACATCGGAATTACTGAAATCAGGGTGCCAATAAAGCAGAAATAAAATACGATTTTTTCCGGAGACTCGGTTTTGGTCAGCGCTCGAACCGTGACAAACGCCATCGCCGCCAGAAAACTTGCACCCAAACCAATGACCGACATCAGGTTAATTAAACCCGAATCCGGTTTGGCAACACAGAGTACGCCGATGAAACCAATCAGAGCTGCGGCTAACATGCTTGTGGTGATTTTTTCCTTGAGAAATAGCCAAGCAATCAAAGGAATAAAAATCGGGGAAGAGTAGGTGAAGACCATGGCATTGGAGAGTTTTAAATGAGCAATGGCATAGAAAAAGCCGTACATGGCAGTCAGGCCGACCACTGCGCGCCAAGTGTGCATCCATAGTTTTTCAGTTTTGAAAAAACCAATGCCTTTATTGAAAATGAAAGGCAGGAAAATAAACAGCCCAACAAAATTGCGAAAGAAGACCACGGTAGCATTATCAATTGTTGTTGAGGCATAACGGATACAGACGCCCATGACTGAAAAGAGAAAAGCAGAGCAGGTCAGTAACAGAATGGCTTTAAGCAGATGCGGAGCGGCTGGGGCAGACATGGAAACAACTGAGCTAGAAGATCTGACGATATTCTAGCTGAAATGCTGTCGAGATTTACTGGCTTTGAGCAAGTTGTGCTTCAAGTAACTTGATCTGTTCCTCTTTCAGTTGGATCAACTGGTCGGCATCGCTATGCTGCGCATCCAGTGTGGCTTTTTGTTCATTGAGCTGAACTTGGATGTCATCTAATTTAGCCACTTCTTCTTTGGCCAAACTGGCATTCTCCGGCACTGGTGCATCTAACAGCTGATTTGATACCAGTGCTTTAGCTTCGATCGTCTCAGGTGCTTTCGCTGCCGCCGTATCTTCTTCAGTTTTCGCCGCAGGTTTTGCTGCCGGAACAGCCGCGATATCTTCCTGATGTATGCGTTCCGCTTCACCGGAAGAGGCATTCAACCACTGATATAGCAATACCAATGCAACGACAGTAACTAAAGCCCCCATAATCCCCATTAAAAGTTTGGGGTTATTTCTTTGTTCTACTGACATAGCTTGAACCTTGATTTTTATTTTACTGAACGAGGTTTAAACTGAATCACGCCAACTTCATCTGGAACAGCTGGTGTTTCTGGTTGATCAACATGTGTGGGACGATTTTCTTCATAACCACATTCAATACATTCGATCCATTCATCTTCACCAGAGGTCAGCATGACGACGCGATCTAACGCCTGACATTTTGGACATTTTGCGCCTGCAATGAAACGACGTTTAATGGTCATCATACTCACCTTGTGATCAACTTAAAAAGCTAGTTTAAGCGTTTTTAGAGGGGTTCGTCCAACCTTGATGACGCAGCAACGCATCTATTTTTGGCTCGCGTCCGCGGAAATTGATAAATGCGTCAAGTGCTGTGTCTTTTCCGCCAACTGCGAGGATATTTTCCCGAAACTGCTTTCCGGTAGTGGTATTAAAAATACCTTCATCTTCAAAGCGGTCGAAGGCATCACTGGCCAAAACTTCGGCCCATTTATAGGAATAATATCCTGCTGCATAACCACCGGCAAAAATGTGACTGAAGCTGTGCTGGAAACGGTTATAGTCGGTGGTCGGTAGGACCGCATACTTTTCACGGATCTCATTCAGAGTAGCCTGAACCTGTGTTGCATTTAAAGCCGGATTGGCTCGGTGAATACTCAGGTCAAACAGGGCAAATTCAAGCTGACGCAGGGTTTGCATGCCAGACTGGAAGAAACGTGCATCGAGCAGGGCTTTCAGCAACTCTGCCGGCAAGGATTCTTGAGTTTCAATGTGCTCGCTGAGCAGATCCAGACTTTCCTGATCCCAGGCCCAGAATTCCATAAACTGGCTTGGCAGTTCGACCGCATCCCAAGCCACGCCATGGGTACCTGCTACCGCAATATTGTCCACTTCTGTCAGCATATGATGCAGGCCATGACCAAATTCATGGAACAGTGTAATCACTTCATCATGGGTCAAGAGTGCAGGGCGATTGCCGACGGGTGGAGTAAAGTTACCGACCATATAACAAATCGGTTTTTGCAAGCCATCACTGGTCTGCATACGGGAACGGAAACCGCTCATCCATGCACCGCCACGTTTGCCTTGACGTGCATACAGATCAAAATAGAAACCGCCAATCACCTGACCCTGATCTTCTAGTTCAAAATAACGTGCATCTGGATGCCAGACAGGCGCTTCACGTTCAATGACTTGAATGCCATACAGACGATTCACAATACTGAACAGGCCTTGCAGGATTTTTGGTGCAGGGAAGTAAGGTTTAAGCACTTCCTGTGACAAATTAAATTGCTGCATTTTCAGCTTTTCAGAATAATAGCCACTGTCCCACGGTTGCAGATCACGGATGCCATCTTCAGCAGCAATCGCTTTCAGTTCTGCAATTTCTTTCTCTGCTGGCGCGCGGGCATGCTCTGCCAGATCACGCAAGAATTCGTCTACGGCCTCTACACTTGGTGCCATTTTGCTGGCTAAGGACAATTCCGCATAATTATTAAAGCCAAGCAGTTTTGCCATTTCCAGACGCAGACTGAGGATTTCTTCGATCAATGCAGTATTGTCAAACTCGCTCTGTTCAGCCTGATCTGACGCGCGGGTAGTATAAGCTTTATAGAGTTCTT
Organism: Acinetobacter lwoffii; assembly: GCF_024129355.1. Classification (GTDB taxonomy): domain Bacteria; phylum Pseudomonadota; class Gammaproteobacteria; order Pseudomonadales; family Moraxellaceae; genus Acinetobacter; species Acinetobacter lwoffii_I. The sequence goes on along the minus strand of NZ_JAMXXP010000039.1, from coordinate 13,759 downwards.
CACGCAGAGGACGATTTTCTGAATGGGTCATGATCGCCAGATAAGACGGGAAATCCAGCGTAGCCACCGGTTGATCCAGTTCACGTTGCTGACCATATTGTTTTAACAGCTCAATATTACTGGTAGATAGACCCGCTAACTCCTCTTCATTTAGCGGTCTGAAATAGGCCTGAGTCGCATCCAGTACATGGTTGGAGAAGTCGGATGATAATTGGGACAGACGAGCCGAAATTTCCGCATAACGTTTTTTCGCTTCACCCTCTAATGCCACCCCAGACAGTTTGAAATCACGTAAGGCCAGTTTAATGGCGCTTCGCTGCGCTGCCGGCAGTTCATTATAAATCGACGCATCATAAATATGCTGATAGGTCTGATAGAGCGCCGTATGTTGACCCAGTTGCGTATAATATTCGCTAAGACCCGGTAAAAGTGCTTGGTAGACATCACGGGTTTCGGCATTGTTCATCACAGCATTTAAATGTGACAAGATGCCCCAAGACTCACTCATATTGTTTTCAAGCGTGTCGACATGTTCCAGAGTAGTCAGCTGCTCCTGTACTGTAGTAGGCGTTTCGGTGAGGTCATTCAGGAACTTTTGCCCTTCAGCGATACAGCTTTCAACTTTTTCTTTTAGCTCAGCCAGCGTAATCTGATCAAATTGTGGAACAGGCAAAGTTGCCTTTTCTAAAGTCATGTCGGTCTGCCAAATTAATTTTCAGTGTTAGTTCTAGAAGTAAGGCTTCTTGATCGAGAAATCAAGCTTGACCGGTGATTTATTCTGAAGCAGGAGGTATCGAGATTTATTCAATCTCGTTCACAATGATGTCCAAGCTACTTTTACTAATGTTGAGTTATAGTTCAACTGATTGGTGTTGCTCGCTGAAACTCCGAAACAGATAGTTTAAGAATAGGCAGAATTCCATAGTCTGTTTCAAAGAAATAGGAAATATGTCTTTGCAGATTTTTGAATTTCACTGCTTGAGTGTAGATCAAAATAGGAGGCAGTTTTCCTGTCAGTTTTGTTTAGAAATAGGGAAGGTACCTGATCAGACTGATCTAAGTTGATGATTCGATGCGGTAAGTATTTTTACTCTAATCGTATTTATTCTGGATAAGGTTTAAAAGAAAAAAGAGCGCCGTAGCGCTCTTTTTAAACCATCAAAAATTATTCAGTCTTGGCTTTTGCATTCGACTTTTTCTTTTTGACCTTGGCCTTTTTCTTTACTTTATCTTTAACCTTTGCTTCAGACTTTCCTGCAGATGGTTTAGCAGACTTTTTATTGTAAGAGCTGGGTTTTCCTTTTCCTTTTTTGCGTCGTATGGGTTGTTCTCCATCGGCGCTCAAGTTGGATTTAGATTCACGTTCATTATTGCCAAACACTTCTTCTGTCGCTGCTGGACGTGATACTGGTTTTTTCTCACTCACGCGCGGTGCACGGGCACGAACTGCACGGCCGGCATGACTGAGTTGTTGCACCAGTTCAAAATCGATCTTACGTTCTTCCAGATTGACACCGGCAACCTTGATTTTGACTTCATCACCCAGACCAAAGACCTGACCACGGTTCTGGCCGATCAGATTCTGGCTGCTTTGATCAAAGACAAAGAAGTCATCGCCTAGCTGGCTGACATGCACCATACCATCGACATACAGGTCTTTTAGCGTGACAAACAGGCCAAATTCTGCCGTTGCACTAATAATGCCGACAAATTCTTCACCCAGATGCTGCTGCATATAATGGCATTTCAACCAGGTCGTTACCGAGCGTGATGCTTCATCTGCACGACGTTCTGTGGCAGAGAAATGGTCACCAGCTTCATCTAAAGCACCACCTGAAAGTGGAGATGGCTTGTTATTTAAATGTGCTTTGATTGCACGATGCAATAACAGATCCGGATAACGGCGAATTGGTGAAGTGAAATGTGTATAGGCTTCATAAGCCAGACCATAATGGCCTGCATTACTCGCACCATAGTAAGCCTGCATCATGGAGCGTAATAACACCGCATGAATACTTGGTGCATCAATCCGTTCTTTGGTCGCTTCAATCACCGCCTGATAATCTTTCTGAGTCGGCTGTTCCGGGAAATTCAAACCCAGCAGCTTGACGAAGTCACGGACTTTCTGGATACGTGAGAACTCAGGTGGCTCATGCACGCGGTACAACATTGGCATTTCATTTTTCAATGCATATTCTGCGGCTGCCACGTTGGCCAGCAACATACATTCTTCAATCAGCTTATGCGCATCATTACGGCTGCGTGGAAGAATTTCTTTAATTCCGCCCAGTTCGTCGAAGGTCATGTAAGTTTCAACAGTTTCAAATTCCATGGCATGGCGTTCAGCACGTAAACTTTTAAGAACTTGATAAAGCTGGAACAGGGTGTTGATCGACTTGCGGACTTCGCGATCTTCAGTAATGGCTTGACTATCGCCTTCCAGATACTGTGCGACCTGATCATAGGTCAAACGTGCTTTGGAATGCATGACAGATGGATAGAACTCAAAACCGGTGACTCGGCCAGCACGTGACAATTTTAAATCACAGACCATACATAGGCGGTCAACATTCGGATTTAAAGAACACAGGCCATTCGACAATGCTTCAGGCAGCATCGGTAAAACAAAGTGCGGGAAGTACACCGAAGTACCACGTTCCTGCGCTTCGTCATCCAGTGGTTTGCCTGGACGCACATAATGGCTGACATCGGCAATGGCCACGACCACACGATAGCCACCACCCGGACGTTTTTCGGCATAAACCGCATCATCGAAGTCACGTGCATCTTCACCATCAATGGTGACCAAGGCTAAATCACGTAGATCCACACGACCTTCACGGTCTTTGGCCGTTGGCTCTTTAAAGCTCTCGGCTTCTTTAACCACTTCTTCCGGGAATTCATAAGGCAAACCATATTCTAAAATGGTTTGTGGAATAATGATTTCAGTATCGGCCTTGTCTGCCATGGACTGCACAATATGTCCAGTCGCGAATTCTTCACGGGTCGGATAGGTATCAATCGCCACACGAATAGAGTCACCCAGATTAGCCTGGGCATGTTCGATCAGTTCTTTTTCAAGGGTGATTGGCTGATGCGCATTTGGGTTGGCTGGCTGGATAAAGTATTCACCATCATATTCTGACACTTTACCAATGATCTGTTTGACACGATGCTGCACAACTTCAGTAATATAGCCCCAGGCTTTACCTTTACGGTCTACCGAAGTCTGACGCACTTTAACGCGGTCACCATTAAAGACCAGGCGCAGTTCACGCTCAGCCAATAATAAGTCGTCCTGGCCGGAAATGTTGGCAGTTCCCATCCCCCGGGAATTGATATAAACCGTCGCTTCGGATTCAGGTTGCTCGACGGCAATCTGAAACTTGTAGCCGTCTTTCATCAGTTGCCCGTCACGCACCATCGCAATTAAACGATGGCTTAGGGCATCAATACTTTTTTGATCTGCAATTTCAAAATGTTCGACCAGGTCTGCATGGGACTGGGCATTGTTCTTTTCGATGGTTTCTAAAATGAGCGTGCGGCTAGGGATAGGGTTGTCATAACGTTCGGCTTCAGCTTTTGCTTCAGGATCGACCCAGTTTTTCATCATGTCTTTAAATTTATCTTAGGAGATAGGTTTAGCATAAAACATGTGTGCGCAGACTGCACGTAAATGATTGCAATAATCCATTTAAGTTTTCAATTTTCTGTTAATTTTCGATAACTGGAAATTTATGCAGTTTTTTTGCCATCAAAATGCACGAAAAATCGTGGAATTGCTTAAAAAGTATTTAAACGAGCAAAAATATGCACTTTTTTTTGATGCTGCGCTTGCAGTGCCATGCCGAAATTTGTATTATGGCCGCACGTTACGGTGAGATGGGTGAGTGGCTGAAACCACGTCCCTGCTAAGGACGCATACGGGTAACTGTATCGAGGGTTCGAATCCCTCTCTCACCGCCACGCTTACTTACGTCGCGCGCTCATAGCTCAGCTGGATAGAGCACTTGGCTACGAACTAAGGGGTCGGGAGTTCGAATCTCTCTGAGCGCACCAAGTAAGTTAAGCAAAAAAACGTATTGCCAACCTAGGCACACAAGTTACGCGCTCATAGCTCAGCTGGATAGAGCACTTGGCTACGAACTAAGGGGTCGGGAGTTCGAATCTCTCTGAGCGCACCAACTTGAACAATTAACCGCACATGTTGCGGTTTTTTTGTGTCTAAAATTTACAGAAACACCAGACATTACATGCTAAAAATAAGTCTCAGGCGAGTGAATAAAAATAAAGGCAGTCGTGATGAGAAAAATCATTGTCCAGGAGTTTTTGACCCTCGATGGCGTGATGCAGGGGCCCGGCGGCCCAGAAGAAGATATATCTGGTGGCTTTCAATATGGTGGCTGGGTGGCGCCGTATTTTAATGCGGAACCTGATCCGGCATTTGATGTCATTATGCAAAAATGGATGCAGCCCTCCGATATTCTTTTAGGGAAACATACTTTTCAGATTTTTGAATCTTACTGGCCCACACATACTGAAGACTGGCCGGGAATCAATGACGTCAATAAATATATTCTTTCTACTAGTCTGGAGCATTCCGACTGGTAAAATACCCTTTTTCTGAAAAGCATTGATGAGATAATCAATCTTAAAGCATCGGGAGAGGGGGATATTCGCGTGTATGGTAGTGCTGCAGTCGTACAGACACTTTTCAAATATGAGCTTGTGGACGAACTTCGTCTGCTGACTTTTCCAATTATACTCGGTGTTGGCAAACGCCTGTTTAGCCATGAATCAATACCCGCCGCTTTTCAATTGATAGATCATCTGGCCAGCTCAAATGGTATTGTGTTTACGCATTATCAAAGGGCAGGAGAAGTAAAGACTGGAACAATAGGCGAGTGATAAAGTGTACAAGGATGATGGTCGTTTTATATTTGAATTCTATTCTGGCTGAATACCTGGTTAAGAATACTTAAGGCTGACCCATTGCGTAGTGATGGAATTTTTGGAAAATACAAGCCTCTTGATTGAATTAATTAAGTGTTTTTAGCTCTAAATCCGCAGAAATTTTCAGCAGAAAACTATAAATTTTGATACATCGTTTAATTACTGTACATTCAGTTGTGATTTTATTAAAAAACACTTAACAAGACTGAAAAAGCTCGTATAATGCACCCCATCAAGACGTCGCGCTCATAGCTCAGCTGGATAGAGCACTTGGCTACGAACTAAGGGGTCGGGAGTTCGAATCTCTCTGAGCGCACCAATCTTGATAAGAATTCTGAAAAAACCGCACGTTGATGCGGTTTTTTTACGTCTGTGATTTTTAACTATTTTTCATATAAAAAACCAATAACTCTCTGCTTCCTGCTCATCTTAATTTCTGCTGCACTTTCAGTGCATAAACGGTATTACCACCCACTGCTGGTAAAATATCATGATAGGGCATGCTACGCATGGCTCTTAATAAGAACGGCGCCTGATCGTGAATTTTCATACTGCTGGTGATTTGAAATAAGGTACCTTGTGACTGCGGCAATAAGCGCATACCACCTTTCACAAACTTCAAGTCACCGCCATTGGCATTGAACTGGTTTTGCAGGGAATCAGGTTGGTAAAAATGCATCTTAAAATTAAACGGGATCTGAATCACGCCCAAACCCACCGACACCTTATAGTTGGCATCTATATTCTGAGTATTGACCGGATTCAGTTCGACTTTCTTGATCTGCCGGGGGAAAAGTTGCTGCGTCGCTTCAGCAGCCAACCATGGCCGCAATTTTTTGACCGGATGCGCAAAATATTGATAGGTGCTGCTAAATCTTAAATTTTCTGAGACTTTTCCTTCTTTAATCTGATAGTTCGGCAAAATGAAACTGACCGGTTGACCAGACTTTTGGCTGATCTGGGCAATTTTTTGTAGCTGTTGAGGGTTGAATCTAAGTTGCGGAATCGGAGTTGCTAGTGCTGCTGTATGCTCGATTTTAAAGCGTTGTTGTAGTGCTTCCAGCAGAAATGCATTGGTACTCGGCGGAATGCCGAGTTTGGCTTCAGGTAGCGCATTCAGGATTTTACTGAATAAAAAGCCTTTGGGCTGGTTCAGGTCGCCCCATTGGGTGACAGTCACCAGCGTTCTATGCGGACCCAGTGCAAACCATTCTAGTTTTCCTGCACCATAGGGAATCGGCGCATCGATAATTAAGGTGCTGATGCTGTTATCACCCAGATGATGCTGCATCACTACAGTTTCTTTAAAGTTCAAGACCGGAATCGGGGTCGGGATATAGACTTGATATTTGACCTGCTGAATCGAACCCTGCTGCTCCAGCACCTTGGCCGACTTTAAGGTCGGAAACAGACCGACATAATTCGGATAATGTTGCAGCAATTTTTCAACCTGAGCTTCAGCTACCGGCAATATCACAGCCGCACTATAAAACTGTGTCTTGCTGGCTGCATTGCTGTTTAAGGTCGGAAGCTGGGTTTTAGATGAGGGATGTGCATAAATCAGAATCCGCTCGCCGGTTAATTCTGCCAGTTGCTGGGCATTGCCTTGATAAGCACTCAGACTGCTTGGTATTTCGGCATTCCAGGGAATAATCTTGGCCAGTGCTGGGACAGAAACTGCCAAACAAACACCGATGAGCATGCATTGCTTTAATCCTTTCATTCAACATCCTGTTGTGTATTTTTTTTTAATTGCTATTTATTTAAAACCAAATGCACATATTTCCAAAGCAAAGTTATGTAATTGATGCGACAGGCCATAAGCGCTGTGGATATTTTGGTATAGTATTGGGCAAGATTTTATTTTTGATGTGATGCTATGACTGAGTCAGCACCGACTTTATCGACCCGTTATTTTCTGACTTTAGAAGAATCTCAGGATGGTTTTGCCTTGGCGACGTTTGGCAAAAAGCAGATTTCACGTTTTCTGACCCCTTTGGTCAGTATCGGGATCATCATCTGGGGTTTCTCGATGGGCTTTGATGGCGTTGGACGTTATTACGTGGCTTTGGGTGCATTCTTCCTGATCCTGCAAGGCATCATGCGTTACTGGTTCCTGCCGATGATGTTTAAACGCCAGTTTGTTAAATATCAGTTTGGTAAAAGCGAACAGGGTATTGATTTGTATCAGGACTATGCGGAAATTTTTACCAATGATCGTAGCAAGCTGGTGCCATATAGCGAAGTGCAGAATTTTGCTGTTGGTAAACTGACTTATATGCTGGAATTGAAAAACCGTACCGTGGTTATTGTGCCGAAGCGTGCATTTAAGGACGGCACTGAACAGAGTATGTTCGAGCATACATTTGAAAAATAATTCAGATATCTATAAAAGGAAAAGGGAAGTTTTGATCATGAGCACACGTCCATCCAAAATCGTTTGTGTGGGTCGCAGTTATGCCGATCATGCCAAAGAACTCGGCAATGCGATCCCTGATCGTCCGGTATTGTTCATCAAGCCACCGAGTGCCTTAAGTTCGCTCGAAGCAGGCATTGAGTGGAATCCGGAATGGGGCAATTGCCATTATGAATGTGAACTGAGTTTGCGTATTGACCGGACTTTAAGCAAAGAAAGCGATCCTGTGAAAGCACTTGAAGCTGTGGGTGCGGTGACTTTAGGTCTGGACTTAACTTTGCGTGATTTACAGGATGATCTCAAGAAAAAAGGTCAGCCTTGGGAACGTGCCAAAGCCTTTGATGGTTCTTGTCTGTTGTCGGACTGGGTGCCTGTCGCCGATGTAGTCACTGACTGGAAAGATGTGCATTACACACTTGAAGTCAATGATGAGCTGCGTCAAAAAGGTAATACCGCTTTATTGATTTTTGATATTGCGACCTTGCTGGCTGACATCAGTCAGGTCTTTACTTTGGAAGAAGGGGATGTGGTGATGACCGGTACCCCGGCAGGTGTTGCGGCATTGCATTCAGGCGATCAGCTGAAAATGACGCTGAAGGGGCAGGCTCAGGATTATGTCTGGACGACTTTTGTGAAATAACCAAGATTTTGAATCAAAGGAGCCAATGGGCTCCTTTTTCATATGCATAATTTTAATCATTAACAGTATAACGCTTGCGAAACTGATCTGGGGTGCTTCCCATCCAGCGTTTAAACATGCTGATAAATGCTGAGGCATTGGCATAGCCCAGATCAAAGGCAATGCTCTCGACACTATGCGCTGCATTTAATAAAGACATGGCCTGCATCACTTTCAGGCGTTGCCGCCATTCATGCAGTGACATTCCCAGTTCTTTCTGGCTGTATCGGGCTAGCGTCCGCTCGGTTAAATTGACGCCTTCTGCCAGTTGCTGCAGCGAGCTTTGATCTGCCGGATGCTGATGTAAATAATCTAAAATCTGTTTCAGCAGTACATGTTCTGAATGCGGTAGATAACTGCTGACCAGTTGGGCTTGCTGGAGCTGATCGAGCAGTACCTGTAGCAGACGTTGATATTCAGCTGAATCCTCGAATGCTGGATGGTCTTGCTGATGTAGTTGTTTCAGGTGGGTAAATAAAGCAGTGACCAAGGGGGCGCTGAGCAGGATGCCCGGTTGAGTGGGCAGTTGGCTACAAAGTGATTCATGCACATACAGAGTGCCATGAGAAACTGCGGTACGGTTCAGACCACGATGCTCTAAATTCGGTGGGAGCCAGATGCCGTGAGGTGAAGGCGTCACATAATTTATATGATTAATATTCACTTCCATCACTCCATGAAAAGCATAGACAAATTCTCCCCAGGCATGGCCATGTAGCGGATAAACAGATTGCGCAGGATCCTCCCTGAAGTTGATCCACAGAGGTGCTTTAATCAGATCATGGGTCGGAAGTTGCTTGAGCGAAGCTGAATCTGCTTGGATTTTTTTATGCATCACCGAAATTGCCTGAATAACACCATCATTTGTCTGTTTTGAAGTATATCTTTTATTTCTGACACTTTTATAGTGTACCTTCCAAATGAGCAACAGGACCGTATGTGAGCCAGCGTCAGGCATTAGATGCCAAAGCATCTGCCATCATGTTTGTATTGTGTATGTTGTGGGGTTTACAACAGGTGGTACTGAAGTGGGCCGCGAATGATATTTCAGCCCTGATGCAAATTGCCTTGCGTTCAGCCTTGTCTGCGCTGATGGTTTATCCCTTGATTCAGCAAAGCGTACGCCGTCAACTGTGGAATGCACGCTATTTACCTGCAGGATTGCTGGTCGGTGTGTTGTTTGCAACCGAATTCTATCTGATTGGTGAGGCACTGCGTTATACCTCAGCCTCGCATACGATTGTTTTACTCTATACCGCACCGATTTTTGTGGCTTTGGGTTTGCACTGGAAATTGCCGGCAGAGCGTTTGTCTGCTGTGCAATGGGGCGGAATATTTCTCGCCTTTAGCGGAATTGTAGTCAGTTTTCTGTTACGTCCACAAACGGGGTCAGGTCTACAGACTGATGCCTTGTGGGGAGATTTTCTGGCCTTGCTTGGCGGCGTATTCTGGGCAGCCACCACAGTCAGTGTACGTCTGAGCCGGCTGGCTGAAGCACCTGCAACCCAGACTTTGTTCTATCAATTATTGATGGGTGGAATCCTGTTATTGCCTCTGGCTGTTCTGACTGGGCAAGCAGCTATTCAATGGACGGTGTTGTCTATTTCCAGTCTGGTTTTTCATACCGTGCTGATTTCCTTTGCCAGTTATCTGATCTGGTTCTGGATGTTGAAACATTATCTGGCATCACGGCTGGGGGTATTTTCCTTTTTGACCCCTGTATTCGGCATGCTGTTTGGGGTGCTGTTTCTGGATGAACACATCGAAATCAATTTTATTATCGGCACCTGTATGGTGATGTTGGGCGTGATTCTGGTGAGTTTACAGGGATGGCTGAAAAAACCGAATATCAATAAAACTATTCAAGAGCAAGTATGAAAAACTGGTCTGTAAATTTAGCGACCTGGATTGGTCTGTCTTCTATTCTGATCTGGGCCAGTCTGGTCGCCGTAGTGAAACTGATTACTGAATCTACAAGTGCAGTGCAGGGGATTGCTTTAATTTATAGTTTTAGCAGTCTGGCGATTTTGGCATTCACGGGTTTCCCAAAAATCAAGCAAATGTCCAAGCGCTATCTGTTCGGTTGTGGCGCTTTATTTGTGGCTTATGAGATTCTATTTCTGGTTGCCGTGGCATGGTCGGATAATCGTGAACAAGTGATGCTGGTTGCCATGATCAATTATCTGTGGCCACCCTTGATGATTGTTTTTTCGATTTTTGCCCGGCAGTTGCAGGCCCGCCTCTGGGTGATTCCCGGCTTTCTGCTCGCCGTAATGGGACTGATGCTGGTGGTCAATCCAGAAATCACTAATCTGCCGAAGTTTATGCAGGCTTTAGCTGAAAATCCTTGGGCCTATGGCTTTGCCTTTCTCGGCGCTTTGTTATGGCCTTGCTATTGCGTTCTGACCAGAACCTACGGCCGCGGACAAAATGGTGTACCGATTTTCTTTTTGGTCGCTGTAATCAGCTTATGGCTCTTACATTTAGGATTAAACGAACCTTTTATCATGCCCACATTCAAGCTATGGCTGGGAATTACGGTGGTAGGCAGTCTGATTGGTATCGCCTATAGTAACTGGAATCAGAGCATGCAATTCGGCAATATCAAGGTGCTGATTTTAGCCACCTATTTTATGCCGATTTTTTCTTCAGTCATGTCGATGCTGATTCCGGATGTCAGGCCCGAACTCAGTTTCTGGATCGGGACAGCCTTGGTAAGCGTAGGTGCGATTGTTTACTGGAAATCTACCGCTATCAGTTAAAAAAAATCCTCTCAAGCGAGAGGATTTTTTTATTTATGTCGGAACAGTTCGGACAATGGAAAATTGAGTTTTTCTTCCAGATATTGATCGGTTTCCTGTAATCTAGGTGAGAAATTTTGCATCCAGATGTCATCAGTCTGGGCATTGGTGAGATGGTTTTTGCGTGGCAGTGGATAGGGTAATTGCAGATAAAAATTCCAGAAGCTGACCTGATCCAGATCACGAACCAGCACATATTCATTTTCATCGGTACGTTTGATCAAATTCTGCTTTTCAAACATGGCGACATAGCTCGGCCAGCGTCCAATTTCATCCCGGCCTAAGACCTCAAGTGCTTGGGCTTCACTGATGCTTTCACCAGTTTTCTGCTTTTTATAAAATAATTCTAACAGATCCAGCAGCATGACGATGGGATGGCGTTTATTGTCCTGCCCAGATTCAAACGCCGTCAGGGCATAGCTGATTTCAACCCCCAATAACACAATAATCCACGACAGATAAATCCAGAGCAGGAAAATCGGCACGGCGGCGAAGGCACCATAGACGATCTCATAGCTGGTAAAGTTTGACATGATATAGCCAAACAGATTTTTCAGCAGCTCAAACACCACGGCACTAAACAGACCGGCAATAAAGGCAGATTTAAGCGGTACACTGCGATTCGGGATGGTCCAGTTCAAAATGAAAAATCCGAGTACAGTCAAAGAAAAGGAAATCGCCCAGAGGACAAAAGCGCCATCAAGCTCATAACCGGCAAAGTTATTGCTGAGAATGCTCATGGATGCCACGGTCGAAGAAATCACAAATGCACTGCCGAGTAAAATCGGCCCGAGCGAAATGATGGTCCAGTAACGCATAAAGCCCATAATTCCGCCCCGCGTTTCAGTCACGCGCCAAATGCGGTTAAACACCGTTTCGATACTGCTGAGCATCAATACTGTGGTCACAAACAAGAACAGAATACCAATGATGGTGAGATTGCTGGATTTATCGGTAAAGGCATTCAGGGCCTTATCAAAGGCAATGGTGGTTTTGGGTAAAAAATTACTATAAATCAGCTGCTGTAATTGCTGCCGCGCAGGTTCTAGGGCTTTAATGGAAGAAATAATCACCAGAAAAACCGTCAGCATCGGCACTACGGCGAACAGGGTGGTATAGGTCAGGGAACCTGCCTGTTCGCGACAGCGGTCTGTTTCAAAGCGTCGAAGTACAAATAAAACAAATTGAAACCAGTGTTTTTCATAGAAAGGTAATTTCTTTAAATACTTAACAATCATCTGCATCCAATCTCAATTTTTTTAATCATCATGAATTTTCATCATCAGCTTAACCAAAAAACTTGCAAAGTATCGTATAGTTTTATTTTTTTAAGTAATGAATAAGAACCATGATGCAACCTTATGTCCTTGTTTTATATTACAGCAAATATGGCTCAACCAAAGAAATGGCGCATCTGATTGCCAATGGAATTGAAGCGGCAGGCGTGGCAGTAAAAATCAGGACAGTTCCAAATATATCCAGCATGGTAAAAGTCGCTGAACCGAGTATTCCGGCAGAAGGGGATATTTACTGTACTCTGGACGATCTGGCGCAATGTGCCGGCCTGGCGCTTGGTTCACCGACCCGTTTTGGCAATATGGCCTCTGAAATGAAATATTTTTGGGATCAGACCACGAGTCTGTGGCTGAATGGAGCGCTACACGGTAAACCGGCTTGCGTGTTTACGGCATCAGGTTCCATGCATGGTGGACAGGAAAGTACTTTGCTGACCATGCTGCCGCCGTTGTTCCATCATGGCATGATGATCATGGGGCTTAGTAACGCAACACCTGCACTCTCGAATACCAAAACTGGTGGCACACCTTATGGTGCTAGTCATGTCAGCGGCCCACGGCATGATCAGGGCCTGAGTCAGGATGAAAAAATTCTGTGTGAAGTACAAGGCAAGCGTTTAGGTGAAGTGGTACTGAAACTCAATTGAGTCTGACAAGCACTCACAGGAAATGAAGAATGAACTTCATTTCCTGAATTTTATTAGGCTTCTTTTTGATCTTTTTGATCTTTTTGATCTTTTTGATCTTTTTGACTAAATCTGTATTTGCATTTCAGACATTGATAATCCTGAAACAGATTACGGTCGACAGAAACCCCGGCTTTTTTCCCCAGAAAATTACCGACCACACCGCCGGTAATTCCGACACTGATTGCACCGACAAAAGTGCCTACGGTTCCGCCGACAATCACACCTAAAGGTCCGGCTACTGTACCAATTGCAGCGCCAATCGATGCACCTGAAGCAGCGCCACCCACAGTCCCTGCAGTTGCACCCGCTGAACTCATGAGAATGCCGCCAATTTTCTTTAAATTCTGTTCATGATCGCGCTGTTCGATATCAGCTGAGCCACATTTAGGACATTGCATAGATTGTTCCATCAAGGATTGAGATGTGCTTGTTTTAGGTTTGTCGGGAATAGGATGTGTGCCCTGATCAGCACTTATTCATAACATACAACAACACACTAGATAAGTTTTGAATTCGCAAATCAGAAACATTGCATACTCACTTGATTCTAGTTGAGTTCACGTTAAAACATTGTATTTCAGCTGTAAATATATGCCTTCTTGGTTGATTAACGCAATTCTTAACCTGTCATTGAGGAAATGGCAAATCTCAAGATCATCAGAAATGTTCTTCTCTCATCAGTCTAAATATTGCGATCTTAGGTAGGCCATTTCTGGATTCGAAATGAAAAAGGAAGGGAAGTCGAAAAATATGTAAACGAGTTCTTATCAGGTCTATTCAAGTTTTCAGCCAAAATACATCTGAATATTGGCGTTTCTTTATAAGTCACCTTCATTAGATCTCTTGCGAAAGTTAATTTAAGAGCATCCAATTCACCATTCCAGCAATTAAATTCATTCTTAGACCAAATCGTTTCCGTCTATTTC
>NZ_JAMXXP010000038.1 GCF_024129355.1 Acinetobacter lwoffii | reverse complement strand
GAGGCATAGCGAATAGTAAAATTGGGTTTGGCGATTTGATTTTACTACTTCGCTATTTTTTTAAGCTAAAAGTGTCAACACACCCTAATTTAAAAAGTAATTTTTATAGTAAAAATATAGATGGAATGGGATCAGCAAAGTCTGAAAATATGGATTTTATTGTGTATTTTAAAAATTAATATGATTTAAAGAATCCCTGCTCCTGGCAAACCAAGAGCAGAAAGTCTCCAATGAATCAGTATTGAGTTTGCTACCTGAATATACGATTTAGGATGTGCTTAAATCAGTTCCACAGCAATCGCAGTCGCTTCACCACCACCGATACATAAGGACGCAATCCCTTTCTTGCCGCCAGTACGTTTTAAGGCATGAATCAAGGTCACAATAATACGAGAGCCAGAAGAACCCAATGGATGACCAAGCGCACAAGCACCACCATTAATGTTCACTTTTGCTGGATCAAGTTTAAAGCCATCAATGGCTAACATAGTGACCATGGCGAACGCTTCGTTGATTTCCCAAAGGTCAACCTCCTGAGCATCCCAACCGGTTTTTTTCAGGACTTTTTCAATCGCACCAACAGGTGCAATAGTAAATTCTGACGGATGCTGCGAATGGCTGGCATAGGCCAGAATATTAGCTAGCGGTTTTAAGTTACGCTGTGCAGCAATTTCGCTCGAGGTGATCACCAATGCTGAAGCACCATCTGAAATTGAACTAGCATTTGCCGCAGTAATGGTGCCGTCTTTTTTGAACGCTGGACGCAGAGTTGGAATTTTATCAGCCTTGGCATTTAAAGGTTGCTCATCCTGCTCTACTATCACATCACCCTTACGGCTGCTGACAGTGACCGGCACGATTTCATCTTTAAAGAAGCCTTGCTGGACGGCGGTCACGGCTTTATTTAATGAGCCAATCGCATAGTCATCCTGCTGCTCACGCGTATAGCCTTTTTTATCCGCCATTTCCTGAGCCAAAATTCCCATCGACAGACCTGTTTCAGCATCTTCCAGACCTTCCTGGAACATGTGATCAATGACTTTGCCATGTCCCATGCGGAAACCGGCACGTGCCTTGTCCATTAAATAGGGTGCGTTTGACATCGACTCCATCCCGCCTGCAACCACAATCTCTGCTGAACCAGCCTTGATCGCATCTGCTGCCTGCATCACGGCTTTCATGCCTGAACCACAAATTTTATTGATGGTGGTCGCACCAGTTGAATCCGGTAGACCTGCCTGACGCATGGCCTGACGTGCCGGACCCTGTTTTAAACCGGCTGGCAGTACGCAGCCTATGATCACTTCATCAATATCATTGGCCGCCAATCCTGCACGTGCCACCACTTCTTTAATTACCACAGCACCCAAATCCGGCGCGGTACAGCTTGACAATGAACCTTGAAAACCGCCCATCGCGGTACGTACTGCATCTACAATTACGATCATTTTAGTTTCATCCTTTTTCATCATTGTTATCAATCCTACATAGCCAAAGCGCTGTAGGGCTGGTCCTTCGCAATCATTGCGGGTTAAGCCTGTGCGGTAAAATAGTCTTCAGGCAACTGCATGACCAGTTCCGCACCGGCCTGAATACGATGGATTCGTGCACTCAAATCCGGAAGTACTTTGGCCACATAGTAATTGCCCAGTACCAGTTTATTCTGGAAGTAGCTGTCGTCTTTGGCTGCAGCGGCTTTGCTAATTCGCGCATACATATAGACAAAGCTGAGCAGCCCAACCGCATGCAGATAATCGACAGCAATCGCGTTAGCGAAATCAGGATTCAGTCTAGACTGCTCGACGATGAATCTGGTGATGTCTTCGAGTTGCTGACAGGTCTCTAATGTCACCGTTTTAATCGTCAATGAATCATCTAGACTTTGTGCAAATTCACGGATTTCAGCAATATATTCCGCGATATAAGAACCATTACATTTGGTGGTTTTACGCCCAATCAGGTCAATCGCCTGCACGCCATTGGTGCCTTCATAAATCTGTGAAATACGCAGGTCACGAATACACTGTTCCATGCCCCATTCACGGATATAGCCATGACCACCGAAGCACATTTGTGCTTCCAGTGCAGAATCCAGTGCCTTGTCGGTTAAGTAAGCTTTGGCGATTGGCGTCAACAAGGCCACACGGTCAGTCGCTTTACGCACGGCTTCAGGGTTGGTTGAGTATTTGGTAATATCCAGTTGTTGACCCACATACACTGCAAACGCACGCGAAGCTTCATTGTTGGCTCGTACATTGAGCAGCATACGGCGTACATCGCCATGCACCAGAATCGAATCGGCTGGTTTTTCTGGAGATTTTGCACCAGTTGATGCACGGCCCTGTAAACGGTCCGTCGCATATTGTGCCGCATTCTGGTAGGCAAATTCTGCTGCACCAATGCCCTGAATTCCCATAGACAAACGTTCGTAGTTCATCATCACGAACATGCCGGCCAGACCTTCATTTTCATTGCCAACCATATAGCCCTTGGCGCCGTCAAAGTTCATGACGCAGGTCGCCGAGCCTTTAATTCCCATTTTATGTTCGATTGAACCGGCAGATACTGCATTACGCTCACCCAGTGATCCATCTGCATTGACCAGGAATTTCGGCACAATAAATAATGAAATACCACGTGAACCTGCTGGTGCATTCGGAGTTTTTGCCAGCACCAGATGAATGATATTTTCACTCAGATCATGCTCGCCGCTGGTAATAAAAATTTTGGTACCGGTAATATTATATGAACCATCTTCATTCGGTTCAGCTTTGGTCTTGATAATGCCAAGATCTGTGCCGGAATGTGGTTCAGTCAGACACATGGTGCCCGACCATTCACCCGTATAGAATTTTGGTAAATAAGTTTCTTTCTGTTCCTGTGAGGCGCGGTCATTGATGGCCATACCTGCACCCACAGTGAGTAGTGGATAAAGCATAAAAGATGGATTGGTGCTCCAGATCATTTCATCCGCCAGAACCGTGAGCATTTTCGGCATGTTTTGCCCACCCCATTCTTCAGGAGCACCCAAGCCCACCCAGCCACCTTCGGCAAACTGTTTAAAGGCTTCCTTGAAACCAGCCGGCGTAGTCACCTCACCGTTTTTAAACTGAGCACCACCTTCTTCATCAGCAGGACGATTCAGGTCAAGAATAACATTCTTGGAAAATTTGGCCATCTCTTCCAGAATTGCATTTGCCGTCGCCATATCTAAATGTGCAAGATTTTCATTACCTTGCCAAAATTGTTCCGCTTGGAATACATCATTTAAAATAAATTCCATGTCTTTTAGCGGCGCATTATAAATCGGCATTTTTAAATTCCTTAAAGGGTGATACTCAATCCTGTTGCTAAATATTTTCTAATTTTCATTAGAATCCAAGCGGGCGATTTTAAAATCGTGATATCCAATTCTTGCAGTATTAAATCTATATCTAGATTCATAAAGTTGCCTTAAAAATCACGTCTTCATGTTCAGTATAAGTGACTGAATATGCCAGCTTAATATTGATCTACTTTCCGTACTAAACCCGGATAAATATGGGCTTAAAACAGTCGAAGGATTTAGCTTCGTGCGCTGAAACAATAAAATAATTATACTGAAAATGGAATTTTATTTAGCAAAGTTGATCTCTAGGGTTCAGTTTTCTTGACAATATTTCTGGCTGCTCAGCATCGCTATTTTTATTTGTCAGCAGTTGCTGCATAAATATACAAAATGAGATAAATATCACGACCTTAGTTTTATAGCCATCGCGTGCAAAATTGCATATTCTTGAAAGGTTCTTTTTCGAAAAGTATGGACCAAGAAGATGACGACTGTAAGACAGCAGAACTTCCTTCTTCGTAAAGAGAAGATCCTCAGCATGGCGGAAAGCCTGCTACTGGATAATAATCAGGACATTACCCTGAGTGAGCTGGCCAGTGAACTGGACATCGCAAAAGGAACCATCTACAAACATTTTAAAAGCAAGAACCAGTTATATTTAGAACTGATTATTCTGAATGAAAAAAGAATTCTAGAAATATCAAAAAAGCATAATAACGATATTAAAAATTATGTTTCACAATATATGCTCTATCACATGCTCAATTCAAACCGAACCATCCTGTTGCATGTCATTGAAGAGCGTTTAACCAATAACGAAAAAAATCTGAAAGAGTTATTTCAGGAGCTTTATCGTATTCGTGAAGAACGAATTATCCGGATTAAAGACATCACCCATGATTATCTGGTGGCTTTAGAAAGTGCTATGTCGATTCGCGATTATTTGTCTTATATCTGGACAGTCACCTATGGCGCTTCGCTGTTATTAAATTCGACCAATTACCAAAAAGCGATTGGATCACGCGAACGTTTGATTAAGCTGTATATTAATCAGGCGCTGATGACGCCAGATAAAATCTCATCGGTATGATCGCTAGAATAAAAAATGCCTGATTCAATCAGGCATTTTTTATTTGGCTGTATGAGTGCATAAGATCACTTTCGCAATCTAACTCGATAATGATCAGGCTGCCACAGGCGGGAAACCATCTTCGGTTAAAGCTGCAACAATCTCAGATTCACTGGCTGTCGATTCAACTTCAACCAGTTTAGTGGCCACATCAATATTCACAGTGGCATTTTCATCCAGATCTTTAATCGTAGCCGTGACACTGCGCGCGCAGCCACCACAGGTCATGTTTTCAATACGGAATTTCATGTTTAGCTCCATAGGATCGGTTTAAAAATTGATGTGAATACAGCGCATGTCAGTGCTGTTCAGTTCCGACACCCTGTTCAATCTGTTTTAAAATCTGGCAATCAGACTGTTCATTGCCGGCACACTGCTCAACCGATTGCTGTAAAATTAATAGCATATGCTGCATATCGGCAATTTTCTGTTGTAAAAACTGGATATGTTTTTGTGCCAGCTGTTTGACCTCACTACTCTGGCGTGAGCTGTTCAGCCACAGGCCGAGTAACTCTTTCATCTGCTCTGAAGAAAATCCCAGTTCACGTGCATGCTGGATAAAACTTAAGGTTTTAATGTCCGCCTCACTATAAACCCGATAACCTGTATCACTGCGTTTCGGAGCCGGCAACAAACCAATATCTTCATAATAACGAATCATTTTCGCAGAGATGCCGGAACGTTTTGCTGCCTGACCAATATTCATCATACTGACTCCTTAAACTGTGCCGGTTGATAGGCTTTTAATCTCAAGGCATTGCTGACGACAAACACGGAGGACAACGCCATCGCACCTGCGGCAAACATTGGCGATAACAATATACCCCAAAATGGATAAAGCACACCCGCGGCAATCGGAATTAAGGCAATATTGTAGACAAAGGCCCAAAACAGGTTCTGTTTAATATTGCGCATGGTCGCCTGACTTAAACCAATGCCTGTCGCCACATGCTGTAAATTGCCTGACATCAACACCACATCGGCTGCTTCAATCGCGACATCGGTACCGGTTCCAATCGCCATACCGACATCGGCCTGGGCCAATGCCGGTGCATCATTGATTCCATCCCCAACAAAAGTGAGCACGCCGTATTGCTGCTGGAGTTGTCGTACTGCATCGACTTTTTCATGCGGCAAAACTTCCGCAATCACCTGATCGATTTTCAACTGTTTGGCGATCGCCTGCGCGGTATGCTGATGATCACCAGTAATCATCGCCACTTTGAGGCCTTGGTCATGCAAGGCCTGAATCGCGCTATAAGTGGTCGGTTTAATCGGATCGGCTACGGCAATAATTGCAGCCAGCTTTTGATTAATCGCTACATATAAAGGACTGCGGCCCTGATCACCGAGCTTTTGTGCAGTGTCTCTAAACAGATCGACATTTAAGCCCAAGTCCTGCATCAAACGTTCTGCACCAATATGCAGTTGCTGACCGGACACCTGTGCTTTGACCCCTGCACCAGTAATTGAATCAAAATCCGTCACGTCCCTCAGTTGCAGCTCTTGCTCGCGAGCAGCCTGAACAATGGCGTGGGCAATCGGATGTTCTGACTTGGCCTCCACCGAAGCCACCAGCTGTAATACGGTCTGCTGATTAAAATCAGCGGTGACTTCAAAGTCGGTCAGCAATGGTTTTCCTTCAGTCAAGGTTCCAGTTTTATCCAGCGCGACGACTTTGGTTTGTTGCAGCAACTGTAAAGCTTCACCCTTACGGAATAGCACGCCCAGTTCTGCTGCACGGCCAGTGCCGACCATAATTGAGGTAGGAGTTGCCAGTCCCATCGCACATGGACAAGCAATAATCAGTACGGCGACTGCATTTACCAAGGCGTAGGTCAGATTCGGCTCAGGCCCAAACAGGAACCAGACCATAAAGGTCAAGGCCGCCAGTGCCATAACAGCCGGCACAAACCATAAAGTCACTTTATCGACCACAGCCTGAATCGGCAGTTTTGAGCCTTGTGCCTGTTCCACCATCTGAATAATCTGCGCCAGTACCGAATCTTGGCCGACCTTAGTCGCCTTGATTTGCAAGGTTCCATTCTGGTTTACCGTACCGCCGACCACCTGATCACCGGCCTGTTTGGCCACGGGTAAAGGCTCACCGCTAATCATCGCTTCATCAATATAACTTTGTCCGGCAACGACTTCACCATCGACAGCGACTTTTTCACCCGGACGGATTTCAATCAGCATGCCTTGTTGTACATCGGCAATTGCCAGATCAACCCAGTGATCATTTTGTTGTACTCGGGCTGTTTTCGGTTGCAAGCCGATCAGATACTGAATCGCTTCTGAGGTTTTCCCTTTGGCTTTGGCTTCCAGATAGCGCCCCAGTAAAATCAGCGCGACAATGACGGCGGCCGCTTCAAAATACACATGCACGGTGGACTGCGGTAACAACTGCGGAAAAAAGGTCGCGATACAGGAAAAGCCATAGGCGGCAATGGTTCCAACGGCCACCAGCGAGTTCATATCCGGTGCCAAGCGTAACAATGCCGGAATCCCATGCTGATAAAAACGCCGTCCCGGAATAATCAGCACCAAAGTGGTCAGCACAAACTGCAGATACCAGCTGTTCTGGGTTCCCAACGTATGGGCAATAAAATGATGAAATGCCGGAATCAGATGCGAGCCCATTTCCAGAATAAATACAGGTGCTGTCAGAATGACTGCAAGCCATAAATCTCGTTTCAGTTGTGCCGTTTCATTGGCTTTCTTTTCCTGAAAAGCATCATGGCTATCTGTCGACATATCCCTACCAGATTTTATGGTGGCCTGATAACCGGCTTTCTCCACCTCAGCAATCAAGGCCGGAATCTGGGCATGCGAGGCTTTCACCCAGGCAGTTTCGGTGGCCAGATTGACCTGTGCTTCGCTGACACCTTCTACTTTCATTAAAGCTTTTTCCACACGTGCCACACATGAAGCGCAAGTCATGCCTTCAATAGCCAGTTCAATGCGATCGCTCTGAATATCAAAACCGGCTTTTTGCACGGCTTGAGTCAGCTTGGACAATGGCACAGAATTGATCGCACTCACATGCGCCTTTTCAGTGGCCAGATTCACTTGTGCATCCAGCACGCCCTCCACTTTTTTTAGGGCTTTTTCTACGCGAGCCACACAGGATGCACAGGTCATGCCTTCAATGTTCAAATCAAACTGTTGCGTCGGTACATCGAAACCGGATTTTTCAATTGCTTGAACCAGCGCAGCGGCAGCAATCGGCTGCTGGCTTTTAATAAAAGCTTTTTCAGTCGATAGATTGACAGACGCCTCGACCACGCCTTCAATTTTTTTCAAGGCTTTTTCCACGCGAGCGACACAGGAGGCACAGGTCATACCGCCAATCTGCACCTGCTGCTCATATAAGCGGTTGCTATCTTGTTCTGCCATACCCATCTCCATGCCTCAACTCACTGTTGATGTTATAGCTTAAACATTCCCATCATGGTAAGGTCAAGTCCTTCATCTGACTATTTTAAAAATAATGCAGCGTCCTGCTGCGGTTTAAAATTACCCAATAAAAAAGCCCGAAGATGACTTCGGGCTTGTATGGCAGTATTTAAAATATAAAATGCATCAATGTTATTCGGCAGAAATATCTTCAAACAAGATCGAAGACAGGTAACGTTCACCACCGTCTGGCAAAATCACCACAATATTTTTACCGGCATTTTCAGGGCGAGCAGCCAATTGTGCCGCTGCTGCCATAGCCGCGCCACTTGAAATGCCGACCAGGATACCTTCCTGAGCTGCTGTTTTACGTGCCCATTCGACTGCATCTGCGCTATTAATGGCAATTACTTCATCAACGAGGTCTAGGTCCAGATTGCCCGGAATGAAGTTGGCACCAATCCCCTGAATTTTATGTGGTCCAGGTGTAATGTCTTCACCGCGTTTGGCCTGACCAATAATTGCAGACTCAGCAGGTTCCACCGCCACTGAATATAAAGGCTTGTTTTTCACTTTTTCAAAGTAGCGTGAAATACCGGTAATGGTTCCACCCGTTCCGACACCTGCGACCAGAATATCGACATTGCCCGCAGTCGCTTCCCAGATTTCTGGGCCTGTGGTTTCTTCATGAATTTTAGGGTTGGCTGGATTTTCAAACTGTTGTGGCAGGTAGTACAGTTCAGGATTTTCATTGACTAGACGTTGTGCTTCTTCAATCGCGCCTTTCATGCCTTTGGCTGGATCAGTCAAAACCAGATTGGCGCCCAATGCTTTCACCACCTTACGGCGTTCAATACTCATGCTTGAAGGCATGGTCAGAGTAATGTCATAACCTTTGGCTGCCGCAACAAAAGCCAATGCAATCCCGGTATTACCGCTGGTTGGCTCGACAATATGCATACCGGGTTTGAGCTTGCCAGATTTTTCAGCATCATTAATCAACGCTGCACCTATACGACACTTGACTGAAAATGCCGGATTACGGCTTTCAATTTTCGCAAGTACCGTGGCCGGAGCGGAAATCACACGATTAATACGAACAAGCGGTGTATTTCCAATCGCGTCTGCATTATTACTATAAACCGCTATACCTAAATTACTCGGTGTTGGAAAAGCTGAATCTGTACTCATGATGATATCCCTGATGTTATTGGTTCAAGTCGCTTAAACATCATACAAGCATTTTTTTGCTTTGTAGATGTTTGATGAAACTTGCACTTCATTGCACGAATGTGAACTAAAATACTTTCTGCACTATGCAATAAATTTATCTTATCTATCAATATTTAAAATATAATTTTAATTGATAATTCAATTCATTAAAAACCATAAAACTTAACTGTTTTTAGCAAGGTATTACGGGCTAAGACCCGTATAATTAGCGGGCTGTAACTTTATAATGGACATATTGAATGAAAACCGATTTTGAAATCACGACTATGCGCGATTCAGCAGAACAGGTCGTTGGCATTTTAAAATCTCTGGCCAATACCGACCGTCTTCTTATTTTATGTCATCTGTCTCAAGCGGAACTGAATGTTTCAGAAATTGAGGAAATAACTGAGATTAAACAGCCGACACTTTCCCAGCAGCTCATGATGCTGCGCAAAAGCGATGTGGTAGATACCCGACGCGACGGCAAACAGATTTATTATTCAATTAAAGATCAAAATTTGATTGTGGTCTTAAATACCCTTTATCAATTGTATTGCGGCAATCCAGCTAAATAACGGATCTTTCTTTTTTTAGTCATCAAGATGAGTTTCTTTAAACTCTTATTGATGTCGTTTTAAATCATTAAGATCACGATCATAAGTTTTCGAATGATACGTGACTGACCCAGATGATTCATTTTAAACATGAATCATCAAGAAGCTAGATCAGCTAAGACTTCTTAGCAGAATTTGTGCATAATATATCTATATTTGTGATTTAGACCTTTTTATGCCAAATTCCAAGTCTAAACTTCTGCATAAACTGCCTGCCTGGGCATGGTTAAGCCACTATACGCCGGTCAAATTTAAGTCCGATGTGCTAGCCGCCCTGATTGTGGTGGCGATGCTGGTGCCTCAAGGGATGGCCTATGCCATGCTGGCAGGATTGCCGCCGATCATGGGCTTATACGCCAGCATCCTGCCGATGATCATTTATGCGCTGCTCGGTGGGAGTTCGACTTTATCGATTGGTCCCGTGGCCATCATTTCCATGATGACTTTTGCTACGCTCAATCCACTTTTTGAAGTCGGCTCACCGGTCTATATCGAAGCTGCGACCCTATTGGCACTGATGGTCGGCATTATTTCCCTGCTTTTGGGATTATTTCGTTTTGGTTTTATGATCCAGTTGATTAGTCATCCGGTGATCCAAAGCTTTATTATTGCCTCTGCCTTATTGATTGCTTTTGGACAGTTAAAGTTTTTGGTCGATCTTCCCTTAAAAGCCAATAACATTCCGGAGTTCGCCAGCAGTCTGCTGCAATATTTCCCGCTACTGCACGTGCCGAGCCTGATTTTCGGCCTGCTCTCTATCGGTCTACTGATCTATCTGCCCAAGTTATTAAAATCTCAGGCTGTACAAAGCCGGATCGGCTCTACAGATTTTTTAGTCCGTGCGGTGCCCCTGATTCTGGTGTGTCTCGGCATTGCAGCAATTGTATTTCTGGATTTAAAGCTTCAGGGCATTAAAACCGTCGGTGCAATTCCGTCCGGTTTTCCACCCTTGTCTTTTCCACACTGGAACTGGGAACTGGTCATGACCTTATTACCGGGTGCCAGCATGATCGCCATGATCAGTTTTGTGGAGTCACTATCGATTGCTCAAGCGACGGCCTTGCAGCAACGCAGTCATTTAAACAGTAATCAGGAACTGATTGCGCTCGGTCTGGCCAATATCAGTGCAGGCGTGAGTTCAGCTTTTCCTGTGACGGGCAGCCTGTCGCGGACGGTGGTGAATGCCGATGCCGGTGCTAAATCACCTATGGCCGGTGTTTTATCCTCGATTCTGATTATTTTCGTGAGCCTGTTCTTTACCGGATTTTTTGAAGATCTGCCGCTGACCATTCTGGCCGCGACGATTATTGTTTCCATCTGGAAGCTGGTTAATTTTCAGCCATTTTTTGATGCCTGGCGCTATTCCAAGGCAGATGGCCTTGCCATGTGGATTACTTTTCTCGGCGTGGTCCTGATTGATATTTCCACTGGTTTGATTATTGGGATCGTTTCGACCTTTGTGCTGATGCTATGGCGAATCAGCCGGCCGCATATTGCGGTTGTCGGTCTGGTGGAAGGAACCCAGCATTTTCGCAATATTCAGCGTCATCAGGTCAGTACCTCCGATCGGGTGCTGTCACTGCGGATTGATGAGAATCTGACGTTTCTGAATGCCAATAGCTTTAAAGGTTATCTAATCAATGAGATCAGCCTGAATGACCAGCTACAACATGTGATTATCAACTGTTCCAGCATCAGTGCGATTGATCTGAGTGCCTTGGAAATGCTGGAAGATTTAAATACGGAACTGGCCAAACTGGATATTCGCCTGCATTTTGCCGAAGTCAAAGGTCCGGTCATGGACAAGCTGCAAGCTTCTAAATTGATGACGCATTTGAGCGGGCGCATTTATCTGACCCATTTTCAGGCGATTCAGGACCTTGCGCCAGAGATCTTTGAGCAGCATAAAGATTATACAATTTAAGACAGCAGATACTTGAACTTATGGCCGGAAATTCCAACCGGTCATAAGTTCTAACTTTTTAAATTTTCAAATATAATTTGAATTTATCTATTTAACTTTGATATTTATTTCATGAATACAATTTTAAAAGTGGTGATTTATTCATCATTTTAAGAAGTTTTTCTTCAATATAAGCAATGTTTTAAAGCAATTAATTTTAGAATAAATCAATAATATCAATATCTTGGTTTTTATATGAAAATATATTTTAAGCCTTGTTTAAATTAAGTATAAAATAGCGCAACTTTTTCCCAAATTTAGCCCTCGTAATTTTCACAAGGCAACCTTATGTTTTCTGCCCTTATGCGCATGAGCTTAGTCTCTCGAATCATCATCGCCATTATTTTAGGTGTGGGTGTGGCTGTGGTATTTCCCGAAGCTACTCCCTCATTAAGCCTATTGGGCGACCTGTTTATTAAAGCCTTGAAGTCTGTTGCACCGATTCTGGTTTTCATTTTAGTGTTAGCTTCTATCGCGAATTTTAAAGTGGGCCAATCCAACGCCGCCATCAAGCCGATTATGCTGATGTATGCGGTCGGTATGTTCCTTGCTGCACTGAGCGCTGTGGTGTCGAGCATCTTATTTCCAAGTACGCTGTTCCTGGATATTGCTGCACAGGCTGACTTGCAGCCTCCTGGCAGTTTGGTAGAAATCCTGAAGAATTTGCTGCTCAGCTTTGTCGCCAACCCGGTTGTTGCAATTGCTGAAGCAAACTTTATTGGCATCCTGGCTTGGTCAGTGGCATTAGGCATCGCTTTCCGTCATGCATCGGATAGCACCAAGACGCTTTTGAATGATGCAGCCTTTGCAGTGAACTATGTGATTCGTTTAGTGATCAGCTTTGCACCTTTGGGTATTTTTGGTCTGGTTGCAGTGACTTTTGCTGAATCTGGTCTGGATACGCTGACCAGTTACGTACATTTACTTGCTGTGTTGCTCGGAACGATGGTTTTCGTTGCACTGGTAATTAATCCGCTTCTGGTTGCCTTAATGACACGCAACAACCCGTATCCACTGGTATTCACTTGCTTGCGCGAAAGTGGCATTACCGCTTTCTTTACCCGTAGTTCGGCAGCCAATATTCCAGTCAATCTGGACTTGGCAAAACGTCTGGGCGTCAAGGAATCAACTTCAAGTATCGCAATTCCTTTGGGTGCTACGATCAACATGGCAGGTGCTTCTGTGACCATTACTGTATTGTCATTGGCGGCTGTAAATACTTTGGGGATTAGCGTCGATTTCAGCACTATGCTCATTCTTTCTGTGGTGGCAACCGTTTCGGCATGTGGCGCTTCAGGTGTTGCAGGCGGTTCATTACTATTGATTCCAGTTGCATGTGGCCTGTTCGGAATTTCTTCAGATATCGCGATGCAAGTTGTTGCCATTGGTATGGTGATCAGTGTATTGCAGGATTCAACCGAAACTGCTTTAAACTCATCTACTGATGTTTTGTTTACGACAGCAGTAGACCGCGCATCAAATTGATTTTATATTGAATAATCAATATTTTTGCCAATGATGTTGTTATGCCATTACAGCGTTTACCTACCTGGGTACAATTAGGGGCGTTTTTTCTTGCGGTCAATGCCGGCATGATTAACGTCTTGGGTCTGGTGACGGTACTGCACCAGTCTGTTTCACATATGACCGGCAATGTCAGCATGCTGGCTATGGCCCTGCTGAACTGGCAACCAGAACAGATGTTGTATCTCTTTTTGGTCACACTCTGCTATGTCATTGGTTCATCCTATAGCGGGCTCATTCTTGGAAATAGTCACTTTCGCCTGGGGCAGCTTTATGGTTACCCTTTAAGTCTGGTGGCTATTTTTATTTTGATCTGCTGGTTATTATTGCCCTATTTCCCGCGCTACGCCTTGTTATGGGCCTGTGTTGCCATGGGTGTGCAAAATGCCATGGTTAGCCACTATAAAGGTGCCATCATTCGCACCACGCATTTATCTGGCGTACTGACCGACCTCGGCTTGGCGATGGGCTACCGTTTGCGCGGTTTAGAGGTGGAATCACGACGCGTGGTTCTGCATCTGTTTATTTTGTTCGGTTTTTTAAGCGGTGGCATTCTTGCCAGCTGGCTATATCCTTATTTAAAATTAAATGCATTCCTGATCCCGGCAGTGCTGAGTCTGGTTCTCAGTCTCACGTATTGGGTGATTTATTTACGTTATCGACATCAACACGACTAATATCTGGACATTCTCATGGTTAAAAATGCATTGCAGGCACAATTGTTAAAGGCAGGATTGGTCGATAATAAAAAAGCCAAAAAACTGTCTAAACAGGCTGTGCATGAAAAACGCACCGGTGACGGTACCGAGGCTGAAATCAAGGCCAAGATTGAACAAGACAAACAGCAAAAAATGGCTAAAGATCAGGCGATTGAGCAAGAGAAAAAAGCAGCTTTGCAGGAAAAAGAACTCAAAGCCGCAATCATGCAAATGATTAATCAGCACAAAATCCGTGATACTGACGGCGATGCGGTGTATCAGTTCATTGATGACAGCAAAATCAAAAAAGTTTATTTAAACCAGCAAATCTATAATGCGTTGGTGGCAGGCAGTCTGGTGATTGCACGTGAAAATGACAGCTATGCTTTCTTGCCAAAAGCGCTGGCAGATCGTATCAATGCGAAAATGCAGGGCTTTATCATTGTGAATAATTCAGAGAAAAATGAAGAAACCACCGATGAAGAAGATCCATATGCAGCTTATGTTATTCCTGATGATTTGATGTGGTAAGCCTCGCGATATCATTACTGAAATATCGAAAATCAGAAACCGGCGAATTCGCCGGTTTTTTAGTTGTAGGCACTTTTATTGAATGATTTGCACCAATAGATATGTTTTAAAAAGTTATCCAATATTAAAAAATCTGATCCAAAACTATAAACTTGATCTAAATTTTTGATTGAAGAGAAAGATCGTTTGGAACAGTTTAATTTTATTCGGAATATTCAAGAATGGGCAGATCAGTACCCATGGCTGGAAATGCTATCTTCACTGAGTATTGTGATCTTACTGGCGATTCTTGCCAATCTATTTGCCAAACAGATTGTGGTACGCGGAATACGTCAACTGATTTCCAGAATGCCTTTTGCCAATAATCAGATTTTTGCTGAGCATAGCGTGATTCGCCGGATTGCCAATATTGTTCCCGCAGTCGTGATCATGAACGGGATTACCACGGTACCGCATTTATCTGACAAGGTTGAGTCCTTTGTGCAAATGGGGGCACAGGCTTTTATTTTCCTGACGATTGCCTTAGCTCTTGGTGAATTACTGAATATTTTTAACCTGGTCTATCAGCGTAATCCCAAGTCACGTAACAAACCGATTAAAGGTTATTTGCAGCTGGTCAAGCTGATTATCTTTATTGTCTGTGGCCTGATGATTCTCGGCACTTTCCTGAAAAAGGATGTCTTTACCTTGCTGGCTGGCTTCGGTGCCATGGCCGCGGTGTTGATGCTGGTCTTTCAAAATACCATTTTGTCGCTGGTGGCGTCGGTTCAGATTTCATCCTATGACATGGTGCGTATTGGCGACTGGATCGAAATGCCCTCGCTGAACGCGGATGGCGATGTCATTGATATGTCATTACATACCATTACGGTACAGAACTTTGATAAAACAGTGACCACGATTCCGACCAATAAACTGGTGACGGATACCTTTAAAAACTGGCGTGGTATGCAGGAAGCCGGTGCGCGCCGGATCAAGCGCTCGATTCATATTGATCAAAGCAGCGTACATTTTATGTCGGCTGAAGAACAGAATAAGCTGAAAAATTTTATTCTGTTGGATCAATACTTAAATACCAAGTCAGAGGAACTGGAACAATTTAATCTGCAACTGAGCCATCATTCGCAATATAACCAGCGCCGTCTCACCAATCTGGGAACTTTCCGTGCCTATGTAGAATTTTATCTGCAACAGCATTCGGGCATTAGTAAAAATCATTCCCTGATGGTGCGCCAATTGCAGCCAACCAGTGAGGGTTTACCATTAGAGATTTATGCCTTTACTAATACCACCGCCTGGGTGGAGTATGAAAATATCCAGTCGGATATCATGGATCATCTGCTGGCGATTATTCCGGAATTTGGATTAAAGGTCTATCAAGCGCCTTCAGGTCTTGATTTAAAGGAAGCATTTACTCAACCATCTACCATTATTACTTAAACATAAGTCATCCAACCTCAAGCCTGACATGCTACTGCATTTCAGGCTTTTTTATTTCCTCATCTGTTTAGATCCTGACTGGCATAAATCTGGCTTTAGTTTAATTTTTATAATCTAAGTTTTAATTGAGTGAATCATTTTGTGGCAATTTCACCCAATTACGGGCTTAAAAAAACAGAATCCTTTATAATTCCCGAAAAGCAAAATGCATGATAAGAGTACGATAATGTTTCGATGGCTTGAAAGACTGGTTGACCCCTATCCCACCAAAAATCTGAATCAACCTTTACCGACCAAGTTTTTTCCATTTGTCTGGCAGGCGGCCTATGGCGTACGCCGTTATTTGCTGATTCTGGTGCTGTGTACCGCCGGGGCTGCCAGCTTCGAAGCTTTTCTGTATTCAAAAATTGGTGATCTGGTGAACTGGCTCAGTAAAAGCCAGCCCGATACTTTTCTGGAGCAACATGCCAGTAATTTAACCTTACTGAGTATTGTTCTGCTGGCCAATATTTTCTTCGCCAGCGCACAATCACTGATTAAGCATCAAATTCTGTATAGCAACTTCCCGATGCGTTTACGCTGGCGCTTTCATAATCTGCTGATGAAACAAAGCCTGGATTTTTTCCACAACGATTTTGCCGGACGCTTATCGGCCAAAGTTATGCAAACCGCTCTGGCAGTACGCGAATTCTGGGTCATTCTGGGTGACATGCTGGCGTATGTGCTGATTTATTTCATCACCATCAATATTGTTTTGGGTGCAATTTCACCCTTGCTGATCATTCCATTGATGGTCTGGCTAGCCTTGTTTATCTGTGCAGCGTGTTATTTCATTCCACGTTTGAGCAAAATTTCCAATGCTCAAGCGGATGCCCGTGCCGTCATGACCGGGCGTATTACGGATGCCTATACCAATATTCAGACCGTGAAGCTGTTTGCTCATGCCGGCCGTGAAAGTCAGTATGCCAAGACCTCAATGCAGGAATTTATGGTAACGGTATATAAACAGATGCGTCTGGGTGCGCAATACGAAATCAGCATCTTGCTCTTAAGTGTGGTGTTGTACGGTGGCGTACTGGGTACCGCGATCTGGTTGTGGATGGAAGGTCAGGCCGAGCTAGGCATTATTGCAGCAACCACGGCAATGGTACTGAAACTGAACAGTATTGCCGAATTTATGATGTGGCAGACCTCAGCCCTGTTTGAAAATGTCGGTACCATTCAGGATGGTATGAAAACTTTAGGCCGCAAAATTGCCATTGAAGATAAACCGGGTGCCAAAGAGCTACAGCTCAATCACGGTGAAATTAAATTCGAAAATGTCAGCTTTGCCTATAATGATAAAAACGTGATTGATCAGTTTAATCTGACCATTCGCCCAGGTGAAAAAATTGGTATTGTCGGCCGTTCAGGTGCAGGGAAATCTACCCTGATTCAACTGTTGCTGCACTTTTATCATATCAACCAGGGTCGTATCTTGATTGATGGCCAGGATATTGATGATGTCACTCAAGACAGTTTGCGTAAGAACATTGCATTAGTGACTCAAGATACTTCACTGCTGCATCGCACTGTCGCGGAAAACATTAAATATGGTCGTCCGGATGCAACTGATGAAGAAATGTTTGAAGCTGTGCGTAAAGCCAAAGCGGAAGAGTTTATTCCTAATTTGACTGATTTGCGTGGCAAAAAAGGCTATGAAGCTTATGTGGGTGAACGTGGCGTGAAACTTTCCGGGGGGCAGCGTCAGCGGATTGCCATTGCTCGTGTGTTCCTGAAAGATGCCCCAATTCTGATTCTGGATGAAGCGACCAGTGCGCTGGATTCTGAAGTCGAAGCAGCAATTCAAAACAGTCTGGACGACTTGATGCAAGGTAAAACCGTGATTGCAATTGCGCATCGCCTGTCTACCATTGCCCAGATGGATCGTCTGATTGTACTGGATCAAGGTCGAATCGCCGAGCAAGGCACGCATGATGAACTGGTGGCATTAAATGGCATCTATGCCCAACTTTGGCAGCGTCAAACTGGTGGCATGCTGATTCAGCAACAGGTCAAAGCATCAAAAGATCATGAATAATATGATCTGTAGAAGATTTCAAAACTTCTGATCATTTGCTCGTCCTTAATATTGAACAGGTCTGGAAAAAGGAAAACTTTGCCAGACCTCTCTTTTTAAAATTTTCTCTACAGATGAACAGCAAGTTACCATCTATCTGGTATTTTAATGAAATGACATAACTCTCTAGTTCTGAAAGCTCTCTGAAGAAGTCCTATTCAATGCTTAAGCAATTTCCTTGTCCTTAGTCAGCCAATGCAGAGATGTGTCCGGTTCAATAAAATAATTTTAATTTCATCAATAAAATTATGTGGTTTAAATTGATTTTAATGCTGAATTCAGGCTAATCTGCCAGTGGCAGAGTCACAATCGCCAAAATTTTGTCCAACAATTTTAATGAAAAATTTGGCGGCTTCATGCCAATATCTATTTATAAATAAAAAAATTTGAATGAGTGCAACGGATCGCGCATGAAAACAATTGCTCCACGCCAAGACCAAGGAATTCCAGGTGTTTACGGTCTCCTGCTTCTCGATGTCATTTCCCGCTGGGGTTATAACAATGAATCACTTTTCCAACCTTTTAGCCTGACCAGTGAACAGTTGGCAGATCCTGATTTTCGTATTCCAACCCCTGTCGCCAACGAACTGGTCAAATATGCCCTGAAACTGACCGGAGAGCCGACCTTGGGTTATCATCTCGGCACACAGATGCGGATCTCGATTCATGGCTTTATTGGCTATGCGATTATGACGGCGAATAATATTACCGATGCGCTGGTACTGGCGAATCGATTTATTCAACTTCGTTTACCCTTCCTGCAACTGTTTTTCTCGACTTTTGGTGCTAAAGCCACGGTACAGCTGCAAACCGATATTCAGCTTGAACCGCTGCGCACCGAAATTTCCATTGCCTTGATGATTGGTCTGATCAGTATGGCCAAAGCCATTACAGGCGTTACCGATGCCACGGGAGAAATCGACTTCGATTTTAAGAAGCCGGAAGGTTTTGAACGCTTTATGGCGAAGTTTCCAACGCATCAGTTCCGTTTTGAACAACCGCATTTAATTCTGAGCTTTGATAAAAGCTACCTGATGAACAAGCTGGTGCATGCCGATCCGATTGCCAGCCAGATTGCGATTAACCAGTGTGAAACGGAACTTTCTGCCTTGGGTGAACGGCATCGGATTGCCATGCGTGTCCGGGATATATTGACCCATGCTGAGCAACACTATCTCAGTATTGAAAGTGTGGCGGATCGCTTGCACATGTCTGACCGCACCTTAAAACGTCAACTCGCCGCCGAAGGCACCTCCTTTTCTACCCTGGTCGATGAAGTGCGTTACCGGCATGCCACCTCGTTATTATCCCGGACAGATTTCACTCTGGAACAGATTGCCGATGAACTGGGTTATAGTGATGTCGCCAATTTTAGCAGGGCATTTAAACGCTGGAGTGGTCGCAGCCCGAGCAACTGGCGCAAAGATCCTTATTTATAAGGAAGTATAAGCCTTTTGTTTTGCTTAAAAAGAATGTATAAAACATGTCAAAAATGATCTTAAGATTTTTAAGGAGTTATCAATGAATCATCCTGCAGAATTAAAGTACGCAAGTACACATGAATGGGTGCGCATTGAGGGTGATCTTGTTGTGACCGGTATTTCCGACCATGCACAGGATGCGTTAGGCGATTTAGTCTATGTAGAAGCACCAGATCTTGATTCACATATTACTGCGGGCGAACAAGCTGGCGTGGTTGAATCAGTAAAAACAGCTTCCGATATTCATGCACCAGTGTCTGGTGTAGTGGTTGAAATCAATCCTGATCTTGAAGATGATCCAGATTTCATTAATGATGACCCATATGGCAAAGGCTGGATCTATAAAATCAAGCCAGACAATATGGCAGATGTCGAAAAGCTGCTTTCCAATACAGAATATGAAGCTGGCCTCTAAGCCATTTTAACTTTAAAAAATCAGCCTCCGGGCTGATTTTTTTATTAAAGATCAAGCGTTGCATTTCCTAGTTCAAATTAAATTTCATGCATTTATCATGAAATATCATTGTATTTTTCACTTATTTTTCTTAAAGTCTTGCTCATATCTCCTTCGCTCCTAGATAGCTCGCGCTTATTTATAACAATAATTTCCCATGCTGAGCCCAGCGTCTTACAGCATATCATTTTAGGAAAATCATGAACGCCATTGCAGCGCCACTATGGACCAAGTCATTTGTGCTTTGTTTGGCCAACAACCTATTTTTATTTATTTTCTATTTTGCACAAACCACAATTTTGCCAATATACATCTTAAAAGAATTAGGCGGCAACCTGACTCAGGCAGGTCTGGCCATGACCTTGTTTATGGTCTCTGCCATTGCAGTGCGACCTTTTAGCGGTTTAATTATCGAAAAATTCGGGGTACGTAGAACCCTGATTATTTCAGAAGTGTTTTTTAGCCTGTTTTCACTTACTTATCTGCTGGCAGATCAGCTCACGATTCTGTTTATCATCCGTTTCTTCCATGGCATCTGGTTCAGTATATTGACTACAGTTTGCGTGCCTGTGGTGAACCAATTTATTCCGGAGCAGCGTAAAGGTGAAGGCATGGGCTATTTTGTCATGTCGGTTAATCTGGGGATTGTCTTAGGTCCGTTAATAGGTCTAAGCCTGATGGAATACTGGTCTTATTTTCAGGTCAGTATGCTATTGATCGTCTTGGTTTTTATCGGATTTGCCTTCTGTTTTTTGATTCCGGTCAAAGAACCTGAAAAAATCATCAAAAATACCAATAAGAAAACCTCGCTTGAGCTGACAGATTTTGTGGAAAAGAAAGTGCTGCCTGTCGCAGTATTGGCCATGCTGATTTCTTTTTCTTATGCGAGCATCATGTCTTTTATCGCACCCTTCGCAGCCAGCAAGGATTTAATGGCCTATGCAGGTTTATTCTTTGTGGTTTTTGCGATTTCCATGATGAGCTTACGGCCGATCACCGGAAAGATTTATGATCGTAAAGGCCCGCAATATGTGATTTATCCGGCATTGCTGGCTTTTAGTTCGGGTTTATTTTTACTGAGCCAGATTCAGAGCTTATGGGGATTTATGCTGGCTGCAGTCATGGTTGGCGTGGGCTTTGGCAGTGTGCAACCGTGTATTCAAACCTTGGCGATTCAACGAGCGCCCAAGCATCGAATTGGCTATGCAACTTCAACTTTTTATACGTTTTATGACCTGGGTATTGCCATCGGTTCACTACTGATTGGTGCCATCATTGCAGCTTACAGTTATCAGTTTGCTTTTATGCTATGCGGTATTTTAACCTTAAGCAGTATTGTTTATTTTAAGCTGGTGGTGCAACGTAAAACCGTCTAGTTTTATGGATTGAATCGAATAATAAATAAGATCAATAAAAAAACAGGCAGAAAATTCTGCCTGTGATTTTTTGAGCAAATATTTATTCTGACACCGAAGTATTCTCTGCTTGTTTCTCTTCCGCTTTTGGCTCTTGCATCATGGTGAATTGGGTTGCCTCTGTGGCTACGGTAGTGTCCTGTCGGTTACTTTTCAGCTTGATTTGTAAGCGCAGTTCATTGGTCGAATCGGCATTGCGCAAGGCTTCTTCATAAGAAATTTCACCCTGGTTATACAGGTCAAATAAGGCCTGGTCAAAGGTCTGCATGCCCAGTTCACGCGATTTCGCCATAATCGCTTTCAATTCGTGGAATTCACCTTTCAAAATCAGGTCAGACATCAGTGGCGTATTTAACATGATTTCAATCGCTGCACGACGGCCTTTACCATCTTGAGTACGAATCAGACGCTGTGAAATGATCGCCTTCATATTGGATGACAAATCCATTAATAGCTGGTTCCGGCGTTCTTCCGGGAAAAAGTTGATAATTCGGTCTAAAGTCTGGTTGGCATTATTAGAGTGCAGCGTTCCCAGACACAGATGTCCGGTTTCCGCAAAGGCAATCGCGTGTTCCATGGTTTCAGTATCGCGAATTTCCCCAATCAGAATTACATCTGGAGCCTGACGCAAGGTATTTTTCAGCGCATTATGCCAGGAATGGCAGTCCACTCCGACTTCACGATGAGTAATCATGGATTTTTTATGCTTGTGCACATATTCAACCGGATCTTCTACGGTAATGATATGCCCGGCTGAATTTTCATTTCGATAGTCAATCATGGCTGCGAGTGAAGTTGATTTACCGGAACCTGTTCCTCCGACTACCAATACCAGTCCACGTTTTTCCATAATCACATGTTTCAGAGATTCCGGTAATTTCAGCTTCTGGAAATTTGGAATTTCTGCAGTAATGGTACGAATTACCATACCGACATTAAGTTGTTGTACAAACACATTGACCCGAAAACGGGAAACACCTGGCACGGTGATGGCAAAATTGCACTCAAGTTCAGTTTCAAATTCTTTACGCTGTTTATCATTCATCAGACTGTAGGCAAACAGCTTGGTTTTTTCAGCTGTGAGTTCCTGCTGTCCAAAAGGTTTCATTAAGCCTTGATGTTTAATACTCGGTGGAAAATCAGCCGTAATAAATAAATCTGAACCGCCATATTCCACCACCTTGGTCAGCATGTGATGCATGAATTTTTTTGCTTCGTCCAACAATTCTGCCGTGAACATCTTTTCCCCCGGAAATGCACAACTGCACAAATCTCAATCTTAGATTTATGCCAAATATTTTAATTTCATTGTGCAGCGTTTTATAAATATGCTCAAATATATTTGATTTATAAAGAAAATATTTTTTAATATTTATGTGACCTACTTCAATAAAAATTAAATTAAGTAGAAGTATTCAAGCTTTTTAAAGCAACTCTGCCAAAAAAAATAGGATTGTAATTTTAAAGGTTGAATTCTGTTAGACGATTCATTATTTGTCATTTGCGACATATAGAATGTTATTTTTCTTTCTTTATGATTACCAACTCCCCTATTTTTTATGTACCAATTTCGGTTCTATTAGATGTAATAATGAATTATGAAAAATAGGATAATGTTTATGAAAATTGAACAAAATCGTGGAACTTTGCTCAAATAACAGGCGTGAAACTTGGTAAATTATTAAAAAAGCCCGATTCAGCTAAGTTAGGCTTTTTATTTGACTATAAAAATATGATTTATATAAAATAAAATAGAGAATTTCGTATAACGTGTATTATGTTAATTTTAGGAAAACTTAAACGAAATCACCAAAAACTATGAAAAAAAAATCAGCTTTTTTATATTATTTAGATGTTACAGCACCATTTTATTATTTTTATCTTGTACCCACTGTAATCGCATTAGTCATAGTCAGTTTTGATTTCTCATTTCAGGGCTTATTTCCGACCACAATTGACTCTTCGATTTCAAGCCAACATAAGTTTCTAAATGACTATTTTGCAATATGTAATTTTTTCGTGATTGGGCTTATTGT
Source organism: Acinetobacter lwoffii (assembly GCF_024129355.1). Classification (GTDB taxonomy): domain Bacteria; phylum Pseudomonadota; class Gammaproteobacteria; order Pseudomonadales; family Moraxellaceae; genus Acinetobacter; species Acinetobacter lwoffii_I. Next base: position 1,595 of record NZ_JAMXXP010000038.1, on the reverse strand, counting down.
TATTAATTATTTAAGACACCCACTACCAGCCAAATATGTAAGACAAATACGTCAGCATTATGCAACATTAAATAAGAACCAGCAATCTATCAATGGCTGGCTTGGCATTGTATTTTTCTGTTTTACTTTAGGCCTAATGAACCTGACTTGGTTTATTATTAATGATGAGCCTCTCCCACCATATAAAGAATGGCGCAAAGGCGATACTCTTACCTACTTAAACAGTTTCGCACATCCTTATATTTCTGCTATTGCTTTTAGTTTGCAATATGCCCTCATGGTATTCTTTACATTAATATTTATGAACATATTTGATAATCGTAAATATAGACAAAATTAATATGCTTAGTGCCATTTAACATAATGGCGATTATACGAAAGGCCCTTGTTAGAACCCATTTAAAGTGTCTATATTCTCACCAATAAAAATGTCTGGTTTATGATGGTTTTTATCACCATGGACTGGATATAAAATATAGATGCTGATCACTATGTCTGATAAAGAAATTCAACGTCTTGCAGTTCTGCAAGACGTTAGTGATCATCGTATTACCCAGGTCCGTGCTGCTGAAATCCTGAATCTTTCCACCCGTCAAATTACCCGGTTATTGCAGAAGCTCAATCAAGATGGTGTCTCAGGTATGGCACATGCCAGTCGTGGTCAACCGGGTCATCGTCGCCATGACGTCCTGTTAAAATCAGAATGTCTTTCCATTATTTCTGAACATTTACTTGGCTTTGGTCCTACATTGGCTCATGAGAAGCTCAGCAGCATGTTTGGCCTGCATATCCCGGTAGAAACGGTTCGTCGCTGGATGACTGCAAATGACCTCTGGATTCCTCGATCCAAGCGCCTGAAACGTCCATATCAGCCTCGATACAACCGTGATTGCTTCGGTGAGCTGATCCAGATCGATGGCTCATATCATGACTGGTTTGAAGGTCGAGCTTCCAAATGCTGCTTGCTGGTTTATATCGATGACGCCACTGGAAAGCTGTTGCATCTGCGCTTTTGTGAGGCTGAAACGACCTTTGATTATATGCTTTCAACCCGAGCCTACATTGAGCAATACGGCAAGCCTTTAGCGTTTTATAGCGATAAACACTCGGTATTCCGAGTGAATCAGAAATCGAGCCAAGATAGCCAGATCACGCAATTTGGGCGGATTCTGAATGAGTTAAATATTGGTATTATCTTCGCCAACTCACCCCAAGCCAAAGGCCGTGTGGAACGTGCCAATAGAACACTCCAGGATCGCCTGATCAAGGAAATGCGCCTAGAAGGTATCTGTTCAATTGCCGAGGCAAATGCCTGGCTGCCCTGCTTTATTGAGCATTTCAATCAGAAGTTTGCCAAGTGTGCGCGAAACTCAAAGAATTTACATCGGCCATTAACCGAATCTCATCTTGAACTGGATGATATTTTTACCTGGCAGGAACCGCGTAAGGTCACCAAGAATCTGACCCTGACCTATGACAAATGTATTTATCTGCTTGAACCGATAGAGCTGAATCATAAGCTTGTTGGGCAATATATTTCATTTCTGGAGTACCCGGATGGGACTGTGGCCCTCATGCACGAGGGACGAAAGCTC
>NZ_JAMXXP010000037.1 GCF_024129355.1 Acinetobacter lwoffii | reverse complement strand
TGTGGGGTTACCCATGTGAGAGTAAGTCATCGCCAGCTCATTATTCCAAAACACCCCCGACCATAAGGCCAGGGGTGTTTTTTTTATGCGTAGAATTTAGTCAAATAAATGTTATTTATGTGCTATTTCGACTGAAACATCACATAAAAATAAAATTGAGAGGCGTATACTGAACCGGTCTATGGAGCGGATATGTCCTCAAATTCATCTTCAAGCCATATTGAATATGGCTCTTCTGCTTTTAAAGCAGTGCTTTTTTCCTTATTCCTTGCTGGCTTTGCCATTTTTTCATCACTGTATTGCGTACAGCCGATGATGCCGATTCTGGCTGATTATTTCCAGGTCAGCCCGACTCAAAGCAGTTTCCCTTTATCTTTTTCTACCATTGCCTTGGCAGTTGGCCTGATTTTTACTGGACTAATATCAGACCGATTCGGTCGTAAGCCGATTATGGTCTGGTCTCTATTTTCAGTCTCAGTATTATTACTATTAAGTGCAATATTGCCGATCTGGTCCGTGTTTCTGACCACACGAGTAATGATTGGATTGACAGTCAGTGGTGTCGCTGCGGTCGCGATGACTTATATCGGAGAAGAAATTGCAGAAAAAGATATCGGTTTTGCCATGGGCTTATATATTTCTGGCACAGCGATAGGTGGTATGGGAGGGCGTTTAATTGCCGGAGTTTTAGTGGATTTTATCTCCTGGCAATCTGCCACTTTGATTATCGGTATCTTAAATCTTTGTATCGCTGGATTATTTTCTTACCTATTACCCGCTTCGCAACATTTTAAAGCCTATCCAATCAAGCTGAATCGTTTTAAAAACTCATTTAGGCAGAATCTCGCTGATCCAAAACTTCGGGTTTTATTCCTGCAAGGTTTTATCTTGATGGGCTGCTTTGTCTCGGTATTTAATTATCTGAGTTATCGCTTGATCCAAGCGCCATTTGAATTATCTCATGTCTGGATTGGCGTGATTTCGATTACTTATTTGGCTGGTATTTATAGCTCCCCTCGAGCAGCACACTGGGGACGGCATTATGGCAAATTCAGAATATTGGCAGCCATGATCCTGATGATGCTTGTGGGCTTGGCGCTGATGCTGATTAATCAGTTGATTGTTGTTTTTACCGGATTGCTGATTTTTACTTTTTCTTTCTTCGCTGCCCATTCGACTGCCAGTAGCTGGGTTTCGATCCAGTCGTTACAGTATCGGGCAGTCGGTTCGTCGCTGTATTTATTTTGCTATTACCTGGGTTCAAGCGTGTTGGGGAGCTCAAGCGGATTGGTATGGGAAAATTATGGCTGGATAGGATTAACTGTGTTTATCACAGCGTTATTACTGACAGGTTTGGCATTTAGTTTAAGACTCCGTTCAAATTAGAGATTCTGTCCAAGCTTTCCTCCTCATAAATAAGATAAATTTCTTTTTTGATATATTTAAACTTTAGATTCAAGTGACAAATAGAGCATGATTCAGTTAGTCTCTGATTTTGTATAAATTATAATCAAGCAAGCTAGGGCCGATTCATGGTAAAATAATCGGCTTTCATCTTTGATCTTATTTTTAGATCTCCTATCATCTGCCAGCCGAGAATTGCTAGCCATGTCTACTGCTTATACCATGCAGACTGCGCCAAAAGCGTTGTTTGATTACGACAAATATTGGGCGTCTTGTTTTGACCCTGCGCCATTTTTGCCGATGTCACGCGAGGAAATGGATCAACTCGGCTGGGACAGCTGTGATTTTATTTTAGTTTGTGGTGATGCTTATATCGATCATCCGTCTTTCTGTTCAGGCATTATTGGTCGTACGCTAGAAGCACAAGGCTTCCGTGTCGGCATTATTGCACAGCCAGACTGGACCAGCGTGGATGCGTTCCGCGTTTTGGGTAAACCGAATATTGCTTGGGGTGTAACAGCAGGGAATATGGATTCTATGATCAACCGTTATACGGCTGACCGTAAAATCCGTTCTGATGATGCCTATTCACCAGACAATCAGCCAAACAAACGTCCAGACCGTGCGGCAACCGTGTATTGCCAGCGTGTCCGTGAAGCTTATCCGGATGTACCGGTATTATTGGGCGGTATTGAAGCATCCTTACGTCGTATTGCGCATTATGATTACTGGTCAGACAAAGTCCGTCGTTCAGTATTGATGGATTCAAAAGCCGATCTTTTGATGTACGGTAATGGCGAACGCTCAATCACTGAAATTATGCATCGTCTGGCACGTGGCGAGAAAATTCACGAGATTACTGATGTTCGCGGTACTGCGTTCATTGTGAATAAACACAACCGTGCCTCTAAAGCCAAATTTGTTGAAATTGCATCGAATGATGTCGATGCCATTGGCCGTGTTGATCCAATTATTAACCCGTATGTCATGACTGAAGATATCGAGGGTTGTGAGATTGAACAAGGGAAGGATTCTAGCCAGTACCAAGGTTTCCAAAAAGAACATGTCGCCAATCCGATTGTGCGAGCAGGGGATGACTTAGATCCTGATACACAAATTGTGCAACTGCAACCGGCTTCTAAAGCGATTAAACATAAGTTACCGCCGCGCGAATTGGCCGTAATTCGTTTGCCTGCTTTTGAAGAAGTGGCTGCAGATCCAGTGCTCTACGCACATGCCAACCGTATTCTGCATCTGGAAACCAATCCGGGGAATGCGCGTGCCATGGTGCAAAAGCATGGTGAACGTGATGTCTGGTTGAATGCACCGCCAATTCCGTTGACTACCGAAGAAATGGACTATGTGTTTGACCTGCCTTATGCACGTCTGCCGCATCCTGCTTATGGCAATGCACGTTTCCCGGCATTCGACATGATCAAGTTCTCTGTGAATATCATGCGTGGCTGTTTCGGTGGTTGTACCTTCTGTTCAATTACGGAACATGAAGGTCGTATTATTCAGAACCGTTCTGAAGAATCGATTCTGCGTGAAGTGGAAAAAATCCGTGATACCGCACCGGGCTTCACGGGTATTATCTCGGACTTGGGTGGCCCAACAGCCAATATGTATCGTTTGGCCTGTAAAGATCCTGAGATTGAAAAGAACTGTCGTAAACCGTCATGTGTATTCCCGGGCGTTTGTCAGAATTTGCATACGGATCATGCTCCATTGACGCAGTTATACCGTAAAGCGCGTTCTTTACCAGGCATTAAAAAGATTCTGATTGGTTCAGGCCTACGTTATGACCTTGCGGTTTTAAACCCTGAATATGTCAAAGAACTTGTCACCCATCATGTCGGTGGTTACTTAAAAATTGCGCCTGAACATACCGAAAAAGGCCCACTCAATAAAATGATGAAGCCGGGTATTGGGACTTATGACCGCTTCAAGCAAATGTTTGATCGTTATAGTAAGGAAGCAGGCAAGGAACAATACTTAATTCCTTACTTCATCGCGGCGCATCCGGGAACTACCGATTACGACATGATGAATTTGGCGATTTGGTTGAAGAAGAATGGTTTCCGTGCCGATCAGGTACAGACCTTCTATCCTTCACCAATGGCGACTGCAACTACCATGTACTACACTGGTAAAAACCCGCTGGCGAAAGTGGCGCGTTATACTGAAAATGTCGACATTGTGAAAGGTGAGAAACGTCGTCGTTTGCACAAAGCTTTCTTGCGTTATCATGATTCAAACAACTGGCCTTTGCTGCGTGAAGCCCTGAAAGAAATGGGTCGTCAGGATTTGATTGGTAACTCGAAACAGCATTTAATTCCGACTTATCAGCCTGTAGGCAGTGCAGACGGTCAGTATCAATCGGCGCGTAAGAAGAATTCGACGGTTGCCGGTGATTCGCAAAAACGTACCGGTGAGCAAGGGAATCGTAGCAAGGCTGCACAAGCTCAGTCACGTCCTTCAAATACCAAGAAACGTCCTGAGCGTGGTCAAATTCTGACCCAGCACACTGGTTTACCACCACGTGAAACAGGCGATGCCAAAAAACCGTTTGGTGGGCCAAAGCCTAAAGCGAAGCCCAAATCACGTGCATAATTAATTTAATAAAAAGACACTTCGGTGTCTTTTTTTAGCTCTTGGGTAAAGTAACGTAGCCTGAGCTTGTCAGTTGAAAGTGTAAAAGAATATATTATTTGAATTAAATTCTTTAAAAAAGTGATATAAAAATAACACTTTGTCGGAATTGTCCTACAGTTGGGCAGATATGTATTGCGGTCAATTCCATGGATGTTTTAGAGTGCATTATCAGTACTTTAAATCCACTTTCATTGGCATCTAGAGAGATGTCACTTTAGGTAACACAGAATCGAGTTTTGATACCAGTTGTATGGGTATTTAAACAGATTGGTTGTTATATCTATTTAAAATAAAGCGTGGGTTTATACTGCACAACAATAAAACAAAAATGATTATAAGAATTCAAGGATTTAGGCATGACCACCTATATTATGATTGGGAGTTTTCTGCTCTTCTGTGTCGTGCTCATGGCATGGAAAAAGCTCGGAAATAATTCCAAACCACAAGACAGTGCGTTAAAGCAACGTGCTATTTTTAACCTGAATGAGCAATTGACCTTCACCCGTTTGAGGGAAGTATTACCTGAATACATCATTTTGGCACATGTTTCCTATGATGCCTTAATGACGACTAAATTTAACCGGACTCGACATAAGTACCGCAACCTGACTGCAGATTTTGTAATTCTGGATCAGCAGCACCAGATTCTAGCCGTGGTGGGAGTAGATGACCCATTAATTTTGAAGCGTCCCCAGCAGACGGGTTTTCAGGATGCATTACTAACCATGGCAGGTTATCGGGTAATTCGTTACGATGATGTGCCGGAATATTATCAGTTGCGCCAGGACTTCTTGCAGGAGCAAGCGCAAATGCAGAAAATGCCCAAATATACAGTTAGCAATGATCTGAAAAAATATTATTTATATTCGGATTTAGAGCGCAGTAAAATCAAAGCTGTGGGCTAAAACAAAAAAGAATGCCAGAAGCATGCTTTTTTTATGAGTACCGATCTTGAAACATTATTCCGGTTTAACCGCCACGACAGTCAGTTCGACCAATACCCGTGGATCATAGAGTTTTGCTTCTACACAGGTACGAGGCAGCGCTTCGATATCAGCGACCCAGGCATCCCAGACTTCATTGAAGGCTGCATAATCTTTTTCAATGTCTTTCAAATAGATGGTTACCGACATGATGTGACTTTTGTCTGTGCCGGCATCTGCCAGAAACTGGTCAATAATATCTAAAGTCTGTTGGGTTTGCCCTTTAATATCCAGTTCAACATCTGTGGCCAGCTGGCCGGCAAGATGCACCAGATTACCGGCAATAGCAATTTCCGAAAAGCGTTTCGATACGTGTAAACGTTCAACTGTCATGTTGTTCATCCTGAGTTTTGGGCATCAGGGCTGCGACCAATGCAGTCAGCAGACAACCCACCGCCAGATAGATGGCTACATAATGCCATGAACCATCCGCCCAAATCACCAGTGCCGCTGCAATAAATGGGGTAAAACCACCCCCAATGATGCTCGCCACCTGATAGCCAACTCCGGCACCGCTGTAGCGGTATTCTGTGCCAAACAGGGAGGTGAAAATCGGTTGATGGACACTAACCACCATATCGTGTGCAACGTTGGCCAGTAAAATTGCGCCAACAATAATCATCCAGGTGTTTTGTGCATCGAGCGCCATAAAGAATGGAAAGGCCGAAAGCGCACCAATCAAACCACCCCAGACACACATTTTCTGATGATTGAATTTATCCGCCAGCCAGGCAAAGAAGGGAATACTGAAACAGCTGATGGCACCGACCATCAGCGTGATATTCAGGAAGAACTGTTTGTCCATGCCTAGGTTGCTGGTGGAATAGTTCAGGGCGAAATTGGTGACCAGATATATGGTCAGCAATTCAGTCAAACGTAAGGCAATAATATAAAAGAAAGCTTTTGGATGTTTGCTGATCGCCTGCAAGATCGGCAGTTTTTCTGGTTGATGATCAGCTTTCACCACCTTTTCCACAAACTCTTGCGATTCATCCTGATCACGTCGGATCCACATCGCTACAGCTAACAGTACGATGCTGGCCAGAAAGGGAATACGCCATGCCCAGTCCGCAAAAGCCTGTTCGCCTAGGGTCGCAATAATAATGGAGACTGCACCAGTGGCCAATACCAGGCCAACACCATAGCCGACCTGAACCCCGCTGCTATAAAAGGCTTTTTTACCCTTGGGTGCATTTTCAACTGCCATCAGAGCTGCGCCGCCCCATTCACCACCCACGGCAAAGCCTTGCAAGGCACGGCAAAACACCAACAGCACCGGAGCCCACCAGCCAATTGCTTCAAAATTTGGCAGCAGACCAATCCCGACCGTGGAAATTCCCATCAGGATTACCGTAAGTACCAGCATTTTTTTACGGCCGAGCTTGTCACCAAAGTGACCAAATACCACACCACCTAAAGGACGAAACAGGAAGCCGACCCCAAAGGTGGCCAGAGCCGCAAGGGTACCCATGTTCTCGCCAATACTGGGGAAAAACTGATCTTTAAAAATTAAGGCTGCAACAATGCCATAAAGGAGAAAATCATACCAATCGACAACAGCACCAACAAAACTAGACAGCGCAGCTTTACGTGCGCGTTGTTCTTGAACAACAGAAGAATTTACAGAAGACATGCAGGAGGGGATTCCATGAGTTACATCAGAGTTGCCCTGCAATATTCGGATTTGATCGTCACGCTAATCACAGGACATCATGCTGAAAGTAAAGGTGATTTTCAGCATCTCAGCACATACATGGATAATGCATTGCGCAGATAGAGTACTCTAAAAAATCAAAATGTAAAAACAAAGTTGCCGTATTTTTAAACTGATGCCTAAAACATGATCAAAAAAGGTTTAGAGTAGCAATAACTGGGTTTCAGTTTCGGGGACGCTGAGCTGATACACGCCAACACCGATCAGCCGGAATTGCATCTGCGGGGCAATATGCAGGTCATCGAGCAGTAAGTCCAAGGCTTGGGCTAATTCCTGTGGGCTACGCAGCACCTGTTTAAAACTTTTACTGTGTTGCATCACCTGAAAGTTCTTGAGTTTTAATTTGACCGTAACGCCGCGAGCCGAAAGCTGTTTCTTTTGCAGGCTTTGCCATACTTGTCCAAGTAAAGGTTCCCAATAGGGGCGACATTGGTTCAGATGCAGGTCATCATCAAAAGTGGTTTCTTTGGAAATTTGCTGGCGCTCCCGTTCCACCTCAACCGGTCGTTCATCAATGCCTTGAGCATACAAAAATAGCCGCCGGCCATATTTGCCAAAATGCTGAATCAGCAAGGCTTCATCAATTTGCTGTAAATCGCCTAAAGTTTCTAGATTCAGGCTTTTCAGTTTTTCCTGAGTGACTTTTCCGACGCCGGGAATTTTTTTCAGTGGCAAATCCTGGATAAAACGCTGTACTTGTGACGGCTTAATCACACAGATGCCATTCGGTTTGTGCCAGTCCGAAGCAATTTTAGCGAGAAACTTGTTGGGCGCTACACCAGCAGAAGCAGTTAATCCGGTGGCTTGAAAAATATCCTCGCGAATTCGCATGGCGACTTCGGTAGCACTTGGGATTTGTTTTAAATTTTCTGTGACATCCAGAAAGGCTTCATCTAGAGACAGTGGTTCAATCAGGTAAGTATATTGTTGGAAGATCTGATGAATCTGTGCCGATACCTGCCGGTATTTGGCAAAATCTGGCTCAATCACGATAACTTGAGGACACAGTTTGCGCGCCTGCCCCATGGACATGGCAGAACGCAGGCCATAAACCCGTGCCGGATAGGAGGCAGCCGCGACCACCGCCCGAGGATGATGCGAGGCTATCACCACAGGTAAGTCTTTCAGTTCTGGACGTTCACGCAGCTCAACCGAGGCATAAAACGCATCCATATCGAGATGAATAATTTTGCGCATGTTCGCTATCTTAAGGGGCTTTAATCGGATTGGGAAGCGAAGGCTGAGTTGAGTAAATAGGGTTGCGGTCCGCTGAGCAGAATGACTTTTGTCCCTTGTGTCTCGGCAGCCTGAATCAGAAGTTGCAAACTTTTTGGAGTGTCATCGGCAAGACGGGGTAAAAATTGCAGCGGCTGGTTTAACGGCTGAAAAAAATCATCCCAATGCACCGGAATCACTACTTTGGGCTTGAGCATGTTCAGGGTTTCAGTCAGATATTGCTGCTGATAGTCACTGGATTGTCTGGAGAGCTGGGCAATACCTAAAAATAAAGTATCGACCTGTAGGTTTTTAAATTGATCCGGGATAAATCCGGTACTGGTCTTGACCAGAATTTTATGTCCCGCATGCTCAATCAGGTAATCGAAACTGCCACCTTCTTTAAATTCGGAAAATTTAGCCGGAAGAGTTAAAGGCCGCAGCAGCTCTTCGCCTAAATCATCATTTATCGCTGTGGGCGGGGTATGTTGTGAGGGAATTGCCGTGGTCTGGAAATGTCCCCATTGCTGTACTTGCCCAGGCTTAATCGGCTGTAATTGCTGTGGAGTAACTTTGGGATTTGCCCGGGCGATATTCAGGGTGCTCGGCGAACCGACCACAGCAGTTTCGGGAAGCATCTCTAGTAAAGCCGGGACATCCAGAACATGATCATAATGAGAATGACTGACCAGAATGGCTTGGGTTCGGCTCAATTCATGGCATTGTACCAGTTGTTCTAAGAGCAGCTTATCACTTTGAATAGGTCGAGTAATTACTTGCCGCAAAGATGGCCGGCTAAAGAAACCATCGATCAGGATCTGATCGTGGCCATCATCGAGTAACAGGGTGGACACACCAAAAAAATTGACTGTAAGCCCGTGAACGGATATACCGGTTTGTGGCTGCCACGCTTTAAAGTCACTAACCTTGCCCGAAGCTTGCAACAGATAAGCCAGCATACCCGCGATGAGTAGGAGTAGAATCACCAGACCGAGTAAAATGCCTTTTATCCATTTCAATCTTTTTATTTCCTTGTTGTTTTTATAAAGAACTTGTTTTCAGGCGATCAGCTTTATTTCGCTTTATTCTCAGATGAAGGTACTACAATCGCATTCTTTTTGAGAAAATCCAGCCATTGCTGTTCTGAGCCATAAAAAACATTCAGGTCTACCGGTGTGGTAATACCGGGAATTTTCCCCTGACTGGTATGTTGCCAAAACGTCCATTTAGGCTGATCTTTTAAATCAGGCAGACCTTTGTATTCACGTACCCAGAGTGGTACGTTAGGAAAGTGTCCTGCCAGTACAATATTATAAAAAGCTTTAGAAATATAGAAAATCGGCTGCTTGCCATAATGCTTTTTCAGGGCATCGTGCATCACCTGAATTTCGTTTAAAATCTGCTCTTTAGAATAGGTATTGATGCATTTGCTGTCATATTCCAGATCAATTACTGGCGGTAAGGCATCCGGTTTATTGGGTACGGAGTCAATAAAATTCTGGGCTTGAATGCTGCCATCGCGGCAGAGCCGGTAAAAATGATAGGCACCGACCAAAAAGCCGCGTTCACGTGCTTTCAACCAATTTTCCTGAAAACGGGTATCTTTAAAGTCGCCGCCTTCAGTGGCTTTCAGATAAACAAAACGGTATTTTTCAGGCGAAATCTGCTGCCACTGAATCTCTTTTTGATGATGCGATACATCAAAACCCTGAATAGGATAATCGGCTGCATGGGCAGACGGTGCTTTCATCAGGCAGAGATAGACCATGGCGATCGTGATCACAGTGATCAGTATGCCCAGCCCAATCAAGAGCGATTTATGAACTCTGTTCGGAGCCTGATTTTTTTGCATTTTCAGTCCTTGCCTATATGTGATTTAGCCTAAAACTTACAATCAGCCCAAAGTGAATATAGCGCATCAAACCGGGGTATTTTTAGGAATATGCCAGAAAATATAGGCCGCAATAATATTGATGCAGCCTAAACAGATCAGTGATACATGAAAAGCAGCCACCAGATTGTCAGCGCCGTAATAGGCACTCAGCATGTTCACCAGTGTTCCTGCCAGTGCCACCCCGATACTCATTGACAGCATCATGATCATCGACAGGAAACTGTTGCCGCTACTGGCATCCTGCTGGCTTAAGTCCTTTAAGGTCAGGGTATTCATCGACACGAATTGCAGTGAATTTAAAATGCCGAAGATAAAGAAATGAATCGCACGGAGCCAGATTGGGGTTTCCGCCGTGGTCAGGGCAAAACTGGCAATACATAGACCTACCAGTAAGGTATTGACCAGCAAGACCCGACGGTAGCCAAAACGCTGAATGATGTTGCGGATAATCGGTTTGGAGGCCAGCGAACCAAGCACAGTCGGAATCATCAATAAACCGGTAATAAAAGGTTCGAAACCGAAAGCCACCTGCAACATCAGCGGCAGTAAAAACGGAATCGAGTTACCGCCGAGACGGGCAAAGAAATTACCCAAAATACCAATCGCATAAATTTTATTTTTAAACAGCCGGCTGCGAAACAGGGCGTTGCTATGGGTATGCGAATGATAGGCATAAATCAGGGTGGCCAATAAACCGGCCAGAATCAGGCTCAGGCTCCACCACAGCGAGTTTTGTGGACTGGCAAAATTTTCAATTCCGAGACAGAGACCCACCATCGCCACGACCAGCAAGATAAAGCCCCAATAATCAAAACGGGCGACTGTGGGTTCAAGTACATTCGGCATGGCCTTAAAGGTAATCAGTGCGCCCAGCAAGCCAATCGGCAAATTGATCAGGAAAATCCAATGCCAGGACAGATATTCGACCATCCAGCCACCTAGGGTCGGCCCAATTAAAGGACCAATCAGGCCGGCCAGACTCATCAGGCTCATAGCGGCCAGAAACTGGGTACGGGGAATGATCTTTAGCATCGCCAACCGGCCGACCGGCAGCAATAATGCACCACCGATCCCTTGAAAGATCCGGTACACCAATAATTCATTCAGGCTACTTGACCAGGCACAGCCCAAAGAGGCCAAAGAGAAAATAATAATCGCAGCAAAATAGGTATTTCTGACCCCGAACCGGTCTGCCAGCCAGCCACTTAAGGGAATGCAGGCCGCCACAGACAGCACATAAGCCACGACCACACTGTGCATGCGTAGCGGATCTTCCTGCAAATTTTGGGCAATTGCAGGTAAGGCGGTATTAATAATGGTGGTATCCAGCCCCTGCATGAAAAAGCCAATCGAGACCAACAAGACCAACAATCTAAACTCGGGATCTAAGGCTTGATGCGTAGGCGTGGCATTCATAATTCTGGAAAACTGAAAATTTTGAATAGTTTAAAGGAATCAGCCGAGTCTGTCGTATATAAAGCGTTTCAACTTTTATGCGGTGTTGTGTCAAGGAACTGCAACCGATCTGTCATGGCACTGCAATGCTCTGGTTATAAATTGGTCACGAATTCTTCATGATAGATCAACAAAAAAATGAAATTAAAATTAAAGTCATTGATAGTGGCCATGCTGGCTGTGGGGATGGTGGCATGTGGAACTGAGAATGAAAATGAAACGCCGGTTCCAATCGTTGAGGCTACACCGAACTCGATCGAGTTAAGCAAATTAGCCGCTTATGAATCGGGTGTGTTTGCGCAAAGTGCAGCAGAAATTCCGGCCTTTGATGCCGAGAGTCAACGCCTATTCGTGGTCAATGCCAAAGAAGGCGTATTAGATGTACTGGATTTAAGTCGACCTGATCAGCCGAAAAAAATAAGTTCTATCACGGTCGATGACATTGCGCCAAAGGCTGAGGTCAACAGTGTCGCGGTACACAATGGCATCGTCGCCATTGCAATTCAGGCTGCTGTGAAAACAGACCCTGGCTATGTGGCTTTATATCAGGCCAAAGACGTGAGCAAGCTGGCCCACGTACAGGTGGGTGCCTTGCCGGATATGCTGACTTTCACACCGGATGGTCAAAGCTTGCTGGTGGCCAATGAAGGCGAGCCTTCTGATGATTATCAGGTTGACCCTGAAGGTTCAGTGTCTGTCATTAGTCTGGCCAATTTAAAAGCCCCGATCGTTCGTACAGCAGACTTTAAGGCCTTGAATGGACGGGAAGCAGCATTGCGTGAACAGGGCATCCGCATTTTCGGACCAAAGGCCAGCGCAGCTCAGGATTTTGAACCTGAGTACATTACTGTTTCAAAAGATGGAAAAACCGCCTGGGTTGCCTTACAAGAAAACAATGCCTTGGCCAAAATTGATGTGGCTTCTGCCAAGGTACTCGCTGTTTATCCATTTGGCTTCAAAGATCATGGCATGAAGGGTCATGGCATGGATGTCAGCGATGCGGATGGTGTCGACGGTAAAGGCAAAATCAATATTCAAACTTGGGCCAATGTACGTGGCTTATATATGCCAGATGCGATTGCAAGTTTCGAGGTCGCGGGCAAAACCTATATTGTGTCTGCCAATGAAGGCGATGCCCGTGCCTGGGGTGAAAACAATCCTGCATATTTCAATAACGATACCAGCCAGGGCTTTGTAGAAGAATGGCGGGTGAAACACTTAGTCCATGCCAAAGGTTTTGACCGCCGTCTGGGTGATGATTTACCAGCTCATCTTCGTGTATTGGCCAAAGGAGCAGAACTCAATCCGAATAATTTTGCGTATTGTGGCGCGGTGGCAGGGGATGCCAAAGACTGCCGTGAAGATCATCTGCTGGGCCGTTTAAATATTACGTGGACTGAAGGCTATCAAAAAAATGCCGATGGTACAGCCAAACTGAATGAACGGGGCAATCTGGTCTATGATCATTTATATAGCTTTGGTACACGCTCGGTCAGTATCTGGGTGGAAAATGATCAACAGACCGGTTTAGAACTGGTATGGGATTCGGGTGATCAGTTTGAGCAGTATATTGCCAAACATCATCCTGAGATTTTCAACTTTAATCATGAAGAAGCCGGACTGGATAATCGCAGTGACAATAAAGGGCCGGAACCTGAAGGGGTGACCTTGGGGCAGATTGGTCAAAAAACCTTTGCCTTTATTGGGCTGGAGCGTGTCGGTGGCATCATGGTCTATGATGTGTCTACACCTGCATCACCAGTCTTCGTGCAATATATCAATTCACGTGATTTTAAAGCGACCACAGAGCAGATTGAAATAGGACAAGCCGGTGATTTAGGACCGGAAGGTTTGGTATTTATTCCGGCAAAAGACTCCCCGAACAAGAAACCCCTCCTGGTGGTCGGCCATGAAGTCAGTGGCAGTACCACGATTTATCAAGTAAATCTCAAGTAGTCAAAAGCTTTTAAATTCAGGGCACTTCGGTGCTCTTTTTTGTAAGGTGACCGCATATATGACATTTTTGTCATTAAAATGAAATAAAACCGTCATAATCTTGGGCCAACTTTTCAGCAATGCTGAAATCTCCTCGCGTATAGGTTTGTTTTTATGACAATCGAGATTTTGATGGTGATCGGCTTCTGTTTGGCCGCTTACTCTATTGTCGGAAATGATGTACCTCAAACCCTAGGGACATTTATTTCTTCGAATTCACATCGCCCATGGTGGGTGTTGTGGATTTATATCAGCTCAATTTTAATTGTCGTATTGGTCTATGGTTGGTATGCATCTGGGGTGGGTGATGCCTCATACGGTCGTTTAGAAACGATTCCTTTCCCTGAAGGTGGCATTACCTGGCTGTACATTGTGCCGCCAATTCTGCTGTTGATGCTGACCAAATACGGGATTCCAGTCAGTACCACTTTCCTGGTGCTTACGATTTTCTCTCCCGCCAGCTTAGGCTCGATGATGGTCAAATCGATGATGGGCTATGCCGTCGCCTTTATTGTAGCGATTGTCATCTATCGTTTTGTGGTCAAGCAGCTGGCACGGCATTTTGCCGAGACACGTCATCAGGAGCACTCCAAGGTCTGGATGGGCTTGCAGTGGGTTTCTACCGGTTTCCTGTGGAGTCAATGGCTGATTCAGGATCTGGCTAACATCTTCGTGTATGTGCCGCGTCAGGTACCGTTTGAATTCCTGATGTTTGCGATTGCGGTATTCGTAGTGTTGCTGGGCGTGATTCTGTATCAACGTGGTGGGGCCATCCAGAAAATTGTCGATACCAAAACCGGTGTGACCGACATTCGTGCTGCGACGATTATCGACTTCCTGTATGCCATTATCCTGTTGATCTTCAAAGAGTGGAGCAATATTCCAATGAGTACCACTTGGGTATTCCTGGGATTACTTGCAGGTCGTGAATTTGCCATGTCGATGATTCTGGATGAAGTCAACAAACATCGTACGTCACGCAATGTCAGTGCAGATGCCATGAAACTGATGTTCGGTCTGGCCATGTCGGTCATTCTGGCAACGACTTTGCCGATGTTTTATGAGTTTGTGACGAATTATGGTCAATAAGTCCTGATATTAAAAATCCAAGAAAAAAGCGAGCATCTGGCTCGCTTTTTTCTTGCTTGAGAAGTTTAGACTACGAATCTTTGCGGATGGCCTAAATTGGTTAAAGTTGTATAAATTTCTTCTTCGTGTTCGCAAATGATCAGTTTGGCGCGATGCTGTGGCGGTAAAAAACCATCTTCGACGGCACGGTCCAGTTGTGCAATCAAGGCATCATAGAAACCATTCACGTTATACAGCATCATCGGTTTCTGGTGCTGGTTCAGCTGCCCCCAGGTGGCAATTTCCAAAATTTCTTCAAACGTGCCCAGTCCACCCGGTAATGCCACAAAGGCACAGGCCCGCTCAGCCATCATAGCCTTGCGTTGATGCATGCTGGTCACCACATGTAATTCAGTGAGCTGGTTATGGGCAATTTCATAATCCAGCATAAATTCGGGAATCACCCCTACGGCTTCACCGCCATGCTGGATCATGGCATCCGCGACCTGTCCCATCAAGCCAATACTGGCGCCACCATAGACTAGCCCGAAACCATGTTCTGCCAGTCCTTGCGAGAGATGAATGGCTTTTTCTAAATAAACTGGTTTGTTGCCTGCACGTGAACCACAATAGAGAGCCACTAGAGGGCGTGTTGTTTTTGGGGAGTTTTCTTTAAAATAATCTGTCATTTGAATTACGCTTTGCATTTATTTTCTTCACCTTATCATTTTTCTTTCTTGTGACTATAGCTTAATTAACAAATATGACAATTCTGTGAGCAGGGACATTTTCACTGCAATAGGGCTCAGCAAAATTCATCGATAAACAGCTATGAAAACAGGTGAATTTCAAATTGATCTTGCTATACTGAAAATTGGTTTCACAACAATAGAACGACGATGGGTAGTGGTAGTTGGCCGTTTAACTTTATAAATCTACGCCAAATAATTGATCTTATTCAATATAAAAAATTCTGTTTTGCTGTGTCACAGCGTCAGGTGATTCCATGCTGCAGTCCTGAGCTTCAGGAGCCAAGCGTATGATCTTTGAATGGATGTCAGACCCTTCAGCCTGGGTCGGTTTACTCACGTTGATTGTTCTTGAGATTGTACTCGGGATCGACAATCTGGTTTTCATTGCTATTTTGGCGGAGAAACTGCCACCAGAACAACGTAATACGGCGCGGATTGTCGGCTTGATGCTGGCCCTGCTGATGCGTTTGATCTTACTGGCCTCGATTGCCTGGGTAGTGACCCTCACTGATCCACTATTCCACATCTTTGATCATGCTTTCTCGGGCCGCGATCTGATTCTATTGTTTGGTGGGGTGTTCCTGCTGTTTAAAGGCACCATGGAACTGCATGAGCGTCTGGAAGCCAAACCCGTCATCAAAGAAGAAAATCCGGTCCATGCGGTATTCTGGATGGTGATTGTCCAGATCGTGGTGCTGGACGCCGTATTCTCATTAGACAGCGTGATTACTGCGGTTGGTATGGTCAAAGACCTGTCAGTGATGATGATTGCCGTGATTATTGCCATCGGGATTATGCTCTGGGCATCCAAAGCTCTGATGGATTTCGTCAACAGACATCCGACCGTGGTGATTCTGTGTCTGGGCTTCCTGATGATGATCGGCTTCTCGCTGGTGGTCGAAGGCTTCGGTTTCCATATTCCGAAAGGTTACCTGTATGCTGCAATTGGCTTCTCGGTGATTGTCGAATTTATTAACCAGACCATGAAACGCAATCAGGAAAAAATGGTGACCACCACCGACATGCGCTACCGGACTGCTTCAGCAGTGATGCGGATGCTCGGTGGCAAACCTGCTCAGGACAATGATTCGTCTGAACCGGAAGATGTTCTGGCGACGCGTGCCTTTGCTGATGAAGTCTTTAATGATGAAAACGGCATTTATCACAGTGTCATGGTGCAGGGGGTACTGGGTCTGTCAGAACGTCCGGTCAAGTCGGTGATGACACCACGTCCTGAACTGGAATGGATTGATCTAGATAATGAGCCCGACAGTATCAAAGAACATTTATTGCAAATGAGCCATTCACGTCTGATCGTGGCGCGTAGTGAACTCGATAATATTGCCGGGGTGGTACTGACCCATAAAGTCCTGAACGAATACATTGAAACCGGGGTGCTGGATTTTGAAAAGCACTTACGTGAACCGGTGATCGTGCATGAAAATGCCCAGGTCCTGATGGTGATGGAGCAATTGCGTCAGGCTCCATTGCAAATGGCGATTGTCCTGAATGAATATGGTTCGATTGAAGGGATTGTCACGCCAATTGATATCCTTGAAGCAATTGCCGGTGAATTTCCGGATGAAGATGAGCTGCAAGCTGCTGCAGAAAGCCTGGAAGATGGCAGCCTGATTCTGGATGGTTCTACCGATATCCGTCATGTTTCTTTGCTGCTGGATCGTGATCTGGTCAATGAAACCGAAGAATATTCGACTTTATCTGGCTATGTGTTATTTCATATGGCACGTTTACCACATAGCGGTGAAAAGTTTGAAGCAGATGGGCATATCTTTGAGGTCGTCACCATGGACGGTCATAAGATTGATAAAGTGCATATCATTCCGCAGCTTCCTGCACAGGACTAGACTCTAGCCATGTTTGGCCTTTAAAGTTTGCTAAAATAGCCCGCATTGTCGGGCTATTTTTATGGAACTGAAAATGTCAGAAGCATGTCCATGTGGACAAGGCGAATATCACAACTGTTGTCAGCCGCTGCATGCAGGACAACGGATCGCAGAGACCGCACAGCAACTCATGCGTTCCCGTTATAGCGCCTTCGCGAAGCATGAAATCGATTACATCAAAATCACGACCGCACTGGGGCAGCAACAGGTGCTGGACCTGCAAGCGATTAGTGATTGGAGTAAAGCCAATCAGTGGTTAAAGCTTGAAATTGTTCAAGCCAATGAAAAACTAGATAAAAATCATGCTCTAGTCGAGTTCAAGGCGCATTATCATGATGGCAAGCAGGCGCAGGTGCATCATGAAGCTTCGTATTTTGTGAAGTTGGAAGGTCGCTGGTATTTCCTGGATCCGACGACAGACCAGACCATCACCATGAAACAGGTCTGCATTTGTGGCTCGGGGAAAAAATTTAAGCAATGTTGTGCCGGATTCTTATAACTTTCACACAGATTTAGCTTAGAATAGCCGCCATCTCAAAGCCTCAGGTGGAAGCAGGGCGATGTTACTGACCGTCATCTATATTATTGCAATTACCGCTGAAGCCATGACCGGGGCATTGTCCGCTGGCCGGCGCAGCATGGACTGGTTTGGCGTGATGATTATTGCCTGTGTTACTGCACTGGGTGGCGGTTCGGTCCGCGATGTTCTGCTCGGACATTATCCCTTGACCTGGGTCAAACATCCCGAATATCTGGTGCTGACCTGTTGCGCAGCCTTCGTGACGATCCTGATTGCCAAATGGATGCGACAGTTACGTAATGTCTTCCTAGTGCTGGATGCCTTGGGTCTCATTGGCTTTACCATTATTGGCTGCCAGATTGCCCTGGAAATGGGACATGGTTTTGTGGTCAGCGCCGTCGCCGGTGTTTTGACCGGAGTGTCTGGCGGGATTTTGCGTGACATTTTATGTAATGATGTGCCGCTGGTGTTCCGCCGTGAATTGTATGCCAGTATTGCCTTTGTGTCAGTGATCTTTTACTGGCTCTGTAGTCATTACGGTTTGTCGCAGGATCTGACCATTCTGTCTACCCTGATTTTTGGTTTTAGCTTACGTCTAATCGCCATCTATTTTGGTCTGGAAATGCCAAAATTCATTTATAAAGATGATGATGAGCACTCGGCATCTTCCAAAGACGAATCTTAATTTTTAAATGTATAAAGTGCGGCAATAAAAATAGCCGCATTCAGCTCAATTCGTAGTATAAAAAATATAAAGCAGCCCACCTGTTGAGAAAGCAGCATCTCCCGTTCCACCTGATCAGAGATTTTTGTTATGGATTTAGTTTCTCGCATACAACGCTTACCGATTGGTAGGTTTCACTACACCTTGCTGGTGGTGATTGGACTGGGCTGGATGTTTGATGCGATGGATACCGGATTGATTTCCTTTATCTTGGCAAAAATGGCTGAAGACTGGCAGATGACTGCCGATCAAAAAAGCTGGGTGGTATCGATCGGTTTTGTCGGCATGGCGATCGGGGCGATTTGTTCAGGTGGCCTGGCAGACCGTTTTGGCCGTAAAACAGTCTTTGCTGCGACCCTGGTCATTTATAGCCTGGCCACTGCAGCTTGTGCTTTTGCACCGGATCTGACCTGGCTGCTGGTATTCCGTTTTATCGTCGGTTTGGGCTTGGGTGGTCAGCTACCCGTGGCCGTAACGCTGGTCAGTGAATATATTCCTGCGCATGTACGTGGCCGTTTTATTGTCTTGCTGGAAAGTTTTTGGGGGCTGGGCTGGCTGGTCGCGGCGCTAGTATCGCGCTTTATCATTCCAGATTTTGGCTGGCAAACCGCTTTCATGATTGGTGGCCTGCCTGCGCTGTATGCCATCGTGATCTGGAAAATGGTGCCGGAATCTATTCCTTTCCTGATTAACCGTGGCCGTATAGAGGAAGCTTCGGCACTGGTGAAAAAGATTGAGCGTCAATGTGGCGTTCAAGTCTATGAAATTTTTGAAGTGAAACCGGTCGCAGAGAAGCAGAATATTTCATTTTCCCAGTTATGGTCGGGTATCTTTGCGCGCCGTACGCTTATGCTCTGGCTGATCTGGTTCGGTATTATCTTTTCCTATTATGGCATCTTTACCTGGTTGCCAAGTTTACTGGTCAAAGAAGGCTATAGCATTGTCCAGTCTTTTGAATATGTGCTGATTATGATTCTGGCGCAGTTGCCCGGTTATCTGGTGGCGGCATGGCTAGTCGAAAAACTCGGTCGTAAGCCGACTTTGGCCGGCTTTATTGGCATGTGCGCGATTTCTGCCTATTTCTTTGGTCAGTCGGGTAGTGTTACTGAAATCGTGATTTGGGGCTGTCTGATGTCCTTCTTTAATCTGGGTGCCTGGGGCGTACTCTATACTTATACGCCGGAACAATATCCGACCAATATCCGTGCCTTTGGTTCAGGCTGGGCCGGGGCTGTTGGCCGGATTGGCGGTATCGCGGCACCTTTTGCTGTAACCCATCTGATGGGTATGCCGAATGGCTTTAGCTATGTCTTTACCATGTTTACGGCAGTTCTGGTCGCTGTCGCGATTGTGATTCTGGTCTTGGGTGAAGAAACCAAAGGCAAGACCCTGGAATCAATGGGCTTATAAAGGGAATGATTTTTTAGTTGCTTAGGGCCTATAAAGTGGATATTTTTAGGCCATAAGACACAAATTGTCGCGCTGAACGATTTGATGCCCTTGTGTCATCTACGGCCACGACTTAGCATAAGAAACATTGATACAAAAACGAATTATTTAGGACTATAGGTTGTTATGACAAGCCTTGCGCATCATGCGACAGAAAACCGCTCCGTAGCAGAATTTACCGAACAAGCTTATCTGAATTACGCCATGTACGTGATTATGGATCGGGCACTCCCTCATATTAGCGATGGCCTGAAACCGGTACAGCGCCGGATTGTCTATGCCATGAGTGAGCTGGGCCTGAAATGGACCAGCAAACCGAAGAAATCGGCACGTACTGTTGGTGACGTATTGGGTAAATACCATCCGCATGGTGACTCGGCCTGTTATGAAGCCATGGTGCTGATGGCACAGCCCTTTAGTTATCGTTACCCGTTTATTGAGGGACAGGGCAACTGGGGTTCACCCGATGATCCAAAGTCTTTCGCAGCGATGCGTTATACCGAAGCCAAGCTTTCCCAGTACAGTGAACTATTACTGTCTGAGCTGGGTCAGGGCACCTGTGAATGGCAGGACAACTTTGATGGTTCGATGAAAGAACCGGTGAACTTGCCGGCACGTGTACCGAACATCTTGCTGAATGGCACCACTGGTATTGCTGTCGGTATGGCCACAGACATTCCACCGCATAACCTGCGTGAAGTGGTCAAAGGGACGATTGCGCTAATTCGTAATCCGAACCTGACCGATGAAAAAATCGCAGAATATATTCCTGCGCCAGACTTGCCGACCAAAGCCGAAATTATCACCCCGCCTGCTGAACTGTTAAAAATTCAGACCACAGGTCGTGGCAGTTATCGCATGCGTGCGGTCTATAGCGTCGATAAAAACGAAATTATCATCACCGAACTGCCATATCAGGTCTCAGGCTCCAAAATCATCACCCAGATTGCCGATCAGATGCAGGCCAAAAAACTGCCACTGGTCAGTGATGTACGGGATGAATCCGATCATGCCAATCCAACCCGTTTAGTCATTGTTCTGCGTTCGAATCGTATTGATGCCGAATCGGTGATGAGTCACTTGTTTGCCACCACCGATCTGGAATCCAGTTATCGTGTCAATATGAACATGATTGGTGCCGATGGCCGTCCACAGGTGAAATCAATTCGTCGTATTTTGCTGGAATGGATTGAAATCCGTAAAACCACGGTAACACGCCGTCTGCAATATCATCTGAACAAGATCGAAAAACGCCTACATATTCTCGGCGGTCTGATCATTGCTTATCTGAATATTGACGAAGTGATTCAGATTATTCGTGAAGAAGATCAGCCAAAACCAGTTTTGATGCAGCGTTTTAATATTGACGAGATTCAGGCCGAAGCGATTCTAGAACTAAAATTGCGTCATTTAGCCAAGCTTGAAGAAATGGAAATGCGCCGTGAGCAGGAAGAACTGGAAGCAAAAGCGGCATTAATTCGTGAACAACTGGCCAATCCAGAATCTTTAAAAAGCCTGATCATTTCTGAACTGAAAGACGATGCCAAGAAATTTGGTGATGATCGCCGTTCGCCAATCGTACAGCGTGCCGAAGCTGCTGCAATTAATGAAACTGAAATGTTGCCGGCCGATCCGGTAACGGTGGTGTTATCAGAAGCTGGCTGGATTCGCTGTGCCAAAGGTCATGAAGTCGATGCAGAAAATCTGAATTTCCGTGCTGGTGATCAATACTTGAGTCATGCACAGGGCAAATCCAATCAACGCGTTTATGTATTAGATGACACTGGGCGTAGCTATGCCTTGGCCATCAACACGCTGCCATCTGCGCGTGGTCTCGGCGAACCACTCAGTTCAAAACTGTCTCCAGGCAGCGGGGTAGGTTTTAAACAGGTTCTGGTGGCAGAGGATGAAACTGAAATTCTAGCAGCAAGCAACAAAGGCTATGGCTTTAAAACCCAAGCCAAGCAGCTGGATACCAGTGCCAAAGCCGGAAAAGCTTTCCTGAATTTATCTGAAGGGGCAGAGGTCATGAACCTGCAGCCACTCGATGATGCCACCCATGTTGCACTGCTCAGTTCAGCAGGACGCCTGTTGATTGTCGATTTAGCAGAATTACCTGTATTGAACAAAGGTAAAGGAAATAAATTGATACAACTTGAAGATGGTGATCAAATTTTGTCCATGACACTATTGAAGCTTGATGAAATAATTCAAGTGCTTGCAGGACAACAGCAGTTAAAATTAAAAGGGGATGATTTGCGCAAATATATCGGCAAGCGCGGTGCAAAAGGACAGCTTTTACCACGCGGATATCAAAAAGCAAATAAACTGTTGATTCAAAGATAAGACTAGCATCCATCCTGCGAAATACGTTATATATGAACAACGATTCAACAAGATGGATGCAATATCGCACATATACAAGTCTAAAAATGGCGTGTGATATTGAAAAAAACAGTTGAAATACTAAGGATTATGATTGGAGAGATGGCCATTATGGAAAAAATTTGGTTTGCTGAATACCAAAAAACAGGGATTCCAGAAACAGTAGAATTACCAGCAGAAAATACTTCTCTAGTAGATATTTTTGAGCGTAATTTCCAAAAATTCGGCTCGCGTGATGCCTTTATCTTTATGGATAAGGCCATGACTTTCAATGAATTGGAAGAGGCGAGCCGTAAGTTTGCAACTTATCTACAAAGCTTGGGGTTAGCAAAAGGTTCACGTGTGGCAGTGATGATGCCAAACGTTCTTCAGTATCCGGTTGTGGCACTTGGGGTGTTCCGCGCAGGTTTGGTACTGGTCAACGTGAATCCACTCTACACATCGCGTGAACTTGAGCATCAATTGAATGACTCAGGTGCTGAAGTTCTGGTGATTATTGAGAACTTTGCATCTGTTTACCAGGCGATTATTGGTAAAACACCGGTGAAGCATGTTGTAGTGGCTTCTGTCGGTGACATGCTGGGTGCCTTGAAAGGAACATTGGTAAACTTTGTACTGCGTTCTGTGCGCAAGCAAATTCCAGCTTGGGATATTCCAGGCCATGTGAGATTCAATGCGGCGTTATCTAAAGTTAATCCAAGTAACTATAAACGCCCTGAATTAACCCTTAGCGATACTGCAGTTCTTCAGTACACAGGTGGTACGACGGGTGTATCTAAAGGTGCTGAACTGACACATCGTAACCTGGTTGCGAACATGTTGCAGTGTGACGGCATCTTCCAGAGTAAATTTGGTGCGCAAGATGGTCAGCCAGATGACCGTATTTTCTGTGCTTTGCCGCTTTATCATATCTTTGCATTCATGGTATGCGCACTTTACGGTATGTACAAAGGTCAGGCGAATGTTCTGATTCCAAACCCGCGTGATTTACCTGCGGTGATGAAAGAATTACGTAAATATCAACCGACTTTCTTCCCGGCAGTGAATACACTGTTCAATGCGCTGGTAAACAATGAAGAGTTCAAGCAACTTGATCATAGCAAACTGAAAATGGCGATGGGCGGCGGTATGGCCGTACTTCCTTCTACTGCAGCAGCATGGAAGAAAGTTACCGGAACCAATATCGTTGAAGGTTATGGCTTGTCTGAAACTTCTCCGGTGGCAACAGCAAACCCACCTGCGTCTGAAGAATTCAGTGGCACTATTGGTATTCCATTACCATTGACTGAAGTGGCTATTCTGGATGATGAAGGCAATGAAGTTCCACTGGGTGAGCAAGGTGAAATTTCAATTCGTGGTCCTCAGGTCATGAAAGGCTACTGGAACCGTCCAGATGAAACTGAAAAAGTCATGGTGAATGGTTTCTTCCGTACCGGTGATATCGGCGTCATGGATTCACGTGGTTATGTGAAAATTGTAGACCGTAAGAAAGACATGATTTTAGTGTCTGGTTTTAACGTCTATCCATCTGAGATTGAAGAAGTGGTAGCAACTCATCCAAAAGTACTGGAAGTGGCTGCGATTGGTGTGCCAGATGAAAAATCAGGTGAAGTGCCAAAATTGTTTGTCGTGAAAAAAGATCCGTCTTTAACCACAGAAGAAGTTTTAGCATTCGCTAAAGAAAACCTGACCGGTTATAAGCGTCCACGTTATGTCGAGTTTATGGATGAATTGCCAAAATCAAACGTAGGTAAAATCCTGCGTAAAGATTTACGTAAAACAGCCTAATACCTGCAAGAAAAAAAGCGCCGTCAGGCGCTTTTTTTGATTTGGGCTTTTTATTTTTTCATTAACCAGCGGTCAAAATACGGACGACCTATGCCGACCACTCCCAAGAAGATAAACATGGTGCCAAACTGACGGGTAAATCCGGTTTGATTAAAGCTGCCATAACTTAGAATATTGTCGACCACACAATAGACCAAAATGGCTACCACCCAGTGCCAGATTGGCATGCGCTTGATGCCGACGGCATAAAAGGCAATCCATAAAATGGCAAAGCTAAAGATCGGCGACCAGATATTCATATTGGCACAAATGACGGCCATCAAAAAAGCCACAATCGGCAGCACGATTTTTAATACGCGATCCACTTGACGTTGATGCTGGCGCTGTTTATCGAGGACATCGAACATTTCATTTTGCTCAGGCGCGACCATAGTGAATCCTTCTTAAGTAATAAAAAACACTCTATTTAACAAAATTTATTCACGAAACACCATGCTATGATAGATATAAAATTTTCATGAGAAAAAACAGATGCACAGCATTAGTGGGGTGATTTATCTCATTTTAGCCGCTTGTCTTTTGCCTTATGTATTTACTTTGATTGCAAAGAAATCGGCAGGCTTTAGCGCGAAAGACAATCAGAACCCACGAGAGTTTTTAGCAAAATCAACCGGGCTCTCGAGCCGTGCCAATGCGGTTCAACAAAATAGTTTTGAAAGTTTACCATTGTTTATTGCCGCTATTTTAATGGCTGAATATATGGTGGTTCCTCAAACCCTGGTCATGACCTTCGGGATAGCCTATCTGGTATTTCGTGTGTTGTACGGCATTTGTTATCTGGCCAACTGGGCGACTTTACGTTCGATCGTCTGGCTGCTTTCAATCTTATGTCCTGTGGCTTTATTGCTGCTGATCATCAAGATCGTTTAAGCAATCAATTACAGTTCGCGGACATATTTACAGTTCGATATTTTAAAATCCAAACATTTCTTTAAAAACCGTTATAATTGTCGCGGTTTTTTAAAAGATATAACTTGTTAAAGAGTGATGCTATGAGCTACAGCAATATCCCAGCGGGTAAAGATGCGCCAAACGACATCTATGTCATTATCGAAATTCCTGCCAATGCAGCACCGATCAAATACGAAATTGATAAAGATTCTGATGCATTATTCGTAGACCGTTTCATGGGTACAGCAATGTTCTACCCAGCAAACTACGGTTATGTACCTAATACACTTTCTCTTGATGGTGATCCACTTGACGTATTGGTTGTAACGCCACACCCAGTAGAGCCAGGTTCTGTGATCCGTTGCCGTCCTGTTGGTAAACTGAACATGGAAGATGATGGTGGTGTTGATGCGAAACTGGTTGCAGTTCCACATGACAAATTGACTCCAATTTACAAAGATGTTCAGGAATATACTGATCTTCCTCCATTATTGATTAGCCAGATCGAACATTTCTTCCAGCACTACAAAGATTTAGAGCCAGGAAAATGGGTCAAGCTCAGTGGTTGGGAAAGTGCTGATGTTGCGAAACAAGAAGTACTGGATTCAATTGCAGCTTATGCAGAAGCAAACAAATAATTGCTTTCTGTGGTCTAGGCTTTAAAATTTTAAAGCCTGAAATAAAAAAACCTGCACAATGTGCAGGTTTTTTTTATTGCTTGAAATTCGTGTGAATTAGAATAATTTCACAGGAATATCTAACCAGATACGCCATTCGTTAGTGTCACCAATGTAGTTAGATTGATAATCATCACTTGCACGGTAGTAAGAATGACGAAGACGTAAGCTTGCATCTTTTGCAAAACCAGACTGAACGGTATATTTCACTTGGTTAAAGAATTCGCGCTCATGCTCATTATCACTGATCATAGTACCTGCATTGTTAGTAGCTTTAATATCCCAACCATAAACAAAAGCAGATGTCCAAGATAATCCAGGAACATTTACAGCACCAAAGTCAAATGTATATTGAAGTTGCGCTGATTTTTCGTCATTACCAATAAAGTCAGACAGGTATGAATTCGGCATATAAATCGATTGTTTACCATCACCTACGCCTGTACCCAAACCATAGTCATAGCCAGTGTTACCAAAATTTTGCTGGTAAGCAAGCATGACATTATGTGGACCATGATTATAAGTTGTAGATAAAGCTAAAATAGTATTATCGAATGAATCATCTGGTGAGCCGATTTGAGAATAAAGATATGGATTTGCTTCTTTATCCCATTTTGTATGGTAACCACTGAAATCATGAGTTAATGTGCTTTTATCTGCCAATGCATAGCTATAGTTGGCATTAACATAGTGGCGGTCTAAGCGGTCTTTAATGTCTGTACCATAATAAGAAGCATTAACTGCATCATTAAATTTATATTTCGCGCCCCAAACCACTGCACGATCCAGCTTTGCACCATCGGAATTGATTTGGTTGGAAAGCTGATTTTCTGTGAATTTACCAGCAATCAGGTTTAAGTTTTCAATTTCGTTACTTTGAACCAATACGCCAGTATAGTATTCAGGCACTAAACGCGCAGTATTGCTTGCAAGTACAGGTAAGTCTAAAACCTGAGTACCGTAAGTCGCAGTCGTATTTGATACACGAGCTTTCACATATGCACCGCCACGAGCCCAGTGGTCATAAGCATCTTTAGTACCATCAGCATTATTTTGAGGGTGGACTGGGATCATATCATTGCCAGTATGACCATTTTCACCCAATTTAAATGAAGCATCACCAATAATACCAGCACCAAAGCCTACAGTACCTTGAGTAAAGCCAGAGTCTAGTTTAACAATCGCAGTTTGTGCAAATGAGCTCGTATCTGGTACGTTATTTTTCTTGTCACGGTGCAAATAGCCGGTACGGAAAAGTACAGAACCTTCAGCATCTTCTACAAAACCTTTAGACTCGCTTTGCTCGCTAGCGAAAGCGGTAGAAACCAAAGCAGCCTGAATCAAAACTGCTAATGTTAATTTTTTTGAATTTTGCATTGGGAAGAGAGCCTTATACAAATTGATCGGAATTTTTTAGGAATTGTATAAGAATTGCTGAAAAAATGTCATTTTTTATTGGATATATTCCACTAAAGTTTAGATTTTTTTAACTCAAATTAAACAATAGCAAGGATTTGAGGTGATTAATTTCTAACCTATCGGTAAAAAGTGAGTAAAAACATAATTTTATTGGAAATTATAAATGATATTTCTAAAGTGGTGAAATGAATGTGATCAGCTTATTTATTTTGAAACGGGAGAAAAATATGATCAAAAATTACGCACTATTTTTTAGCACAAATTTTAATCATTACAAAAATGGAATCAAAATGGGGCAAATTGTAAATGATTATGTATAAGTATTAAAAAAGTGATGAAATAGCCTTAAATACATTTATTTAAAAGAAAGCCTAGATAATTCAGTTTTTCATAATTTAAATTTTAATTTAAAAACAATAACTTAAGTTTTATTTGTCTTTTTAGATTTATTATTTTGGTTCCTTTTATCCAGATTGGCATAGCTCTTGCAAATTTTGAGCTTGAGTTTAATCAATGATCATAAAAACGTCTCAGACGATCTGGGGGAGCCACACAATGAAATTAACATTAAAAGTATTATCTCTTGCTTTATTGGGCGCTGTATCTTCTTTTACTTTTGCTGAAGAACCTGTTGCTGAACATACGGTATCTGGAAATATCAGCGTACTTTCGAGCTATAACTTGCGTGGTATTACTAACATTCCTGAAAATAGCGGCGCTACCTTACAAGGTGGACTTGATTATAACCATGCGTCTGGCTTCTATGCAGGTTGGTGGGGATCTACGCTAGATTACCCTTTGTCTGAAGAAGGACGTGATGCTTTCGAAAATAACTTCTATGCTGGCTATAGCCATGCAGTCAATGATGACTTAGGTTTAACGATCGGTACGACCTACTATTATTATTATGAATCTGATGTCAATTCTGATGGATTTGAGCTGTTACTGGGTATGAGCTATAAAGATTTGGGCGTTACAGCACAAACTCTTCTTGAAGATACCACTTGGGGCAATGCAGGTGATACCTATTTAAAAGCTACTTATAGCTATGCTTTACCACAAGATTTCAGCTTGGATACAGCTTTAGGCTTATATGCTTATGAAAAATCAGGTGACTTTATTGAAGGAACTACGGAAAGTTTTGGTTTCCGTCATTTTGACATCGGTTTAAGCAAGCCACTTGGTGACACAGGTGTGACTGCAAGCATGAATTATATCTTGGGTGGTTATGACCGTTTTGATGAAAAACAAAAGAATAAAGTTGTATTCGGACTCGGTTATAGCTTCTAATTTTCTTTAGATAAAAAGGCGACCTTAGGTCACTGCTGTCCCATAGTTTGCTTTAAATAAAAAAACCTGAGTCCTAACAGTTAAAATATGAGTGCAAACAAACACTTTAACGACCAGGAT
>NZ_JAMXXP010000036.1 GCF_024129355.1 Acinetobacter lwoffii | reverse complement strand
CGATTTGATAAACTGGCACGCAATTATAAATCTATGATTCGTATAGCCTGTATATTTATTTGGTGCAAAGCCAAATGAGGACACACCCTAGAAATTTAAAATCCAGTTTGTATGTTTTTTGGTAAATCTGTGTTATAAAAAATAAAACGGCATAAAAATTGCTTATAAAACGGGATTTTCTATTAAGGGGGGTAACAATGAGATTATCAGTGGGCATAAAAATTGCGAACTCGCTGTCATTAACTCCACAATTACAGCAAGCAATTCGGCTATTACAACTTTCAAGTCTGGAATTGGAACAAGAAGTTCAGTTGCAACTTGATAGTAATCCTCTATTAGAAAAAGTTGAAGAGCAAATTACCCTTGAAAGCTTATCTACAATTGAATCAAATAATGAAAATCACGATCTAACCAATCAACTTAACGCCGATCATCTTCCTGATGACTTACCTGTAGATACCGATTGGGATGATGTTTATACCCATCAACCTACAAGTCTGGGGGCAGCCGAGTTCGAAGAGCGTGAAGATAATCGTCAAGGGCATCAGAGCCTGCAAGAATATATGCTAGAACAAATTAATCTGCTGAATTTTTCACAGGTTGATAAATTAATCGCTTATTGCATCGTCGATTCTTTGGACGACAAAGGTTTTTTAGATGCAGAGCTGAGTGAAATTACTGCATCAGTACAACATTTACTCTCTTCTATAGGGGCCGAAGAAGAAATTGAAGATGATGAGGTTGCCGTTGTATTAAAGCATATTCAACGTTTGGATCCGGTGGGTGTAGGTTCTAGAAGCTTGGCAGAATGCCTATTGGTTCAACTTGATAATTTACCTGCGTCAACGCCTTGCCGAAATGATGCGATCAAACTTCTGCAACATTATGAATTATTGATCACCAATGAGCTTCCTAAGCTGATCAAACAGACTGGCTTAAATCCAGAGCAGTTGCGTTGTGCCGTAGATTTGCTAAAAACATTAAAACCGCATCCTGGTCTGGAATTTGAAAACAAGGAATCGGATTATCAGGTGCCAGATGTCGTGGTGATGAAAAAGAATAACTGCTGGCAAGTCAATTTAAACTCGGATGTGCTGCCAAAGTTACGCGTCAATTCTTTTTATGCCAAAATGATTCGTCGTGCAGATCAAAGCGATGATAATCAGTACCTGCGTAATCAGATGCTGGAAGCGAAGAACTTCATTAAAAGTATCGATGAACGACATAAAACCTTATTGAAAGTCGCGACTTGTATTGTGGAACATCAAAAAATGTTCTTGGAAATTGGGGCAGAAGGCATGAAACCTTTGGTTTTAAGAGATATTGCCGAAGAAGTCGAATTGCATGAATCTACAGTTTCTCGCGTAACCACCAATAAATATATGCTGACCCCACGTGGATTGTTCGAGTTGAAATATTTCTTCTCGAGTCATGTCGGGACTACTTCAGGTGGTGAAGCATCTTCTACTGCTATCCGTGCCAAAATCAAAAAACTGATTTCCGAAGAAAATGCCCGCAAACCTTTGTCTGATAATGCAATTGCCAATATGTTAAAAGATGAAGGCATTGATGTGGCACGACGTACAGTGGCGAAATATCGTGAATCGTTACATATTCCTTCATCTTCTGAGCGAAAAGTCTTGATCTAAAATTTGAAATCTGGCTATTCTAGAGATTCATTATGACAACATAATGAATCTTTTTTTCTTTTGAGGAGCAGTAAAAGTGATTTGATTCAGGACTTAAAATACGGATACTTTATTTATAAGTTGCTGTATTTAAATTATTTTATATTGTGACTCTTCTAATCCTAACGAAGGTGAGGGATAGAACTATGCAAATAACAATTCGTGGACATCATTTATCGATTACGCCAGCTATTGAAGAAAGTATAAAAACCAAGTTTTCACAGATGACGAAGCACCTGGATCAGGTGAATAGTATGCAAGTGAAACTCTCAAAAGATCATCAAATTGATAAACGCTCTAGAAAGGGCAGTAGTAATCATATCGCAGAGGCTATTATTCGATTACCGGGCATTGAATTTTTTGCTCACGCCACCGCAGATGATATGTATACCTCAATTAAAATATTAACCGAAAAACTCAAACGGCAGATTGATCGATACCGGGAAATGCATTTACAGCAGCATCCTTTAGCCCTATAAAGGACAAATGATGAAAAAGAGGTTTTAAAAGCCTCTTTTTTTTATATATATAATGTATGGATCCATGAATTATTTTTGCTATTTATAGTAAAATGGCTCGTTTTACACCCTTAGTCCTATAAGAGGTCTTGTGATGAATAATGAACAGCTCGCTGAAATTTTAGAAGCCGCTTTTCCAGAGGCGGATGTTGCTGTGAGTGGTCAGGGCGGAAAATTTGATCTCCGTATTGTGGATGATCAATTTGAAGGTAAGCGTCCAGTTGCACGCCAACAAGCTGTTTATGCTCCTCTCAATGCCCATATTGCCAGTGGTGCAGTTCACGCAGTAACAATTCGCGCGATGACAAAAGAAGAATGGCGCAAAGCAAGCTTATTTGGAGCTTAATCATTTAATGGATAAATTTTTAATTCAGGGCGGTATCAAGCTCGAAGGTGAAGTGCGCATTTCTGGTGCAAAGAATGCAGCACTTCCATTATTGGCAGCAATGATTCTTGCTGATACCCCGATTACGCTCAGAAATGTTCCTAATTTAAAAGATGTCAATACGCTGGTGAAGCTGATTGCTGGTCTTGGGATCACCATGACTTATGAAGGCGATACGGTTGTTGCTGATACATCGACATTAGATAACCAGTTCGCACCATATGAACTCGTAAAAACTATGCGTGCTTCTATTTTGGTGCTTGGTCCATTGTTGGCGCGCTATGGTAGTGCAAAAGTGTCTTTGCCTGGCGGTTGTGCGATTGGTTCCCGTCCTGTCGATCAGCATTTGAAAGCTTTAGAGGCTTTAGGTGCCGAGATTGAAGTCGAAGCCGGTTATGTACATGCCAAAGTCGATGGTCGCCTCAAAGGTGGCGAAGTCGTTTTTGATATGGTGACTGTAGGTGGTACGGAAAATATTTTGATGGCTGCCGTGTTGGCCGATGGTGTGACCACGATTCGCAATGCAGCACGTGAACCTGAGATCACTGATCTTGCGCAAATGCTGATCAAGATGGGCGCCAAGATTGAAGGTCTGGATACCGACACTTTAATTGTGACCGGTGTCGAACGTCTGCATGGCTGTGAATATGCTGTGGTTGCTGACCGGATTGAAACCGGTTCATATCTGGCAGCAGCAGCGATCACTGGCGGTCGTATCAAAACCACGCATACTGATCCGTCCCTGATGGAAGCGGTGCTGGACAAGTTTGAAGAAATGGGCGCAGAAGTGACTCGTGGTGACGACTGGATTGAACTGGATATGCTGGGTAAACGTCCGAAAGCTGTCAGCTTCCAAACCTTACCACATCCAGAATTTCCAACCGATATGCAAGCCCAGATTATGGCTGTGAATGCCATTGCTCAAGGCTTTGCGACAATTTCTGAAACGATTTTTGAAAACCGTTTCATGCATGTTCCTGAATTGGCACGTATGGGTGCCAATATTCAGGTAGAAGGTAATGATGCTGTGGTAACGGGTGTAGAAAAACTTTCTGCCGCACCCGTAATGGCAACAGATTTACGTGCTTCGTTCTCTTTGGTGCTGGCAGCACTTGCCGCTGAAGGTGAAACGCTGATTGACCGCATTTATCATATTGACCGCGGTTATGAAGATGTAGAAGCAAAGTTACAAAGTTTAGGTGCCCAAATTAAGCGAGTAAATTAATGAGCGATATGAGAAACGATGATCCAAACTTTGACGTAATGGGCAATTTTGATCATGGTTTAACTTTGGCATTAAGTAAGGGGCGTATCTTAAAAGAGACTTTACCTTTGCTAGAAACAGCAGGGATTAATCTTTTAGAAGATCCTGATAAATCTCGTAAATTGATTTTCCCGACCACGCATAAACAGGTTCGTATTCTAATTTTACGTGCTTCAGATGTACCGACTTATGTTGAAAATGGTGCAGCCGATATTGGCGTGGCCGGTAAAGATGTATTGATGGAACATGGTGCACAAAATGTCTATGAACCATTGGACCTGAAAATTGCGGTATGTAAATTGATGACCGCCGGTAAGGTGGGGATGCTACGTCCTAAAGGTCGCTTAAAAATTGCGACCAAGTACGTGAATTTGACCCGTCAATACTATGCCAGCCTGGGTGAGCAAGTGGATGTGATCAAGCTGTATGGCTCCATGGAACTTGCACCATTAGTTGGTCTGGGCGATTACATCGTCGATGTCGTAGATACAGGCAATACCTTGCGTGCCAATGGTTTAGAGCCACTTGAAGAAATCTGCAAAGTGTCTTCGCGTTTAATCGTGAATAAAGCCAGCTTCAAGCGTAAGCAAGCGTTGTTAAATCCGATTCTGGCACAGCTTGAAAAAGCTGTGGAAGAACGTGAAAAGGCCAAACAAGCTTAAATTTGTTGCATAAAAATACCGTCCTCTTAGGGCGGTTTTTTTATTCGATTGAACATAAATACGATGTAAATTCTTTCATCAATTTTACCAAAAGTTATTTCCAATAAAACTCATAGGGCTAGAGCACTATAGCTGCCGACAAAAGTCTGGAAAACAGGTAAACTAAAGCCTTCGAATTCAAACCTGATGGGTAAATTGATGCGACGTTTATCGACCCAAGATCAAAACTTCAAGCAAGCATTTGCTGACTTGTTGGCTTTTGAAACTGTTAATGATCCTGAACTTTTAAAAACTGTAGACCAAATTATTGCTGATGTTCGTCAACATGGTGATGCTCAAGTTCTTAAACTCACTCAACAGTTCGATCGACATCCGGCACATCAATTTTCAGATTTAGAGTTAAGCCAAGAGCAACTACAAGCTGCCTTTGAGGGCTTAACAACTGAAGTGCGCGAAGCTTTGGAGCTTGCTGCAGTACGCGTGCGTGAGTTTCATCAGGTACAAAAACAGGATGGCTGGACCTACGTCGATGCTTTAGGAAATACACTCGGTCAGAAAGTGACTCCACTGGATCGTGTCGGGATTTATGTACCGGGTGGTCTGGCGTCTTATCCATCTTCTGTATTGATGAATGCAGTGCCTGCACATGTGGCGGGTGTTCCTGAAATTATTATGGTAGTGCCTGCGCCGAATGGTGATTTAAACCCATTGGTACTGGCGGCTGCATATCTGGCAGGCGTAACGCGTGTCTTTACAATTGGTGGCGCGCAAGCGGTTGCGGCATTGGCTTACGGTACAGAAACTGTCCCAGCAGTAGATAAAATTACCGGCCCAGGCAACCGTTTTGTTGCTGCGGCAAAACGTGCGGTGTTCGGTCAGGTCGGTATCGACATGATTGCAGGACCTTCTGAAATTTTGGTCTATGCCGAAGGCCAAAATAATGCTGAATGGTTGGCGATGGATTTACTTTCGCAAGCTGAACATGACACTGTGGCACAAGCCATTTTCATCACACCAGATGAACAGTTGCTAAATGCCGTTGAACAGGCAATAGAAATGCATCTGGCAACATTGCCAAAGGCAGAAATTGCCCGTACTTCGATTGCCAATCGTGGTGCTTTGGTGCTCGTAAAAGACCGTCAAGAAGCATCAGATTTGATTAATCAGGTGGCACCTGAGCATTTGATGTTATGTTTAGATGATGCAGAAGCAATGTCTGACAGCATTCGTCATGCAGGTGCGATCTTTATGGGTCGTTATACGCCTGAAGCCATTGGTGATTACTGTGCTGGTCCAAACCACGTCTTGCCGACTTCAGGTACTGCGCGTTTTTCATCGCCACTTGGTGTCTATGATTTCCAGAAGCGCTCAAGCCTGATTATGTGCTCACAAGAAGGTGTAAAAACTTTAGCAAAAACTGCGGATATCTTGGCGCAACAGGAAAACCTAGATGCACATGCACGTTCTGCACGTTATCGTTATCAACCATAAATAGCATTACCACCTCTCCCTGACCCTCTCTTAAAAGGAGAGGAGAATTTAAACCACAAAAATCTTGTGTCTTTATTAATGAAAATTCCTCTCTTGCGCCATATATGGCTCAGGGAGAGGTTAGGAGAGGGTTTAAAGAGAATACAAAATGAATATCACAACAGAACAAATGCGTTTTTGGAGTCCTGAAGTACGTGAATTAGAACCGTATACGCCAGGCGAACAACCGAAAATCCAGAATATTTTAAAACTTAATACCAATGAAAATCCGTATCCACCATCACCCAAAGTGGTAGAAGCGGTTCAAAAGGTACTTGCGAATTCGGCGGATGTGTTGCGTCTCTATCCAGACCCGGATGCATCAGAGCTAAAACAGGCGATCGCTAAACAGCAAAATGTACCTGTAGACACTGTCTTTGTCGGCAATGGCTCAGACGAAGTCTTGGCACATATCTTTAAGGCTTTTTTTGTTCAAAAACAGCCTCTGCTTTATCCAGATATTACCTATAGTTTCTATCCGGTTTATAGTCAGTTTTTTGGCGTCAAAACCAAAATCTTGCCACTCAATGATGACTTTGAAATTGTTGTGGATGACTATAAACAAGCTAATGGCGGCATTATTATTACTAATCCTAATGCGCCAACCAGTATTGCATTGGGCTTGTCTGCAATTGAAGAAATTCTTCAAGTCAATCCCAACTCGGTGGTGGTGATTGATGAAGCCTATGTCGACTTCGGTGCCGAATCAGCAGTCAAGCTGGTTGATAAATATGAAAATTTAGTGATATGTCAAACTACATCGAAGTCACGTTCTCTTGCTGGTCTGCGAGTGGGTTTTGCGATTGCTCAGCCACATTTGATTGCAGCACTTGAAGCAGTCAAAAACAGCTTTAACTCTTATCCGATGGACCGTTTTGCGATTGCTGCAGCGGTCGCTTCATTTGAAGATCAGGCCTACTTTGAAGCACAGAATCAGAAAGTTATTGCCAGCCGTGAAAAGTTGGTCTCCCAATTAAATGAGCTTGATTTTAAAGTTTTACCATCGAGTGCTAACTTTATTTTTGCCTCATTGCCATCTAAGGATGCGGGCGAACTTGCAAGTGAGTTGCGTGAACGTGGCATTATCGTGCGTTATTTTAACAAGCCACGTATTAACCAGTTTCTACGGATTACTATTGGTACAGATGAGCAAAACCAGCGTTTAGTCGATACGCTAAAAAATGAGATTTTGGTGTGATTAAAATCCCTCCTAAGCTTCTCTTTGAAAAGGGAGGAGTTCTCTCTTTGAGTAAAGCAAGGTTAGGGTGGATTTGTAGAAAAAAGCGAATCAAATGATTCGCTTTTTTATTTATTCAGGCTGATACCACGTATTTAACAGATTCAGCATCGCTGAAACCTTATCAAAGCATTCCTGATATTCCGCATCACAATCCGAAGAAATGGTAATACCACCACCCGCCCATAAAGAAACATCTTCTTGATATTTTTGGATGGAACGAATCAGAATGTTCCAGGAACCGGTACCATCAAAATTAAAATAACCCATTGATCCACAATAAGCCCCACGTGCTGCACCTTCCAATTCAGCAATAATCTGCATGGCACGAATTTTAGGCGCACCCGTAATTGAGCCACCTGGTAGGGCTGACATTAACACCTTGAAAGGATTGATATCTGCTTTTAGGGTCGCTTCAACTTCGCTCACCATATGATGCACTTGATTAAAACTTTCGATATTAAATAATTTGGGTGTTTTAACCGAGCCTGTTTCCGCATAAATACTTAAATCATTACGTAATAAATCCACAATCATGACATTTTCTGCTTGATCTTTTTCCGATGCTTTTAAGATTTGTTTAGATTGTTCATCCAGCACGGGATCTGTATAGCGTGGCATGGTGCCTTTAATTGGTTTAGTGATAATTTTCCGATTTTTTTCAAAGTCAATAAATAACTCGGGTGAGCAACTGAGTAATTCAAAATCACCAATACGCAAATAACCGGCATAGGGCGCTTCGGTTAATGTCCAGAATGCTTGGGCAGTTGCTAAGAGGGAGCCTTGGGCACGACCTTTAAACTCTTGGGTCAGATTAATCTGATAGCAGTCACCTGCAACAATATAGTCCTGAATTTTCTGAAAAGCCTGAGTATAAACAGATTTAGTCCAGCGTGAGATACAAGGATTTTTTAAATGAAATGTCGAGTGAATTTTATCTTGATTAAGTAAGTTCTGAATATGATTGTAAAGCTGTTCTGCTTGTGGATCATCACTATAGAACATCCAGCCATCAGGGGTTGGTTTAATGTAGGAAGGAAATTGACCAATAAATAAACTAGGTTGAGGGTGGTCTGGATACTGAATATATTGTTGAGCCGCATAATCGTAGCCGATAAAACCGACATAACCTCCACGAAAGCCATTCTCTTGAGGAGTTTTTAATGCATCGATTGCTAAATTAAACTCAGATGGTCTGGGCTGATAGTGTTCAATCCCTGTTCTTTTAAAAGACTGAATTTGTGATGTCTGGGCAATAAAATATTCTTGAGCGCAGCAGGCAATAAAAGGCTGACCATTATTATTTAAATATACCAGATGATCCAATGTCTTCAATGCGGATAATAGATCTGCAACCAGACGAGATTCAAATTTTAAAGGGCGATGATAGAGAGCTTCGGTCATTCAGTTATGGAGAATTCAATATGACTCACTATTTTATATCAAGAAGTCAGGAAAATATTTTTAAATCATGAAATACCGTTTATCGGTAAGCGACAGATTGCGACCAACAACAGTTGATCAAAAATTGACTCGACGCTAATTTAGGTGGGCTAGCAAATTACTCAAGGAAAGATGCTTAAGCTGTCAGAAAATAAAAAATACAGCCTAAACACTGAGTAATTCACAACCAAAAAAAATAGTACTCTTGGGAGAGTAAACAATGAAAAAATTTACAAAATTAGTTTTAGCGACTTCAGTTGCATTTAGTGCCAATGCGATGGCGATGCAAGCAATGGATGATGCATCTCTAAGCGAAACAACGGGTCAAGACGGTTTGACAATTGGTATCGGCATCTCGAAAATTGCTATTGAAAAATTATTTATCCATGATAACGACGGTTTAGCGCCAAAAGGTGTTGCAAATGAGGCGGGTTTCGGAGGTACTTCTACAGCAGGTGCGATCGTAATCCGTGGTAAGACTGATACAGCACCTGATGCTGCTGCTCTTGCTGATCCGACTACTGCAACCCATGGTGTAGTAATCGGTGCCAATTATGACAATAGTGGTGCCTATTTACTTGCATCCCGTAACCTTGCTGACTTGGTGATTGATTCAGATGCTGGTGCTGGTAATCCTTTCATTAATGTTGCTGCACAAGTATCGGGTCTAGATATCAAAGTTGGCCGAATTGGTGTAACTGCATCTGGTACAGATGATCCGGATTCGATTCGTCGAGGTGGTGCCGGTGTTGTAAACGACATCATTAGTGGTTTTGACGTTAAAACGGGTGTGATAAATGCCAATATTCAACTGGGTGCTGCTCCACAAGGCGCTATGATCAAGATGAATAGTAAAATGGTAGGTGGTCTAGAAATTAAAAACCTAGGTATTTTAGATAACTCATCTAAAAATAAAGCAGTGGGGCTGGTAGGTACGACTCCAGTGACTACACGTGAAGCAGGTGAGATTTATGTTGAAAGTATCAAAATTGCAGATGCGGATTCTAATGATTTAACTATTAGCCAGAATATTTCTGTATATAACGATGCTTATGTAGGTACTACAGCTCAGTTAGGTAAAGCAGCGCATGTTCGTATTGTAAGTAATGATACTGGGGCGAAAGACCAATACATTAAAGGTATTCATTTAGGTAACCGTGAAGCAAGATCATCAATTGGTGATATGGAAGTTCAAGGTTTACAAACTTTCTACTCTCAAGCTCAGGGTAGTTATACAAAAGGCGCAATTATTACTATTTCAGGTCACTAATCTTTATTTTTAAAAAAAAGCGCGTGTTTACACGCGCTTTTTTATGACTATTTCACTTATCTAAAAAATAAAAAAAATACTGTATTTTTTTGAAAAAGCAGGTATCTTTCTAGTTACAGGGAAGTAGAGTGAATGCTCTATAAAAAGAAAAATAGGCACATCATGCCCATTATAAGAAAAGTTAATAATTATGTTAGAGATCGCGTTGGGCTCGGCATTGATGTATTACGCTGCCAAAGAAGCTCTGGATATCAAAAAACAGCCGAATGG
The DNA here is from genome assembly GCF_024129355.1 of Acinetobacter lwoffii. Lineage (GTDB taxonomy): Bacteria > Pseudomonadota > Gammaproteobacteria > Pseudomonadales > Moraxellaceae > Acinetobacter > Acinetobacter lwoffii_I. The sequence goes on along the minus strand of NZ_JAMXXP010000036.1, from coordinate 18,896 downwards.
GGCTGTTCACTATACTGAAGTTCTTGATTCAAGAAATGACTCTTTTGTGCGTATGCACCGTGAAGCTGTAGAAGTAAAACCGGCACTTCTGGATCAGTTTCAGGGCATTGTACGTCAAGCTTATGACTATAGTTGTGGTTCGGCAGCACTGACGACCCTCCTCAATGGTTATGTCGGTACGCAGCTGGATGAGCAGCAAGTCATGAGTGGGCTGATGAAATTCGGTGAAACGGATAAAATTGTTGAACGCCGTAGTTTTTCTCTGCTTGATATGAAGCGCTTTGTTTCAGCCTTAGGATTGGAAAGTGGAGGCTATCGAGGAGAGTTCAAAGATTTAGTCAATCAAGATCAGCCTGCCATTGTTCCGATTTCCTATGCAGGATTTAAGCATTTTGTAGTTTATAAAGGTTATAAAAATGGCCGGGTTTATGTTGCAGATCCGGCACTTGGTAATATCAGTTTTGAGGAACGGCGTTTTCAGGATATTTGGGAAAATAACACTTTGTTCCTGATTAATGTACCTGAGCAATATCGCAAAAATTTTCTAGCATTAAAAGAATCAGATATGCGTCATGTAGAAGATGCTACGATTAATCGCTATGCCTTGGTTGACATGCAGTATCCACAATTTTATATGGACAAAATTGCTGATAAAGCTTCTACGATCCGTATGGACCGTAATCGTAATACAGAGTCAGAACAATTTGGGGAATATCAACATAACTTCCTGAGACTGTATTACAAGAATAAATAAAACGAAAAACAGTAATAAAAATTAAAATGGTGAAATGGATATGAACAGTAAATGGATGAACAAGACGTTCTTGGCACTGAGCATTCAAATGGTAATGGGCGTTGCATTTGCTGCAGAAGAACCAGCACTAGGTGAATACGAAACAGTTGATGAAGAAGTTGTCATTGAAACTGCTGCATCTGTACCCGATCAAACTGGGCAAGTCGAAACGCAGGCTGCAGAAGAGTCAGAACTCGGTGAATATGAAGCAGTTGAAGAGGCTGTCGTCACAGCAGCACCTGTAGCGACTCAGGCTGGCCAAGTAGTAGATGCATCTCAAGCTTTACAGCAACAAGAAGGAGATGCTACTCAGGCAGCTAACCTAGAAGAAGTATTTACGTCAAATGAACGCCAATACTCTCTGATAAAACAAGGCGAAATTTCATCATATTACGATATTGATTATACCTATTATCGAGACACTCAACTCGATATAGAAATGGCTCAGGGCCAATTGTATCAACTACGTGTTCAAGAAAATGCAACACATAGTATGACTAATACTTTCACTTTCCAATATGGCGTGAAAGATAACCTGACCTTGACTGCATCCCTACCTTTAGTGGCCAAAACTGACTTGTTGAAAGATACCTCTACTGCGGGTTTAGGTGATATTAGTTTGGGCGCTCGCTGGGAACCCTTTCCCCTAAAAGCGGGTCGTCTGCCTCTGATTTTATTTGGTAATTTATCAACTAAAACTGGTGACAGCCCTTATGAAATTAATGCCGCGACAGATCTGGCAGCAGGAAAGGGCTATTATTCTGCTGGAGTAGGTGCTAGTACGCGTAAATACATTGACCCAGTCGTATTGTTTGCATCAGTTTCTGCGAACTATGGTTTTAAAGAATCGGGCCTGAATCAGCGTCGAGGTAGCCGGATTATTGAGGAGTTTGAACCTGGTGTTAGTGGAGGCTTTGCCTTTGGTTTCGCGTATTCATTTAACTATGATGTTTCGATGACCATGTCCTATCAGCAAAGCTTTAATACTGGTGCGGAATTTAACTATAACACGGGTGAAAGTTATTCTGCTGCAGATCAGACCAGTTCTACCTTTGCAATTTCCTTAGGTGTGCGAGTCTCTCCAGAAACCATTGTTAATGGTACCGTTGGCTTAGGGCTGACTGAAGATGCACCGGATGTTTCGTTGGGACTGTCATTCCCACTTGATATTTTAGGTTTTGGTAAAAAAATCAGTTAATAGGGGTGTCGTATGAAAAACATTCGACTTAGCCCGTTATTAACAGGAATTATTCTTGCGGGCTGTTCAAGTTATACCTTTGCACAATTGGGAACCAACCTTTCAGTTGATTTACGTGCACTATCCATGGGGAATGCTGTTACTGCAGATCCTCCAGGGGTCAATGCCATCCACTTTAACCCGGCTGCACTGACTAAAATTGATGGTCTGCAAACCGAACAGCAAATCATTATGGCTAATTTTGATATCCAGCGTGAGTTTTCAGTACCGGCAGGATATAACGTATTTGGCTATTCTGATGATCCTATTGTCTGTAATGACGGTCCTGAAGTTTCATCTGATTTGTGTACCGATTTTAAAGGCCCGGTCAAAGGCGATGTGGAATATGTTAGCCTTTACGTCCCTTTTCTGAAAAAAATGGTGGATTTAGGGGAAGGTCTTCCTTTGACTGCACCGACCATGGGGATTGCATACAATCCCCCTGGGTCGAAAGCCACTTATGCGACTGCTGTTTATGCTCCTCTCATGGCAGGTTTTGGTCATGAGGATGGTAATCCGGCAAACTTTATGGGACAACAGGTCGCTTTAGAGCGGATTACCTATCTGTCTCCATCCATCGGTTATGAGGTCAATGACCAACTGTCGATTGGTGCTTCTATCGGGATGTCTTATCAAGCCATCGGGATGAAAACGGACTTGCGTTTCCCGAATGAGTTGATTGGGATGTTGCGTATGATCGACGAAGTCGTGTGTACGCCTTTTAAAGAAAATTCCGACATTATTACAGATATTCTTTTGCTCGGGATCTGTAATGCTGATGAGGGGATGAACCCATTTGGCAAGTTTGGTCAAATGCAACTGGAGCTTGAGCAAAACTTAAGCCCAAGCTATAACCTGGGAATATTGTGGGAACCGCGTGAAGACTTTAGTTTTGGTATGGTGTACCAAAGTGCTGCGAAAATGCGCTTAAAAGGTAAATATCATATTGATAATGCAAAAGCTCCTCAGGAAATGATCAAAGGTTTAATGACCTCACCGACCGGCCAGATTCTGGCTGCAATTCTTGGATTTCCTACTTACATACCATCGAGTGAATCTGGTCTGGTATCGCAGGATTTTGAATATCCGGCGCATTTTCAGGCAGGTATCAAATATAAAGTGATGCCAGATTTGCAAGTGAATTTTGATATTGGCTGGACAGATTACAAGGTCTGGGACGAATTTAAATTCGAATTTGATCGTACCATTTCAGCCCTAAAAATTGCCAAAATTTTGTCTGCCAATGTTACTGACTCTACCTTGGCTTTACCGATGGGATTTGAATCGCCGTGGAACTTCGGTATCGGGATGGAGTATTCCGCTACAGATCGTTTGAAGCTTCGGGCAGGTTATGAGCCACGGACCAGTGCTATTCCGAAAAATAAGCGTAATACCATGGTACCGATCAATGGTGCGCAGTTATTTGGTTTAGGTGTAGGTTACCGATTTGATGCAGATACTGATCTGGATCTATCAATTGGTTTCTTGCGCAGCAAAGATCAGATTCCAGCAAATACCAGTAGTTTAGCCAACCAGACAGGGGTAAATAACCTGTTATTAAACCCATATGCAGGTTTAAACGTAAAAACAGATACCAAAATTACCATTTTAGGTTTGAATTATCGCACTCGTTGGTGATGGAAAAATGATCAAGACAGGGAACGTTGGATTGACAGCGGTACTGGCATTAAGTCTGGTATCCGTGTCTTTTTATACAAGCGCTAAAGAATTTATTACGATTATTGGTCCGGATGGACGACCATTAGTCGTACCCCGTAATAATGCAGAGAAAAAAACTGAGGACAAATCTCGATTGTCGAAAACAGCAGGAATTGCAGCAGTTCATTCCACACCTGTAAAGCAAGACATAGAAAAAGTGCCAGTCGTAGAAAATAAACAAGTTAAACTTAAGCAGGATCATATTATGGTTGTACAACCAGTACAACCAGTACAACCAGTACAACCAGTACAACCAGTACAACTGCATACTGCGCAAGAAAAGATTCAGTCTAAACCACAATTAAAATCTGGATCTAAAGCTCCTCAAATTTCTGATGCTGGAACTGAATCTTCTGTTGCTAACATACACAAACCGGGATTTAGCCGGGTTGAAGGTATTGAATATGTGGATAGTGAGTATCTGGAAAATAAAGAATTTAATTTGGAAGGTAAAAAACGTTTCTATAGCATGCCCGAAGGAGTAGTAGATAAAAATATCGGAACTACTCGGATCCAGACAATTGAACGTGAAAAAGGGGTGGGACAATCTGTATTAAAATCCTTGTTTCAAACGCCAGAAGTAGATTCCGGTCCTGTAGTACTGGCTCAAAGTTATTATCGTATTTCACAGCCGGAGACCATCGAGAGCTTGGGCGAGCAGTGTTTTAATGATAAGAAAATTAAAAAAGCGAAAGAAATCAGCCTTAAAAAAGCAGTTAACCTCTGGCCACGTGCGCCTCTTAAAGCAGACGAATTTGATTTTGAAGTGGTAAAGCTTCAATCCGATATCCAGAATATTCAGATTAACTCTTATGCCTCTAGCCAGAAAAATCCAACGTATTATTGGCCTTTTGTTGTATTTTTAGACAGTCGTGGCTGTGTGCTTGAAGGGGCGGGTGGTTTTAAAAATCAGGAAGGACAGGCGAATATTATTCAACATGAGCGTATCGAAGGGATTCTCCAGATTCCTGCTCAAAGTGAATATATATTATTGACGCCTTTGGCCTCAGCAATAGATGTTGAAGACAAGATGCTGATAAATCATGGACAACTAAAATTAGTCGCCATTCGATAAGGACTATTCGAGTACAAAAAGATGAAAAATAAAATATTATTTCCATTTGCTTTAACCACACTTTTAACGGCACTGAGTGGGTGTGGTGGGGAAAGTGCCAATGTCATTCCAGAAAAAAATGATGAAGCCACGACCAATGGTACTTGTACCCCAGGTACAACTAACTGTGTGGAATGGGGGCTGGAATATCCGCTCGATGGTTTGAACTTTAACTGTAGTAGCGATACAGAAAATACCTTTATTACGTTATTTGATAGTAAAAACGGGGTTGCTTCTGGAACCTGTCAAAAGACAGATAATATTGAGTTTTATATTCAAAGTTTTGCTTCGCGCAAGATTAATTTAGGTCAAATTAAACTCAGCGATTATGCTAGTTTTAGTGCCCAGACCCAGCTGCCGCGTTTAAGTGTCATCGATATTGCAACTGGGATTACTCGACGTCCGGTAGCTGATTTGGTGCCTAATGATCCTACCGTTCAGGTGGCCATGCGTCTGGTTAAAATTCTGCAAGCTTTGGCGCTAGAAGAAGGGCGTATTATTAATCCATCTGATGTACAACCTTTGTATATTACTGAAGAGATGCGTAAAGACCTGGCGAAAACCAGTGAGAATATCAATTTGATGGATGCCGATTTGGCGACCAAAATTAAAGATTTTGTTGATATCAGCACAATTTCGGAGGAGGTGGCTTTTGCCACCGTTAAAAAACTGGTGACGATTGCTAACGCAGCCGTGTATCAGCCAGAATTTTCATTATTCTCAACTTCAGGCGTAATTGGTAGTAACCTGACGGGTTCAGATGGACTGGTGGGCTGTAATCAAAGCCCTTGTGATATTAAGAATAAGAATACTAAATATTTATTTGGCCATTTTATGCTGATTACCGATCGCCAGGGCTATACCTTTGGCAGCGGCTTACAATGGCGTGATAATGAGTTAACTCTGGCTAAAGAAAATTTATCTTCCTTAGGGGGGATTAATGCTCAACTCATCCGTAAGGTGAAACCGGTACAAATGACCGCTGATCCGCAAAGTTCATGGATTCATCCAACCAGTAAAACCATTAACACGCCTTACCGCTTGAATATTGCAAATAATGCGACTCCGCTTGAGTTGTATCAAGGCAGATTATTGAATGATTATGTGATCGCCGGTAAAGAAGCTTTCTATAAGATGGTGACTGACAAAAAATCGCTGGATACTTCCGATCAAGCCAACTTGGGGTTGTGGCGTTTGCAGGCCGATGGTGAAAACTATACGGGAAGCGTTGATCTATATAAGATTTTCCCAATTAGTTATCTGGATCGTCAGGTCTTTAAAACAGCGCAGAACGTCGCGGATGGGGAGAAATACATTTTCCCAATGTATGCCAATCTGGAATTTAAATTTACAGATACCACTGTCAGCCCAATTACTTTAGGAATCGTCATTGACAGTAATGGTGATGTACGCACTAATATGCAATCTTCCAGCAATTTAGCAACTGATCCGGTAGCAGGCTGTAAGGGTGATGTATTGGCAGATACGCTCTTAGATCATCAAAGCATACAACAATATCGCCTCGGGACTTTGGGACGTGCATTTGTGGCTGATAAAGCGGTTTCCATGCGCCTGATTTTGGCCAATGAAAAGTTTGGTAATATCAATGGCGCATTGGTAGGGGTAGACTCACGTATCCAGTCTTCACCAGATTCTAGGGATTCGATTGTGATCGGTGGTGCGCTGCTTAATTTGTCTAATGTGTTGGATACTAATGTTGGCCAGAATGGGCGTGTAACTTTCCTGAATTCGGCAGGGGATGGGGTACAATGGGCCAATACCTATGCGAGTTTTCAAAAAGTTTATAATAATAACAATGAGGGTGAAACACTGGCAGATATTAGCCTGGCAAAATTAAACGGTGGTTCAGTTGAGTTTAAGCTCGCGGATTGCTATCAAGTCAAAGCCAAATAATATTCTTTAAAAATAAAAAATCCCATCTTGGTATGGGTTTTTTTTATGGATGTTAAATTTAACCGGTATGGTCTAGACGCGTGCCTAAGGTTTCCAGATGCATTGGAAAAATATTATTTTTACGGTCTTCAAAATAATGTCTGAGAGTATGTTCTACACTCGGGAAGGCAAGTTCGGTCCAGGGAATATCTGCTTCATCAAATAAACGTGTTTCGATGGTCTCTTCACCCGCACCAAATTTTCCATCAATCAGATTGGCTTTAAATAGCACATAAATCTGACCAATACGCGGAATGTTATACATACAGTACAACTGTTCAATATCTACTTCAGCTTCGGCTTCTTCACGGGTTTCCCGTGCAGCCCCTTGCTCCATGGTTTCAAACAGTTCCATATAGCCGGCAGGTAAAGTCCATAAGCCGTAGCGCGGTTCAATGGCACGACGGCAGAGCAGTACTTTGTTTTCGAATAAGACTAAAGCGCCACAAATCACTTTCGGATTAATGTAATGAATAGAGCCGCATGAATCACATACGCTGCGAATTTGCTGATCGCCCAAAGGAATTTTAGCAGTGGTTTTATGTCCACAATTCACACAGAAGTTCATATTCATCATCAATGATAAAAGTAAGCTCAGGATAACTGAAAAAGCAAAATTTGGCATCATTTCTCTCCCGCCCCGACTAAAATCAGCTATGATGAAATTATGATCATCGTCAGGGCTGAGAGAATGGATGCATGTGAATTGACACAAAGGTTGCAGCAACGCTTACGTTTTTCCAAGCGTATCCGATCTGCGCATGCTGCCGTGTTGATTGCAATTACAGATGAAGCTGACCCGAAAGTATTGCTGACGCGCCGTTCAGCTTATTTGAATAATCATGCCGGAGAAGTCTCATTTCCGGGTGGCAAGCGCGATCCGCAAGATACCAGTAATATTGTGGTGGCTTTAAGAGAAGCCTATGAGGAAACGGCTCTCAATCCTTTTGATGTACATTTAATGGGTGATTTACCCATGCAAAAAGCCCGCAATGGCATGCTGGTCAAACCGATTGTGGGACTGATTCCTCCGCAAGTGAAGCTGATTCCACAACCGACGGAAATTGACCGGATTTTCTTTGCTTCATTGCAGCATTTGCTTGAAGTGACACCTACGCCTTATGAAGTTCGCTTTGCCCAGCAATCTTTATATTTTCCGAGTATGCGGGTAGAAAATGAAGTGGTTTGGGGCTTGACTGCACGTATGCTGATTTCTTTATTTCAATATGGGCTGGATTATAAAAAAGACTGGCCATTCTTGCTTAATTCTCCAACGTTTAAACGCTCCAATTTTTTTTAACCATTGAACAGGATTTTATCAATGTTGTACAAATTTCAGGGATATATACCTACCGCTACACATCAGCCATGGGATGGCTGGGTGGCACCAACCGCAACGGTGATTGGACAAGTTGAACTTGGACGACAAGTCAGTGTCTGGTTTGGGGCTGTAGTACGTGCAGATAACAGTAAAATTAAATTGGGTGACTTTAGTAATGTGCAGGAAAATGCAGTGTTGCATACGGATGCAGGCATTGAGATGCACATTGGTGATTATGTGACAATCGGCCATCAGGCCATGCTGCATGGTTGTACCATTGGCGATAACAGCCTGATCGGGATTCAAGCAGTCATTCTAAACAATGCCGTGATTGGGAAGAATTGTATTATTGGTGCCAATGCCTTGATTCCGGAAGGCAAGATCATTCCAGACAATTCCGTGGTGATGGGCTCACCCGGTAAAGTGGTGAAAACGCTGGATGATGACAGTATTCAAAAATTAACAATGAGCGCCATGCATTATGCCGAGCATTTTCAGAAATTTCAGGATTTGGAAGAAGTGCAACTCTAAGGCACTCTTTTAATGAGTGAATCATAAGCCTAGATTTTCTAGGCATTTTTGTATCTGTTTCGGGAAAATCTCGCGTAGCGGATATGAGTGGAGTATCATATCCGCGTTTTTTATATTCTCTGAATTAAGGTTGTGCATGAAAGTGCTGGCATTGGAGACTGCCAATGAGCAGTGTTCCGTTTCTGTAATCGATGATACTCAAGAACTATTTTTTCAGCTTGATGCGCGCGCCAAGGCACAAACGCAAACGATTCTCCCGATGATTGAACAAGGTCTGCAAGATCTTGGGCTGGCCATTGCTGATTTGACCGCGATTGCCTTTAGTCGTGGTCCGGGTTCTTTTAGCGGTGTGCGTATTAATGCTGCCGTGACTCAGGCCTTGGCTTGGTCAAATGATGTGCCGGTAATTCCGGTGTCGACTTTGCAGGCTTTGGCACAAGCAGCCTACCGCTTGCACGGTCTGACTGAAGTGTCTGCGGTATTGGATGCGCGCATGAGCGAAGTCTATATCGCGAGCTATCAAGTGGATGCACAAGGAATTATGCAACCGGTTGATGATGAGCAACTGTTAAGTTATGCAGAAGGCAGCCAAGCTGTACGCTTTACCCCGGTCGGCTCAGGCGCTGAACTGGTACAAAGCGAAACTTCAATTTATAAAGATGTGCATGCGACCGCACAGGATATCGCCAGCATTGCACGTGCAGCGGCACAAGCAGAAAACTGGGTCAGTGCAGAATTGGCATTACCCGTATATTTACGCGATAACGCGTGGAAAAAAATTCCAGAACAAGGCAAAGCATAATTAATTAGGATAAAGCATGGATCTTTTACTGCTACTCAAAGCGGCCATCATGGGTATTATCGAAGGCATTACCGAGTTTTTGCCTATTTCCAGTACCGGTCATTTGATTTTGGCATCAGAATTAATGAATTTCTGGACCAAGGAAAAGAGTGATGTATTTGTCATCGCGATCCAGATGGGGGCAATTGCTGCCGTTATTTATGAATATTGGGCACGTCTTTGGGGTGCAGCGACCGGGATTGTCAGCGGTGAACCGCAAGGTCGCCGTTTAGGCATTGGCCTGATTCTGGCTTCTATTCCGATTATATTGATTGGTCTGACTTTGGGACAAACCGTCAAACAATTACTGTTTAATGATATTGCTATTGCCATTGGTTTGATTGTCGGTGGTTTGATCATTATCTGGATTGAAAAGAATCCACCACAAGTCCGTGTGCATGAAGTTGAAGAACTCAGCATTAGAGATGCGATCTGGATTGGCCTGATTCAGGTTTTATCCTTGATACCGGGAACTTCCCGTTCAGGCGCAACCATTATCGGTGCAATGTTCCTAGGTGTGTCCCGTAAGGCAGCGACTGAATTCTCATTTTTCTTGGGTATTCCGGTCATTATCGGTGCTGGCCTGCTAGACCTTTATCAAAGCTATGATGTCTTAAATACGACTGAAGACTGGACCGTGATCGGGGTTGGGCTTCTGGTTTCCTTTATCTCGGCATTGATATTAATCCGTGCGCTGGTCGCTTACGTGGCCAAACGCGACTTTATGATCTTTGCCTGGTATCGTATTGCTTCGGGTCTGCTGATTTTATTATTTGCCTATACAGGTTGGAAATTATGGTAAGCGCGATTCGCTTATATGCCGAATCTGACGATCAAGAGAAAGCACAGCACTTTGAGGCTGTGCTTTCTTCTCGTGGGGTGCAGGTTGAGATTGAAACTGTTGAAAAACTCAATGCACGTTTTTTCCGTTTAAATCCTGAACTGGCACTCTGTGTCGATGCTGACGGACTCTGGTTATGTGCCAATGGCATGAAGATGCAACCGGACTGGCAAGCGGAAACCGGGCGTTTAAAACGTGCATCTTTAAAGTCAGAAATGATTGCACGCGCCTGTAATTTAAGTGAAAAACCAAGCTTAGTCGATGCGACTGCGGGTCTGGGACATGACAGTCTGTTGATGGCACATTTAGGTGCGCAAGTCACCCTGGTTGAACGGCATCCGATTCTGTTCACCTTGCTTGAAGATAGCCATACACGTGCCCAGTCGGATGCATTCCTGAGTCAGGTCGTGTCGCGGATTAATTTGGTCTTTTCTGATTCAGCCGATTATTTAAAACAGCAGGCCGAGCAGCAGATTGTTGATGTGGTTTATCTTGATCCAATGTTTCCGCAGCGGGATCAAAATCAGCAGGCAGTCAAAAAGCAGGCACAGGTCAAAAAACAGATGCAGCTGTTGCATATGTTATTACCTGAAGATGGTGAAATGGATCTGGGCGATAACCTTTTAGAACTGGCGCAGAAAATTGGCAAACGTGTTGTGGTCAAACGTCCGCGTCTGGCGGTATTTTTAGCCGGAAAAGAGCCAAATCATCAATGGCAAGGCGATGCTTGTCGCTTTGATGCGTATTTTCGGCATGAACTTGTAGCTGAATAGGATAATGGCTTCTTTATTAAGCAAAGATTTGTTATATATTTAAAATTAGCATTGATTAAATGCTTATCAAGCATAAACTTATTCAGCACATTAGCGAGCCACTCATCTCCTTGAAATCCTATGATCGACTTTAAACCCTCCATTAATTTTTGGCACGATTTTAAGAGCAACCAAATTGCCGGGATGTGGTTATTTCTGGGGTCGAGGCGTTCTTTACAACTGGTCCGTCCATCCATCATGCAACTGGTGTTCTGGGGGATCTTGGGTGGCTGCGCCAACAGTTTGTTTAGCTGGCTCAGTTCAGGCCGTATGGGAGATTTTAACTCTCAAGGTCTGATCAGTTATGCGCTTTGGCCTTTCATTGCCCTGATTGTCGGTATTTTTCTGTCACAGCGGGTCAATAATCCACGCTTGATGCTGGTGCCAGCCTTGTTGTGGCTGGTATTAGATACCCATATCATGCTGTTCCAGTGTCTGATCCAGTATCTGGGTGATCTGGATTATCTGCCTTATATCCTCTACGACTATATTCCAACGCTCTTTGTCATACTGTTTGTCTGGCAAAGTCTGGCAGTCGTCTGGGTCATCTCGCGTGAATTAAAATGGCCGTGGTGGGAACGTGCGCTGATTATGCTGGCGACCCTGTTTACCTTGGTGGTCTGGCAGATTTCAGTTAAAGATCAGCCCATCTGGAAAGTTGAAGAAATTCCACCGAGTTTTGCCGAAGATGCTTTCTATGCCCAGCCAACTCTGCTGAACAAAGCGCTGGAAAATATCGAATACGGTGAATTCGCACAGTCGCACTGGTATTTCATGGGGGTGGCCGGAGCGAGCTATCAGGATGTATTCCATTCTGAAGTCGAGCGGATTAAAGAACAGTTTGATACCCGTTTTGGTACTTTTGGCCGATCGATTGCCTTGGTCAATCACCCAGCGACACGTACCACCATGCCGATTGCTTCCAAAACCAGTATGGAGCTGGCATTGCGCCGTATGGGGCAGCAGATGAACCGTGAAAGTGATGTGCTGTTTTTATATATGACCTCTCACGGTTTGCCGAATGTGTTCGAAATGGAAAATGCACCGCTGGATCTGGCGCAGGTCGATCCAAAATGGTTGCGTGAAACACTGGATGCCTCCGGAATCCGCTGGCGCGTGATCGTAATCTCGGCATGTTTTTCAGGCAGTTTTGCTTCAGCCTTACAGAATGACAATACTTTGGTGATTACGGCTTCAGCAGCCGACCGTCAGTCTTTTGGCTGTTCGAATGAAGCGGATTATACCTATTTTGGTCGTGCGTTCTTTGATGAAGCCATGCGTGAAAATAGCAGCTTGCAAAGCGCTTTCGCACAGGCCACAGATACTGTAGCAAAATGGGAATCGGCTCAAGGCTTTGAGCCATCAGAACCGCAATGGGTCATCGGCAAGAATATGGAATTGATGTTGCCACAACTGGAGCAACGTTTATTTCCCCAGAACAGTACGGCAACAGCATCTCCCTAGATCAATGTCATCCACAGACCGGTTGCAATAATAAGGAATAGCCATGGAACTTATACAGAACAATAGAAGCTTTGAAGGTGAACAGCGCATTTATCGTTTTGATTCGCGCTATCTTAAATCCCCGACCAAGTTTGGCATTTTTCTGCCGCCTCAAGCTTTAGAAGGCCACAGCTGTCCTGCATTATTCTATCTGGCAGGTTTGACCTGTACTGAAGAAACCTTTGCCATCAAGGCACATGCACAGCGTCTGGCGGCACAGCTTGGCTTGATCCTGATTACACCAGATACTTCGCCGCGTGGCGAAGGTGTGGCAGAAGGCGACAACTGGGATATCGGTCAGGGTGCGGGTTTTTATATCAATGCTACCCAGGCACCATGGGCTGAACACTATCAGATGGAAAGCTTTATTGTCGATGAGCTTTACGCACTGGTCACTGAGGAATTCGTGATCCATCCCGGCAAGATCGGCATCTTTGGCCACTCTATGGGCGGTCATGGCGCATTGACTCTGGCATTTAAATATCCAGAAAAATTCAAATCTGTTTCAGCCTTTGCACCGATTTGTGCCCCGAGCCAGTGTCCTTGGGGCGACAAAGCATTCTCGAATTATCTGGGTACTGAGAAAGAGGCATGGCTCGAACATGATGCAACCGCTTTGGTTCAGGAAAAGGGCGCCTTATTTAGCGATATCCTGATTGATCAGGGTTTTTCGGATCAGTTCTATAGTCAGCTTAATCCAGCCTTGTTTCAGCAAGCTTGTGATGCCGTCAACCAGCCGCTAACTTTGCGTGAACATCAGGGCTATGATCATGGTTATTACTTTATTCAAAGTTTCGTAGATGACCATTTGCAATTCCATGCCGTGCAGTTAAATCCTTAAAGCAAGACTGCACACATCTAGCAGTACTAAAAAGATTAAAAAACCTCCAAAATGTTTTTACATTTTGGGGTTTTTTCTTTTAATATCAGGTGTATAAAAGTATAAAAAATTGGGGTCGTCATGCAGCAGACAGCAGACGGTATTCGTGTCAGTGAGCCATTATTTCCAGCTGCTTCAAGTTTTTCGACTGAAGCCACGCCTTCAGTCCGCCCCAAATATCAGCGTTATGGATTCAGATTTCATGGCAGTGCATCCGAATATTTTGGTATCTGGATGGTGAATCTGATGTTAACCATTATTACGCTTACTTTGTATAGCCCTTGGGCAAAGGCACGCCGTATGCGTTATTTCTACGGTAATACCCAATTGTTAAAACATCGCTTTGACTTCATTGCCATGCCGAGCCGGATCCTGCTGGGTCGTCTGTTTGCACTGGAGCTGTATCTGGTTACCGTTGTACTGACCAACTATTCAATCCTTGCCACCAGTTCTTTATTAATGGTCGCTGCGCTGTGTTTGCCCTGGCTCATTCGGATGACGCTGAAATTCAAGGCCCGAAATAGCAAATATGGCAATGTGCGTTTTTATTTTAATGGCAGCAACCGTGAGGCTTATAGGGTCTTATTTCTGGCCATCCTGATCAATATCTTTACTTTGCTGCTGTTTAGTCCGGTGATGATCTGGCTCTATAAACGCTATTGCTTTAATCATTTATCGATTGGTCAGCTGCAATTCAAGCTGAATATTAACTGGTCCAAGTTTATGTCTGCTATTTATCTGCCCTTGGGTCTTTGCCTGCTGGTTGGTATTGGCTGGCTTGCAGCAGTTGTATATTGGGTAAACGGGATTGGCACCAACTTGTTTAGTCTGGGTTTACTGCTGAGTTATCTGCTTTGTCTGGCGCTAGTCTGGCCGGTCATTTCTGCACGTTTATACTTCATTACCTGGAATCATGTGGAGCTCGGTCAAAGTTACTTTAAAACACGGATCACGACATGGCGTTATAGCTGGATTGTGCTGAGCAACTGGATGGTACGTGTTCTTAGTCTGGGCTTAATGACGCCTTGGACCGCCATACGTTTATATGAGTATCAGTTGAGCCATCTGGAAATCTATGTAGCAGACGACGAAACTGACCTGAAGCATATCTTGCAACCTGATCCGATTGCTTTGGCCGATGAAATCCTGGACGTATTTGATTTCGATGCGTCGCTATAGGAGTAAATGTGATGAAACGACCTGTTGAAGTTAAGTTTTATGATGGAATTCTCGCTGAAGCCAGCCGTGCCTGGATTGTGCCGGATCAGCAACAAGGAATTGCCTTGAAACTTGATGAGGATGTTCCAGCACAAGTTAGCGATGCAGATTTTTATTTTGCTTATCCGGACATGGCCTACATTGGTGGTGTCGGTGGTCGTAAACCGATTATTGAGTTGCCTGAAGAGCGTCGGATTGAGTTTTTAAGCAAAGCGCCGCATTGGCTCGGGATTAAACATAAAGATATTTATCATGCGATCTGGAAGTTTGAACGTTCACCAATCCTGATTTTCTTTTCCATGATCATCGTGATTAGTGTAGTAATTGTTATTTTAAAATGGGGGATTCCTTATAGCGCCAAACAACTGGCAAAACTTCTTCCGGAGCAGATTCTGGTTGAAGTAGGCAACCGGACAGAGCAGCAATTAATTGCCCAGACCCAGCCAAGTACACTTCGGCAGAACAGCAGACACGATTAAAAACTTTGTATGAACAAAAGATTGCCGTTGGACCACCGGCAAAGATTATTTTCCGTCAAGGCGGATCAAGCATGGGCATGAATGCCGCAGCCATCCCGAATAACACCATTATTGTGACTGATGAACTGGTGAAAATCAGCGGTACCGATGAAGAAGTCCTTGCAGTACTGGCCCATGAACAAGGCCATCTGGTACAGAAGCACAGCATGCAAAAAGTGATTTCCAATCTGGGGGCGGCGGGACTGTTTGCCTTGGTAACTGGAGATTTAAGTGATGTGGTCACCGCATCTGTAGTGGTCCTGACCGATGCCGGATATTCGCAGGCGATTGAACTGGATGCCGATGACTATGCCATGCAGCATTTGCATCAACAGCAGATTTCCAGTATTCACTTGTCTAATTTTTTGCAGCGGGTGGAAAATGCCAGAATACTGGCAGAGGAATTGCAAACCTTAAAAATGAAAAATTTCACCCTCAATATCGATGGAAAAGACCGACACCTGACAGAAACCGAACTGAAATGGATTCGCCTGATCGGGAAGTTTAAAAAATATCTGGAATCACATCCCGAACTGGATAAAAGAATTCAGCGTATTCATACCTTTAATGATCAGGCGGATCATCGTATTTAGTTTCTGATCATTGCTATGCCTTGATCATCAAGGCATTTTAGTCCCTATCTTTGCCAGTCGGCAGTCAGATGTTCCTGTCCCATACGGATCAGATGATCCAGCACGACATTTTCGAGTTTATTCAGGTCAGTAAATTCATCTGTGCTTTGAATCGTTACGGTAAGATGATCTGCCTCTGGGATCAGGTTCACTTCCGCACTTGGAAAATGAATCAGGAAATTTTGTTCGGTTTCATCAATATTAAATTTATGTTTCCAGTGATTGGCCAGGCGTTTGGCAATTCGTGAAGCTTGTTGCGTCTGGATATGGGCAATACTTTTCATCAGTCTTCTACACTATTCATCATTATCCTGCACTTTAAACCAGGCGGTGATGTCGGCATAAGCCTCAAAGCGTTACACAGCGTTTTAATCTTGCAACATCGAATCACAGTAGCCGGAGCGGATTTGATATAATGGGAAAAATCCAATTTCAACAAGCCAGGTTCTCCCATGTCCAAGCCTTATTTAATTGCCCCTTCTATTTTATCTGCTGACTTTGCCCGTTTAGGTGAAGAAGTCGAGAACGTGTTGGAAGCAGGTGCAGACGTTGTCCATTTTGATGTCATGGATAACCATTATGTGCCGAACCTGACTTTTGGTGCGGGTGTTTGCAAGGCCTTGAAAAATTATGGGATCAAGGCACCGATTGATGTGCATTTGATGGTCAAGCCGGTGGATCGCATGATCGGGGATTTCCTTGAAGCGGGTGCCGATATCATTACTTTCCATCCGGAAGCTTCTGATCATATTGACCGTTCTTTACAGTTGATTAAATCAGGTGGTGCCAAAGCGGGCTTGGTATTTAACCCAGCAACGCCACTGCATTATCTGGATTATGTACTGGATAAAGTCGATCAAATTTTGCTCATGAGCGTGAACCCGGGTTTTGGCGGACAGAAATTTATTCCAATGACTTTGGATAAATTGCGTCAGGCACGCAAACTGATTGATGCTTCAGGTCGTGATATTCGTCTGGAAGTTGATGGCGGTGTTACGCCAAGCAATATTCGTGAAATTGCCGAAGCGGGTGCCGATATGTTTGTGGCGGGTTCAGCTATTTTTAGCAAGCCGGATTATAAAGCTGTGATTGATGAAATGCGTGCGGAATTAGCGAGAGTGGGACAGGTTCAATTGTAATCGTTAAAAACTCATAAGTGCATAAATATGTGGATAACTTTATGGATAAGTGTGTAGATATCTATGTTGATAACCATATGGATATGTTGCATAAAATGTAATCGTTTGTAGCCTGATTGATTGCGATTTAGACAAAATCTGTATAAAAAGAACTCAAATTGGGTTCTTTTTTATTGCTTATAACCCTTGTGTTTGGTGGTTGTTTATTCACCATAGGTTGATAATGGAACCAGGCAAAAAGTGATCAATGTGTCGTATATTTGTGTTTCATTATGTAATTTCTCCAGACAAAGTTTAAATTTAATTGATGTGTATAACTTAATATTCTGAGTCCATTCTCATGTAATTGTTGTGAATGAATTGCCCGATTATTAGAACTATTTCTGACTTGGCATTTTCAAGATCTACCATAACCAGAGTAACCATGAATGTCGTGAGGATTTGAGTAAGGCAAAGTTAAGTTGTATCTCGATAAGTCATGTTTTGTAACACTGACCACATTGTTGGCACGCGAATTAATAAAATTTCTATATCTAGATATTGAGGAGGAACGACCTCCCTTGTGAATTACGTATCGGAATTTACAGGAAAAATCGTCAGGACGGCCTGATTCTTATATAAAAGGAGGAGGCTGCATGGCCTGGATCGTACTTATTCTTGCGGGTATTTTTGAAATCGTTTGGGCATATTCGATGAAGCTGTCTGAAGGATTTACCAGACTTACCCCAAGTATTATTACCATTGTCTTCATGGTACTGAGTTTTGCTTTACTGGCTTATGCGATGCGTACTTTGCCGCTAGGTACAGCCTATACGATCTGGACCGGGATTGGTGCAGTGGGTTCATTTCTCATCGGTATTTGGGTTTTGGGTGAACCCGCTACAGCGTTGCGTATGCTGGCTGCCGTACTCATCATTTCCGGTCTGGTGCTGATGAAAGTATCCTCTTCATAATTTGTTTCTGCTTGTCTCGGTGAACTGGGTTAATATAGAAAATGAACTCCAGCGATTGGGACAGGGCGCCATCATGAACTTAAGTTATCTCTATATGGATTCTCCCGTAGGTCAGCTGCAACTGGTCGCGAATGAAACCGCACTGGTAGCTGTGCTTTGGGACTGTGAACAGCCGAATCGGGTGAAAATGGCGACCTTGGTTGAAGATCCGCAGCATCCGGTATTGATTGAAACCAGACATCAGCTCCAAGAATATTTTGCTGGTCAGCGCAATGTTTTTGACCTGCCTTTGGACTTTGCAGGTACTGATTTTCAGAAAAAGGTTTGGCAGGCGCTACTGAATATTCCCTACGGACAGACCCGAAGCTATCGCGACATTGCTGAACAGGTGGGTAATATGAAGGCAGTACGTGCCGTGGGTGCAGCCAATGGCAAAAACCCGATTTCGATTATTGCACCCTGTCATCGGGTGATTGGTCGCAGTGGCAAGCTGGTAGGATTTGCCGGTGGTTTGGATAAAAAAGAAATCCTGTTAAATATTGAGCGGACGCATTCATAAATCTCTTTTATAAATCAAAAAATGATCGTTCTATTCATTTTAAAATGAATATTAAAAGTTCCTTCTCCCTCTGGGATAAGAAGCACTGCTTAGCAAGGAGATGAGGGGGTAAAAACCTCTCCCTCGCCCTCTCCTACAAGGAGAGGGTATTTCCTTTGTAGTAATTATAAAAAATGATTTATGAAAGAACTTTAATATCTAAAAATTTAAAACAAATGAAAAATTAGAATATGGATGTTCTGCTAGGGCGTGTCCTCATTTGAAAAATTGGTTTTAAATACTTAAAATCCTCCTTTAAGCTCTTTTGATTTCTATATTTTTTCAATGGCACG
>NZ_JAMXXP010000035.1 GCF_024129355.1 Acinetobacter lwoffii | reverse complement strand
TAATTTCTACCATCAATCAATGAAAATAATTTCGATCAATCAACCAGTAAAAATCCACACAAGTTGTTCTTCATAATCTCTTAATGATCTTTCTAACACCTCGTCAGTGCTAGAAGCTGGACTTCGATAAACTCAACAACTCCGCCATTCTGCTTCGTTCGTTTCCGTCTATCTCGTCGGTATGTGCTCATTATAGGGCAATTTCTTACACGTGCAAGCGCTTTTAACGCACAGGAATCATGAAAGTTTTATTTTTATGCACCAAATTGGTTCAATTCCATACAATTCATTACATAAGTACATATTTTTAAAACAGAAATATAAATTAAATATTTCTGCTTTATTCTATGCCTAGTTTTTCACGACTGGTGCTTTAATCGTCACACTGGTGATTTTTACAGGATTCACCGGCACATTTTGATGCATTCCATAGTTTCGGGTCGGTACTTTGGCAATCTGATCGACGATATCCATGCCTTTAGTGACCTTACCAAAGACTGTATAGCCGGCATTTCTAGCAGAACGATCCAGGAAATCATTATCGACCAGGTTCACAAAGAATTGTGCTCGGGCAGAATCCGGCTGATTGGTACGGGCCATGGCTAAAGTACCGCGTTTATTTTGCAGACCATTCGACGATTCGTTTTTAATGGGTGCTTTTGTATTGGCTTTTTCCTGCATGTTTACATCAAAGCCACCGCCCTGCACCATAAAGCCTGGAATGACGCGGTGAAAAATCGTATCCTTATAGAAGTTGCTCTTTACATAGCTTTCGAAGTTCTTTGCCGAGATTGGTGCTTTGTCATTGAAGAGTTCAATTTCAATATTTCCAGATGAAGTCTTCATCTCAATAATCGTATTTTCAGCAAAGCTTGGCAGACTGACCGCAGCAAGTGCGATGACACATAATGATTTCTTTAACATTTATTAACTCATCTACTTAGAAGTAATGGTTGTGAATGACTATATATTAATCTTTTATAACTCATAATGCAGTGACCTGCCGACTAAAGACAAGAGAATAAGAATGAAGCATGCATTATTACAGGAGCAAAATATCCACCAGTTTCCACCTTGGCGTTTGCAGGGTGAGGGCTTTATTCTGAATTATTGGCTGACCCCAAGCTTTATTGAGCAAGCAAAACAGTTCCGTATTGCGCCTTCTCCGCTGGGTCGTATGGTCCAAGTCTTATTGGTGCGTTATCACGCTTCGCCGATTGGCCCTTATGATGAGTTACTGATTCTGGATCATCCTTTAATTAGTAAACGACGCCTCAGCTCAATTCCTAAAATTTATGTGTCTACCCATGAGTCTGTGGTACACGGTCAGCATTTATGGGGCATTCCCAAAGAACATGCACAGTTTGAATGGCAGGAAAAGGATCAGGAAGTACTGTGTCAGATTCAGCACCAGAATCAGCATATGGCGATTCGATTGAAGAAAACCAAATCCGCGCGCCAGTTCTACATTAATAGTCATCATATTCCAGCATCTATGCTGAAGATTCAGCAAGCCTGGAAAGGCCAGCGTTTTCAGTTTAGTCCACAGTTCCGCGGTCATCTCTCTAAACTCTCGCAAGTAGAATGGCAAGATGCCGAGAATATATTTCCAGACTTTTCCAAAGCCAAATTGCTGCAAAGCTTTTATGTCCCCAAATTCAATCTGATCTTTCCTGAAGCCCAGATCAGCAGCAAAGTATAAGAACTGATAAAAACTTAGCTATAAAAAAAGGTGTTTCATGAGAAACACCTTTTGCGCTCGCGCCTTGGATTTAACTATTTTTGTCCCAGAATTTGCGGAAGTTTTTGCTGATCTCAATCACATATTTTTTGGCACGGCGGGAGATCGGCGTCAGGTTAATAAAACCATGTGCCTGATCGGTATATTCATGATAATGAACACTTACGCCATTTTGACGTAGTTTATGCGCATAGATTGAACCTTCATCATGCAGGACATCATGCCGTGCGGTAATCACATAGCTCGGTGGCAAGTTCTGCAATTCACCATAGGTCGGTGAAATCAGCGGATCATCCAGTTCAATCTGATGGGTTTGGGCATACATAAAGGTCACCAGATCAATATCCTGCTCCGAGAGTACCAGTCCATCTTTATAGGCATAAAAAGAAGGATGGCGACTTTTAAAGTCAAGCGCCGGATAAAGTAAAAGCTGCGCTCGTGCGGCATAAGATTTACCCGCACTGCGCTGTGCCACGACAGTAGCCAGATTTCCTCCGGCGCTGTCCCCTGCCACGGCAATCCGGTTTTTATAAACTTTTAGTTGTTTGCTATGCTGGTGCGCCCAGGCCAAAGCATCTTCACAGACTTGTACCATCTGCAAGGGGCTAAATTCTGGCGTCAGCGGATAAGCCACGCTTAGCACCTGTACTTTGGCATGCACTGCCAGCAAGCGACAGAATTCATCATGGCTGTCCAGACCACCCACCATAAATGCACCGCCATGATAAAAAATCACCATCGGCAACTTCTTTTGTGGAGCTGGATGATAATGCCGGGCAAAGATGCTGCCACTCTGTAGAGGAAGGCGGAGCTCTTCGACAAATTTGACCGCGGTCGGTCTAGCCCGGATGGCTTTCATGCGTGCATCAAACAATGTGCGCGAATGTGCCAGATCCTCACTGATAAAACTGCTATGCCCCTGTTTTATCTGGATGGCCATCAAGCATTTAACCAATGGATCTAAATCAGGATAGACATGAGGATAATCCAGGGTCTTAACCAATGCTTCCTGTGCAATGCCAGGCAAGCGGTCCAGCATACGCGCTGCCGTCCCTTGTCCTTTTTCCATCACACTTTTCAGAACCGGAGGATTCACAGTCATTATTTTTAGTCCTTATTCTCTTAATTCTTCATAGTTTCTACACGATTAGCGTTTCAGTGACTATATTCTTATATAAGTCTTAATATCAATGTACATATAGCTTCTACCCGATACGTTACCCTCATTTATAAAAGATGTCGTTGACCGTTTAAAGGTTATTTTTGACGTACTTTTGCAAGCTTAAGTATATTTTTTATTGCAAATCGGGAGGATGCCTATGGCTAACAAAATTATAGCTTTGTCTTTGGCGACTGCATTTTTAGCTGTAGGCTGCGTCGCATTTCCTGAAGATGGTGGCTATTATGACGGCCGCTATGATCAGCGTTATGACCGTCGCTATGAACTGGACCGGCGTTATGAACAAGATCGTCGCTATGAGCGGCAACGCTGGGAATATGAACAGCAACGCAAACGCATTGAACTGGATCGGCGTAAACAGGAATTACAGCGTCGCAATTGGGAGCAGGACCGTAAAAGACAGTTAGAGCTGGATCGACGTAAAAGCCAACTGGAACGGCAGCGCCATGAACAGCAACGTAAAAATATCATGACGCAACGGCAAAAACAGGCAGAAGCAGAACGCAAGCGTCGTCAGGATCTGGAGCGTAAACGTGTAATAGATCAGCGCAGTAAAAAAGTCCAGAAAAACCATTCTAATCAACGCTGGAATGACAACCGACGTCATCAGGAACAACGTTCACGCGATCGTCGTGATTAAGGCTTGAATCCTCTTCTCTATTAAAAGCCCAGACTGGGCTTTTTTTAATGAAAAAGATAGCTTGCAGATAGACAAAGGCCCTAAAGAAAATTTCTTTAGGGCCTTTGCAGAGGGTTATGTTAAACGAACTTCCACTTCGCTTATGCTTCTCAGCAATTCAACCAGAACATCCTGTTCTCTACATAAATTATCCTATCAGAATCCTATCGAATCAACTTGCGCTCATGAAGCGGACATTCACTATCCAAGCTGTAAGTTTTATCTTACAAACCGCTAAAATAGAGACGACTGATTCCAACAAATTCAAAAAAGGTAAATTCTGGACAAAAAAAGGCTTATCTAGAGAACAGGATAAGCCACGAAAACACATTTCAAAATAAGAAGAAACTACAGCGATAGAATCTGGAATAAATATTAATCAAAAGTTCATCTATTGTGAAAGACTTTATTGCTTAGATATTAATCGTTTTTATGTCTAATAAATAAACAGGCAAAAAAAAGCTGAGTTTTGGGGATACTCAGCTTGAAAAAAGCAACTCTAAAATAGGGCAACAGCAACCCGGTTCGGCTCTCTCCTTTGAACAAGGTCGCTGTTAATAGAAGTATGATGCAATTTTTTTACCAATACTTAAAACGGATTAAAATTATTAATTTGATTCAAAAATACGATTATTCATTTTTTATATTTATTTTCAAATACTTAATTCTTAGATTTAGTCGCTAATTAAATCTATTCAGTTCAAAATTCGGATTCATCGCTGCTGATGTCCGTGTATTTTATTCTCATCCTATCCTGCTGTTGTGTTCTGAATAGCTTGTTCTGCTATCCGCTGGATTCAGTATTTTGTATAAATCTTAAATTTAATCTGGGTCGACGCTTGAATTTTTACACCCTGCCCCG
This sequence comes from Acinetobacter lwoffii, assembly GCF_024129355.1. Taxonomy (GTDB): domain Bacteria; phylum Pseudomonadota; class Gammaproteobacteria; order Pseudomonadales; family Moraxellaceae; genus Acinetobacter; species Acinetobacter lwoffii_I. The sequence continues at coordinate 27,428 of NZ_JAMXXP010000035.1, read as the reverse complement.
ATTTCTTTAGGTAATCAAGAACTTCACAACCATGGCAGTTCAGCATAAACGCAGTGAACACTGAGGCCTAAGGACTGTACATGTTTAAGAACCCATTTAAACGGAGTAAATCAATGGCGACTGAGCAAAACGAGCAAGCTCAACAACTTGAGCAAGAGCAAGCGGAACAAGATACAGCGCAAACTCAAGCTGAAACCGAGCAGGCTGAAGTTTCCGTTGAGTCTTTACAAGAGCAGATTGCGCAGCTTGAAGGTGACTTGAAGTTAGAAAAAGCCCGTACCGCCAATGCAGTTTATGAAGCACAAAAGAGTGTTGAACGTATTCAGCGTGAATCTGAAAAGCATAAAGATACAGTTCTGGAAAAGTTCTCTAAAGAGCTTCTAGAAACAGTCGACAATCTGGAACGTGCCATTGTGGCTGCAGGTGAAGAGCAAACACCATTGCGTGAAGGTGTTGAACTGACCCTTAAATCTTTATTGCATACCTTGGAGAAATTTGGGGTTGTGGCAGTGGATACCAACAACGGTTTCAATGCTGACCTGCATCAGGCAGTCGGGATTGATCCAAATGCCAAAGCAAATGAAATTGGGACTGTTTTGCAAAAAGGCTACACGCTTAACAGTCGCTTATTGCGTCCTGCCATGGTGATGGTCGGCGCTTAAGCCAAATAAATTCGGGAGTTTGTGAAATTTTTCAAAAATTTTACTTGAAAAAAATCGAACGGCTCTCATATCGGATAACAAGTGTAAATCACAAAAAAATTTTAGAGGAAACATCCAAATGGCTAAAATCATTGGTATTGACTTAGGTACTACAAACTCATGTGTTGCAGTACTTGAAGGCGACAAAGTTAAAGTAATCGAAAACGCTGAAGGCGCGCGTACCACTCCATCTATTATTGCCTATAAAGATGGCGAAATTCTGGTAGGTCAATCTGCAAAGCGTCAAGCAGTAACGAATCCGAAAAATACATTGTTCGCGATCAAACGTTTGATCGGTCGTCGTTATGAAGACCAAGCGGTACAAAAAGATATCGGTCTGGTTCCTTACAAAATCATCAAAGCTGACAACGGTGATGCTTGGGTTGATGTCAACGACAAAAAATTGGCGCCACAACAGGTTTCTGCTGAAATCTTGAAAAAGATGAAGAAAACTGCTGAAGATTACCTGGGCGAAACCGTAACTGAAGCTGTTATTACTGTTCCTGCTTACTTCAACGATGCACAGCGTCAAGCAACTAAAGATGCAGGTAAAATTGCAGGTTTAGAAGTTAAACGTATCATCAACGAGCCAACTGCTGCGGCACTTGCGTTTGGTATGGACAAGAAAGAAGGCGATCGTAAAATCGCGGTTTATGACTTGGGTGGTGGTACTTTCGACGTTTCAATCATTGAAATTGCTGACCTTGATGGTGACCAGCAAATCGAAGTATTGTCAACTAACGGTGACACATTCCTAGGTGGTGAAGACTTCGATAACGCGTTAATCGAGTTCCTGGTTGAAGAGTTCAAGAAAGAACAAAACTTTAACCTGAAACAAGATCCACTGGCGTTACAGCGTTTAAAAGAAGCTGCTGAGAAAGCGAAGATCGAACTTTCATCTTCAAATGCAACTGAAATCAACCTTCCATACATCACTGCTGATGCGACTGGTCCTAAACACTTAGTGATCAACGTAACACGTGCAAAATTAGAAGGTCTGGTTGCTGACCTGGTTGCGCGTACCATTGAGCCTTGCCGTATTGCGCTTAAAGATGCTGGTCTTTCGACTTCTGACATCTCTGACGTGATCCTAGTGGGTGGTCAATCACGTATGCCAATGGTTCAACAGAAGGTTCAAGAGTTCTTCGGTAAAGAGCCACGTAAAGACGTAAACCCTGACGAAGCAGTCGCCATGGGTGCTGCGATTCAAGGTGCGGTACTTTCAGGTGACAAAACTGACGTACTTCTACTTGACGTAACTCCGTTGACACTTGGTATTGAAACCATGGGCGGCGTGTTGACTGCAATCATCGAGAAAAACACCACGATTCCTGCGAAGAAATCTCAAGTATTCTCAACTGCTGCGGACAACCAGCCTGCTGTAGACATTTCAGTTTACCAAGGTGAACGTAAAATGGCGCAGCAAAACAAATTGTTAGGTAACTTCCAGTTAGGCGACATCCCACCTGCGCCACGTGGTGTGCCACAAATTGAAGTATCTTTCGACATCAATGCTGATGGTATCTTGAAAGTATCTGCGAAAGACAAGAGCACTGGTAAAGAGCAATCGATCCAGATTAAAGCAAACTCAGGTTTGTCTGATGCTGAAATCGAAGCAATGATCAAAGATGCTGAAGCGAATGCTGAAGAAGACCGTAAATTTGAAGAGCTTGCAAAAGCACGCAACGAAGCGGATGCTTTAGTTGCTTCTTCACAAAAAGCAGTGAAAGATCTTGGTGAACAAGTGACTGCAGACGAAAAAACTGCAATCGAAACTGCGGTTTCTGAGCTTGAAGCTGCAACCAAAGAAAATGACGTTGAAGAGATCAAAGCGAAAACTGAAGCGCTGCAAAACATCATCATGCCAATTACACAACGTGCATATGAAGCAGCGCAAGGCCAAGGCGGTGCGCAAGGTTTTGATCCAAACGCATTCCAAGGCGGCGAAGGTCAATCTCAAAAAGCGGACGACGGCGTTGTAGATGCTGAGTTCACTGAAGTAAAAGATGACAAGAAATAATTTGTCGGTTTAACTAAAAAAACCGCGCGAAAGCGCGGTTTTTTATGTCTCGACTTGCAGGAATAAAATAAAAACTACCTAAATTTGATCGTATTTTCAGGAAAAGCTGTTTAAGTTAAATCAAACATTAAAATACCCTGAACCCATGAAAATTCTGATTTTGCTGCCTTTACTTAGTTGCTTGGGCCTGACAGCGTGTAGCCTGCCCGTTTCATCTCTCCTATCTCAAAGCACTTCGACTCAATCGACTCAAGCCATTGCCCAATTATTTGATCAGGCGCAAAGCGCGGGTGTTCTAGTGATTCAGCGTGGTCAACAGATACAGGTTTATGGTAATGATTTAAGCCGTGCATATACCGAATATGTTCCCGCCTCTACTTTTAAAATGCTCAATGCCCTGATTGGCCTGCAACATGGCAAAGCCACAACCAATGAAATTTTTAAATGGGATGGCAAGAAACGCAGTTTTGCAGCCTGGGAAAAAGACATGACTCTCGGCGAAGCCATGCAAGCTTCTGCTGTACCCGTGTATCAGGAACTGGCACGTCGCATTGGCCTTGAATTGATGCAACAGGAAGTACAACGCATCCAATTTGGTAATCAGCAGATTGGTCAACAGGTCGATAACTTCTGGTTGGTAGGCCCTTTGAAAGTTACTCCAAAACAGGAAGTCCAATTTGTTTCTGCGTTGGCCCGAGAGCAACTGGCCTTTGATCCTCAAGTCCAGCAACAAGTCAAAGCCATGTTATTTTTACAGGAGCGGAAAGCTTATCGACTATATGTCAAATCCGGTTGGGGCATGGATGTGGAACCGCAAGTCGGCTGGCTCACCGGCTGGGTTGAAACACCGCAGGCTGAAATCGTGGCATTTTCACTCAATATGCAGATGCAAAATGGTATAGATCCGGCGATCCGCCTTGAAATTTTGCAGCAGGCTTTGGCCGAATTAGGGCTTTATCCAAAAGCTGAAGGATGATGCAAATAAGCATGGGAAAGGCATTAAAATTAAGCTATATTTTTAAAAAATAGACATTTAAATAAAAAATATGCGTCTTCTGCTCTGTCTGCTCGTAGTGGGATTGATCATGTCTGCCTATCTACATATGCAGGCCCAAACCCATCCTCAACTGCGCTATAACTCGCTGGCTGATCGCTTGACGCATCCTTTCGATACACGCTTACGTTTCCGGATTGATCAGGTCGATTCAGGCTTTGGACTAAGTAAAGATCAAGTCATTCAACTGAGCAAGGAAGCGATCGAAATCTGGCATCAGGGAAGCAATCGTGATGATTTGATGGTCTATGATGAAAATGCCAGGCTGAGTATTCACCTGATCTATGATCAACGCCAGCAAGACTATGATGCCTTGAAGAAAGTCGAAAAACAGTTGCTGGCAGATGACGCCAAGTATCAACGTCAGGTCAAAAATCTGGAAGCATCCCATCAGCATCTGGAAAGTCAGCAGCAACGCCTGATCCAGCAAAGAGATCAGATGAATAGTGAATTTCAGGCCTTACAGCAACGACGCCGTCAGCCAAATTTATCTGCTTATGAACATGAGCAGATTGAATATGAGGTTTTGGCTTTACAGCGCAAATCGGAAAGTTTTCAACGGGAACTTCAGTACCTTCAGGAACAGCAAAGTTCCTTTAATATGAATGTTTCCATGCATCAACATGGTCTGCAAAACCATCAGCAGAATATCATTCAAGCCCAACAGCGTTTCCCTGCCCGCGAATTTCATAAAGGCGTGTTTATGGGTGATCAAATTCATGTCTATCAGTTTGATGCAGAAGATGATCTCCGTCTGACTCTGGCACATGAACTCGGACATGCCTTGGGGCTGTATCACCATAATGACCCGGAAGCACTGATGTATCCGGTGCTGGGTAAACAGAATCTGCAACACTTCCAGCTGCGACCTGCAGACAAGACCTTGCTTTATAACCGTTAAGTGATCAGCTTGAATTCCCTAATTAATTTAAGTGTATAAGTATTATAAAAAACACTCTATTCTGATTTCATGTTATTGTGATTGGCTACATTGTTCAGGCCATCTTTGGAGATTCGTGTGAGTTACTACCATATTTTAATTGAAGTAAATGACCACATTAGTACGATTGATGAAACCCGTGATATCGAAATCTTTGATATCGAGGACATCCAACCCTATCTTCATTCGATTTTGCTGCCTTATTTCAATGAACAACTGATTGAACTCGACGATGAAAATCTGGAATATAAAGATATTCTGCATCTGGAAATCAAACAGACCTTATTACCGATCAATGACCTGATCGAAGAAGAACAGCGTCTGTTGCCAAGCGATACCGACATTACCATTAGCGCCTATGAAATTTTCAATAACCGCGAGTTGAGTCAGGATGTCACTACCGTGATCTTTGACCTGCTTGAAGCGGTAAAACTGGATAGCTAAACGTTCTTCCAGATATAAAAAAGTCCTCATTGAGAGGACTTTTTTTTTGTGCATGGATTTAGATCGAGAATGAAGATCCACAACCACAGGTCGTGGTCGCATTCGGGTTTTGTACCACAAAACGTGAACCTTCCAGACCTTCTAAATAATCTACCACCGAACCGACCAGATATTGATAACTCAATGAATCGACCAGGACTTTAACATCGCCATTGGCAAATTCTGCATCATCTTCATTCTGGCTTTCTGCAAAATTAAAGCCATAAGAGAAACCTGAACAGCCGCCACCGGTCACATAGACACGGAGCATTAAGTCTTGGTTACCTTCACTGTCACGCAACTGGCGTACTTTATTTGCGGCATTGTCGGTGAGCACAAGCGCTTGGGCATTCATGGCGGATTCCTCTGTTGAATGGAATGTCTTTAAAAAGAAAAGACCATATTTAAGTATAGCACACTCAATATATGGTCAGTCTCTACAGATTAAAAGTCAAATCAGAGTAATTTTATCAGGATTATTTGTAGTTCTCATCCTGTAAGGCACATTCAAAGTTTTTCGGGTTCTGTTTGCAGCGGAATTGCCATAACAATTTCATCATACGTTTGTCATAAACACCGCGTTTGGTCAGGTCAATTCGGGAATCCCGCATCATTTTCTGGTAACCCGGTTTGTCTGCAGCAGGAATATCCATCCAGTATTTTGCTGGAATGTCCGCTTTCATTTTCCCCAAAATACCAAAGGCACGCGGTAACTGACTTCTCACCCATTCACGTGATTTTTGTCCATAACCTGCCGGAAATTTATCTGGACGGATAATGATATTGCCTGTGACCTGCAACACCGGATAATTTACAATCGCGCCTTTGTTACCCAAACCTTTATGTAATTCCAGCGGTTTAAATACTGCTGCTGGTGCACCAATAATATCCACCTGGCCATTGTTAAACTTGGCACCAAAATTGGTGACATCGGCACTCACCGCCTGTGCGCCGACCTGCTGTACCATGATTTTTTGTGCTTCATCATAATCAAGTACGGCAATTTTTTTACCAGCGGCTTTAGCAACGGTATTAATACTGCGGTCGTTCACCAGCAGGAAAGCATCACCCACAGGAATGACACCGACTACCTCATATTTACCTTGCAGCATATGTTTGGCGAAGGTGGGACTGGCCAAGCCCTGCATGACTTTAACTGCCAGATTCAGATCTGGAATCGCGCCAATAGCATCGAGTGAACCGGTAAAATTATTGAACTGACGGCCACGCATCCCGGTCACACTAATGCCGTCACATTTTCCAGCTTTAAAATCTTCTGCAACCACTGCTTCATTGGTATTCACCCGCAGTTCGACATCTGCACCCCAATTTTTGGCCGCCAACTGATAGTCTTTCATCACACTATAGACATCACCGTTTTTACCAACCAGATCAAATACGCAAATCACCTGTTTAGCTTGCGCCAGACCTGAAACAGCCAGTGTCGCCGTAGCCAATGCCAGTGCTTTCCATCCTCTATGGATCATCCTCATTTCCTTATCGCTTGTTTTTGTTATTGCACTTTTAGTCACATGTGATTGTTTTTTATATAAAACATGCGAATTTAATAGTTAATCAAGCTTAAGCTATTTTATTCGCTGCACAATGGCAGATCTGACCTGGATCAGCCATAAAAAAAGCCTAGATCAATCTAAGCTTTTTTCTTTAAAAATCAGATTATTCGCCAGCAATTGAACATTCAAAGTTGGCCTTATCGACAGAACAGCGTGCACGTTTTAAGACCGACATCATGCTGGCATCATAGATTCCGCGTTTGGTCATATCCATCCGGCCATCACGTAACATTTTCTGATACTTGGTTTTATCTTCAGCGCTCAGATTCATTTTATATTTCGACGGAATACCCGCTTCCAGACGGCTGATCATCCCCATGCTCTTTGGCAGGTTTTTGATAAACCAGTCACGCGATTTCTGTCCAAAACCTGCGGGGAATTTTTCCGGACGAATCACAAAATCAGAGGTGACATGCAGTACCGGGAAATTAAACATTGCGCCGTTATTACCCAGACCTTTATAGATTTCTAATGGCTTGTAGGCATAAGCAGGTGCACCGACCATATCCACCTGACCATTGTTAAATTTGGCGACAAAGTTAGAAACATCGGAGATCACTGCCTGCGCACCGACGCGCTGTACCATGATTTTCTGGGCATCGTCATAGCCGAGTACGGCGAATTTCTTCCCTGCGGCTTTTTCAATCGAATTGATATTCTTGTCACGAACAAAAATAAATGCTGAACCCAACGGTGAAATACCGGCAATTTCGTATTTTTTGCCGCCCATATTACTGACCATTTTCGCTGCATTACGTTTGTCCAGAGCAAAACTGATCGCACGCTGGGCAATGGCATTACTTGGTGCACCGCCCAGTGCATCAATAGAACCGGCAAATTTATTGTATTGACGGGCACGCATGGCTGTCATAAACACACCATCACATTTACCGGCCTTGAAGTCATTGTCGGCAACCGCTTCATCCTGACGGGCAATCAGATTGATTTCTGCGCCCCAGCCTTTTGCAGCCAGTGCCCATTCTTGCGCCATCTGGAAAGACTCACCGGATTTACCCAGTAAGTCAAACACACAGATATCGACTTTTTCTGCATGCGCCGCACTTGCAAAACCAAATGCAGAGAATGCAGCCAATGATAAGAGTGTTTTTTTCATTGTAGTTATCCTTTGAAATCTTGTTATTCGCTGAGTGTCCGTACACGGGACAAATATTAAGCAAGTTTAATTAAAAAAAATAGAGCATTTACTCCATTTAAAACCGGCATTTTGGCCTATAAAGATAAATCAGTATTATTTGCATAGATTATTTTTAAATATATATTTAAATATCAATATCTTAATATTTAAAACTGCTTTCTTATAATTACATTTACCCAGATATAGTTACAAAGATATACATGATTTCAGATTTATTCACCACCAATCGAACACTCAAAATTGGTTCGTTCAACTGTACAACGCGCGCGTTTCAATACATTCATCATGCCCTGATCATAAATCCCCTGCCGGGTTAAATCGATCCGCCCATCACGCAAAATCTTTTGATAGGCCACGCGGTCTTCACGGCTTAGATTCAAAATATATTTGCTTGGAATCTCAGCTTCCATACGCTTGACCATGGCAAAGCTGCGCGGTAACTGTTTTACAAACCAGTTTCGGGATTGCGCGGCAAAGCTTGCCGGGAACTTTTCCTGACGAATAATCAGATCGGCAGTGACATTAATTACCGGAAAATTAATCATTGCGCCTTGACGGCCTAGTCCTTTCTGTAATTCCAGTGGTTTAAATGCATAAGCCGGTGCAGCGACAATATCCACTTCGCCCTGATTAAACTTGCGAATAAAATTGGAAATTTCCGACATGACCGGTACGGCTTCAATCCGGTCGACCATGATTTTTTGCGCATAGTCATAATGCAGCACAGCAAATTTCTTGCCTTTGACCTGTTCCAGTTTATTTAGAGTACGATCACGAACAAAAATATAGGCTGGCCCAATCTGGCCGATGCCTGCTACTTCGAATTTTTCTTTGCCAATCTGGGTGATCAGGCGTTTGCTATTGCGTTTATCCAGCACATAGCTGATGGCTTTCATGGCAATGTCATTATTCGGCACGCCGCCAATTGCATCAATCGATCCGGCAAATTTATTATAGGCGCGGGCACGCATCGAAGTCATATAGAAAGCATCACATTTTCCTGCTTTGACATCCTGATCGACTTTGGCTTCATCCTGATAGGCGTTTAGCTGAATTTCGGCACCCCAACCTTTTGCTGCCAGCGCCCATTCCTCCAGCAGCTTATAAGACTCACCAGATTTTCCCAGCAAATCAAAAACACAGACATTCACTCTGGCTTGAGTTGAAGTCGACACCAAAAGACCCAGTGCCGACAAAATTAAACATCCCTTTTTCATTTTTATTTGACTCTATGGTATTTTTTACTCGATCAGCCTGAACTATAAACCACTGTTCATGCATAAAATAGAGCTTTTACTCAACTTATGCGTCTATCCCAAATCAATTGACAGAGATGAAAACTGATTCATTTCAGCAAAATCGGTAAGATTTTTCATTTTCACAGGGCTTTCCTTTAGAATAGGCGCAACTTATTTCTTAGCTTTGATTTCTCAATGATTCAGTTAGACCAGTTATCTATACGTCGCGGTGGACGTGTTTTATTTCAAAAAGCGTCGATGCAGTTACACCCAGGATGGAAAATTGGCCTAACCGGTGTCAATGGTGCTGGAAAATCAACCCTGTTTTCAGCCTTGCTCGGCGGCATGGAATCGGACACCGGTTCGCTGACCCGACCTGCGGTATGGACCGTGGCGCATATGGCTCAGGAAATCAAAGCACTGAATATGAAAGCCATTGATTTCGTATTGTCGGGCGATGAAGAATACTGGGATATTCAGCAAAAACTCGATCAGCCGGATCAACTGGATGATGCAGAACTGGCACATTTATATGGCCGTTTTGATGAAATTTCAGGTTATTCGGCTCCTGCCAAAGCCTCGCAGCTGATGGCGGGTCTGGGCTTCTTTGAACATCAATCACAGCTGGATGTTTCAAGTTTTTCCGGTGGCTGGCGTATGCGTCTGAATCTGGCGCGTACCTTGATGAGCCGTTCAGATTTACTACTCCTCGATGAACCGACCAACCATCTGGACCTGGATGCGATTCTCTGGCTAGAAGACTGGCTCAAGGCTTATGAAGGTACGCTGGTGCTGATTTCGCATGACCGGGATTTCCTCGATGCGATTACCGATCACATTTTACATATCGAAAATCAGGAACTGATTTTATATACCGGCAACTACTCGACTTTCGAGCGTACCCGTAGTGAACGTCTGGCACAGCAGCAACAGGCGTATGAAAAGCAGCTGGAAACCCGCGCACATCTGCAAAAATATATTGACCGTTTTAAAGCGCAAGCGACCAAAGCCAAACAGGCCCAAAGCCGGATCAAGCAACTGGAACGTATGCAGGAACTGTCTGCTGCGCATGTCGATACGCCATTTACTTTCAGTTTCCGTGAACCGACCAAAATGAGTTCGCCGTTATTGCAACTGGAACATGCCGATATTGGTTATGGCGACAAGCTGATTGTCACCAATGTAAATTTACAGATCACACCAAACAGCCGGATCGGTTTGCTTGGGATGAATGGTGCCGGTAAATCCACGCTGATTAAATCGCTGGTCGGTGACCTAAAACTGATTCAGGGTCTGCGGAAAGATTCAGAATTACTGAATATTGGTTATTTTGCCCAGCATCAAATGGATGCACTGGATGGTAATGCCAGCCCAATGTTACAGCTGGCACGTATCGCAGATAAAAAAATCAGTGAAGCCAGTCTACGCTCCTTCTTGGGTAGTTTCGGTTTTAGTGGCGAACGTATGGATACGCCAAGCGAAAGCTTCTCAGGCGGTGAACGTGCACGTTTGGCCCTAGCACTGATTGTTTGGCAGCGTCCGAATGTACTGATTCTGGATGAGCCGACCAACCATTTAGACTTAGATATGCGTCATGCACTGACTATGGCTTTGCAAGATTTCCAGGGTGCGGTGGTTCTGGTTTCGCATGAACGTCAGCTCATCGCCAGCGTCTGTGATGAACTACTACTGGTACATAATGGTCAATGCCGTGAGTTTGATGGTGATCTTACTGCCTATGCTGACTGGTTACGTCAGGCCCGTATTGAAATGATCAAAAATGGACAGAAGCCAGCAGAACCGGTGAAATCCCAAGTTGAAGTCAAACCTACCATTTCCAAACTGGACAAGGAAGCACAACGTAAAGAAGCTGCTCGCCAGCGGGAACTAAGTCGTCCAATTCGCAAGAATATTGAAAAATGCGAAGCACAGATGGCCAAACTGCAGCCACGACTGGCTGAAATTGAAAGCTTGCTGGGTGACAGTGCTTTATACGAAGCATCACGTAAAAATGATTTGCTGAAACTGATGAATGAGCAAACTGAGCTCAAAGCCAAACTGGAAACAGCCGAAGAACAGATGCTGGAACTGATGATGGAACTGGAAAGTCTGGAACAGTCTTTCTAAAACTCTTCCACTAAGATTCAAGATAAGAGATGAATGACTAACGTTGTTCATCTCTTTTTTATTCACTATTTTTAATGTTTTCTCTTACCTTTTCACCTCTGTATTTTTTCATTTATGTCTAGATGCTTCTTTAATTCGATTCTTTTCTAATCATTCGATACATAAGGTCACAAATTACGTAAATCCTATATAAGTTTATTTTTTAAACAGTTGGATGCCTTATTTCATACATTAATTTACAGCGCACTGTTTCATCCTAAGGCTCTAATACAAGTGTTTTTTAATTTTTGGCAGCCTTGCTACGAGTCTGTTTAATGTTGAACTAGAGAGAGGAAATCCGCATGCGTGCTCTTACCTATCATGGTGCTCGGGATGTACGAGTTGAATCCGTTCCAGATCCAGTGATTCAGGAACCAGATGACGTTATTTTACGGGTGACAGCCACCGCCATCTGTGGCTCAGATCTGCATTTATACCGGGGAAAAATCCCGGCCACTGAAGACGGTGATATTTTCGGCCATGAATTTATGGGAATTGTAGAAGAAGTCGGCCCAGAAGTAACCGAAGTCAAAAAAGGTGACCGGGTGATTATTCCCTTTGTGATTGCATGCGGTCACTGTTTTTTCTGTGAACATGAACTCATGGCTGCCTGTGAAAATACCAATACCGGTCGTGGTGCAATTCTCAACAAAAAACAGATCCCACCAGGGGCAGCTTTATTTGGCTTTAGCCATCTGTATGGGGGTATACCGGGTGGTCAGGCTGAATATGTACGGATCCCCAAAGGCAATGTCGGACCATTTAAGGTGCCGGGTTCCCTGCCTGATGAAAAAGTATTATTCCTGACCGATATTCTGCCAACTGCGTGGCAAGCAGTGAATAATGCCCAAGTCGGTCGAGGTTCCAGTGTGGCGATTTATGGTGCTGGCCCGGTCGGTCTGCTGGCTGCTGCCTGCGCGCGGATGCTCGGTGCCGAGCAGATATTTATGGTCGATCACCACCCTTACCGTTTGCGTTTCGCGCATCAAACCTATGGGGTAATTCCCGTCAATTTTGATGAAGTCGATGCCGCTGAATTTATCATTCAAAATACCACGGGTTATCGTGGAGTCGATGCCGTCATTGATGCGGTCGGTTTTGAAGCCAAAGGTAGCATGCTGGAAACCGTAATGACCAACCTGAAATTAGAAGGTTCGAGTGGTTCAGCGCTAAGACAATGTATTGCAGCGGTCCGTCGCGGCGGTGTGGTGAGTGTACCTGGAGTTTATGCCGGTCCAATTCATGGCTTCCTGTTTGGTGATGCCTTTGACAAAGGTTTGACCTTTAAAATGGGACAAACCCATGTGCATAATTACTTGCCGCAGTTGCTAGAACATATTGAAAATGGAGATCTGTCTCCAGATCTGATTATTACCCATCGCATGAAACTGGAAGATGCTGCGGAAGGTTACCGTATTTTTGATAAAAAGGAAGAAGACTGTCGTAAAGTCATTCTAACACCATAAATATGATTAAAAAAAAGCGCCGTCAGGCGCTTTTTTATTTTTCATCGTCATTTTATCAATCCTCTTTTTCTTGTTCCTAATCAATATCATTTCAGCGACTCCCTCCCTCTTTTCTATCGAGTAATAAAAGAAATGCCCGATTTTCAATAATGAAATCAAGAAATAACTCAAAAATGAGAAATAAAAAAGTTAAGCAAAAATCGATAAAAGTATGATTTTAAATAAAAATGAAAGTTCACTTGATTATTAAATCAATTATGTAGTTTAGCTACATCTTGAGTTTTTAGTTAACAATATGTTCCACGGTAATGATTAGAGAAACTACACTATATTTACAAGTATTTAATTTATAATAATTTTTTATTTTAAAGCCAATCCAAGGAATAGTCTGGTCATACTAGCAATATATCGCCAAATCTAGCTTTAAATTTAAAATGCTATTTTAAATTTAAAAACACTTATCCACAAGATAATCGATTTCAAATTTGAATTTAAAATAAAGAATTAATACGTGGATTAAAGCTTGCGGAAAAATACTATCTTATTCACATAAAAATTATGGATAACTTTAGAGTTATCCACATCTCTGATCAGGCTTTCTAGATGCTTGAAGCAATATTATTCACGTATTATTTAGCGTATTAGACCAAGTTTCTTATAAGCTATTGAAAATTTAAAATTTAGTTTTAGCAGCTTTTTATTTATTTTTGAGATATTGGATCTTCTGAATAGGCGATTTATTATTTTTTAGTCGAATCCACCTAAAGTATTCGATCTGTTTTTATTACACGCATCTTTAAATACCACTTTGACTGATCCAGTTTTCACCTAGTGTCGTGAACTGCATGCAAACTTCTCATCGTATAAAGAACGTCTTTCTACCTCACTTTCCTATTCAAAAATTATTTTAGAAGTTCTGATGCAGATCATTTTTATAACGATAGATTCACTCCAGATTTCAGGTATTCTCCCGAGTTGGTAATCTCTATACATAAACCCTTTCTTAGAGTCGATTTGGCTTACTCAACTTGGCTTTTTAAAACCTAAATGAACCCGTTCCATATCTAAAAATCGGTCCAAAATTACTTTATTTTGCCTAGCTCACAGGATATGAGTAAAAAAATTGGTCTAAAAAAAGCGCCTCGAAAGGCGCTTTTTTATATCTGATTTTATCCTGAAGGGTTATGCATCAATATCTGCATTCAAGGCATTTTCTTCAATGAAAGCACGACGTGGTTCTACGTCATCGCCCATCAAGCAGGAGAACATACGATCCGCTTCAATCGCATCAGTAACTGTCACTTGCAGCATGTTACGGTTGTCTGGATCCATGGTGGTTTCCCATAACTGTTCCGCATTCATCTCGCCCAGACCTTTATAGCGCTGGATCATCATGCCACGACGTGAGTCCTGCAAGATATGTTGCCAAACCTGATGGAAATTGCTGACCTGAATCTTGCGATCGCCTTTTTGCAAATATGCACCCTCTTCAAGCAGACTAAACCAGCTCTTTGAATTCTTTAATAAACGTGCATATTCACTTGAACCTAACAGTACTGAGTCTAACAGGTAGCTATGTGGCAAGTTATGTACATAGATCGTGATACGTGGCAACCAGCTTGCAGTTTTTTGACCATCTGCCAGTTCTTTTTCAAAACGCTCCAGGGTTAATTCTGGACGTAATGTTGGCTGAATGGCTTCAATCGCTGCACGCAGATTCTCACCCCATGTTTCCACATAGGTTTTGTCTTCCAGCTGATCCAGCTTAAAACCTTCCAGTGAAAGTAGTGCATCAAGCAGACTCGCAGGATAACGCTGGGTCAAACGTGCCAAGCTCTTCTGGGAAGTCTGATAATCAGCAATCACATTTGCCAGTGCTTCACCACGAATCGCAGGCGCTTCTGCACTGATATGCAGTTCCAGCTCATCAATCGCATTCGAAATTAGGTAAGTTTCCAGTGCATCATTGTCCTTGATGTACTGTTCCTGCTTGCCTTTTTTCAGCTTGTACAGTGGTGGCTGGGCAATATAGATATGACCACGTTCCACAAGTTCTGGCATTTGACGGAAGAAGAAGGTCAACAGCAGCGTACGGATGTGTGAACCATCGACGTCAGCATCGGTCATGATGATGATTTTATGATAACGCAGTTTGTCCGGATTATATTCCTCACGACCAATACCACAGCCGAGTGCGGTAATCAGCGTACCGACTTCAGCAGAGGAAATCATGCGGTCAAAACGGGCACGTTCCACGTTCAGGATCTTACCTTTCAGCGGTAAAATCGCCTGCATTTTACGGTTACGACCTTGCTTGGCTGAACCACCTGCAGAATCACCCTCGACCAGGTACAGTTCAGACAAAGCTGGATCTTTTTCCTGACAATCGGCCAGTTTACCTGGAAGACCGGCAATATCCAGCGCACTCTTACGACGTGTCATTTCGCGTGCTTTACGCGCTGCATCACGCGCACGTGCTGCATCAATGATCTTGCCAGCAATCGCTTTGGCTGCTTGTGGATTTTCCAATAAATATTCAGAAAATGCCTTGTTCATGGCCTGTTCAACAGCCGTTTTCACTTCACTCGACACCAGTTTTTCTTTGGTCTGTGAAGAGAATTTTGGATCAGGTACTTTGACTGACACGATGGCAGTCAGGCCTTCACGCGCATCATCACCCGATACCGCAACTTTTTCCTTTTTCAGGATATTTTCGCTGTCCATGTAGTTGTTTAAACCACGGGTCAACGCAGCACGGAAACCGGCCAAATGCGTACCACCATCCTTTTGCGGGATGTTGTTGGTAAAGCAACGTACATTTTCCTGATAAGAATCATTCCACTGCAATGCGACTTCTACCGTAATACCGTTATCGGCCTGTGCAGCAGTGAAATGGAAAATATCATTCAGGTGAGTTTTGCCTTCGTTAATATATTTAACGAACTCAGACAGACCACCTTCATAATCAAAGACATGCTCGGCATTAATGCGTTCGTCACGCAGCACAATACGCACACCTGCGTTCAGGAACGACAGTTCACGCAAACGACGCGCCAAAATATCAACATTAAAAATGGTCTGACTAAAAGTCTCGGCACTTGGCCAGAAACGGACACGAGTACCGGTTCTATCGGTATCGCCCACTACTTTTAATGGATATTGAGAATCGCCATGACGGTATTCTTGTTCATGAATTTTACCGGCACGGTGAATGGTCAATTCGAGTTTTTCAGACAGTGCGTTGACTACGGAAACACCGACACCATGCAGACCGCCAGACACTTTATAACTGTTGTCGTCGAACTTACCACCGGCATGCAGAATGGTTAAAATCACCTCTGCTGCAGACACACCTTCTTCAGGGTGAATGTCGGTCGGAATACCACGACCATTATCAGAAACTGAAACCGATTCATCTTCATGGATCGTCACTATAATTTCATCACAGTGGCCTGCCAAGGCTTCATCAATCGAGTTGTCGACTACTTCAAACACCATGTGGTGCAGGCCCGTACCATCGTCTGTATCACCAATGTACATGCCCGGACGCTTACGGACTGCGTCTAAACCACGTAATACCTTGATGCTAGAGGAATCATAAGCCTTTTCAATGGTTTGTTCTGTTTGAGAAGCAGCTTGATCTTCTGAACTCATGGTTTCTCCCTAGTGAAAAATAGGTCTATCCAAAGATGGGTAAAACTCAAAAAATATTATTGCACAACTTGAACTGTACCGTTTTCAACACTGAATAACTGATATGAGATAGACAAATCATGTAAGTGCTTTTGTACTGATTCATGGTCTAAGGTGGTAATAAAAACTTGACTACCAAGTTGGCTCAATCGCTCAATTAAACGTTGTTGTGCGGTTAAATCTAATTCTGCTGTCACATCATCTAATAATACCACAGTTTCCTTATTACAAGAATGTAGCATTGCGATTTGCGACAGTTTTAGTGCGATCATCAGCAGCTTTTTCTGCCCGCGCGACAGGATCACATCAGCATCCCCCATCGGGGTCTTTAAACGCAAATCTGCGCGATGTGGGCCATATTCGGTATAGCGTCGCTCACAGTCTTTTTCATGCTGGTTGGTCAGATCATTTAGCAGGCCGGTTTCACTATGAAAGCCCGGACTGTATTCCAGACTGACTTGCAATTCAGGTAATAACTGTTTCAGATCATCTTCAAAAAATGGCTTCCATTGTTCCACAATCTCGACACGTTGCGAGTGCAGGATTTCACCATATTCACTCAGCATCTGGTTCCACGGTTCCAGATCAGACAGACTGAGAAAGCGTTTGCTTTTGAGCAGACTATTTCGCTGTTTCAGCGCACGAGAATAATATTGCCAGGCATGATAAAACTCTGGTTCCACGTGGAACATTAACCAGTCAAGGAGTTGGCGTCGTGGTTTAGCACCATGATCGATAATATCGGTGCTTTGCGGATCAATCAGCTGCAAGGGCAACAGTTTGGCCAGCTGTCCCTGGGTTGCGACCAGATCACCATTGACCTTGATCAGTTGCTCCCCGCTGGCCATTTTTTGCATGCCAATTTTTTCAGTCGCAGACTGTGCAAATACAATCGCATCCTGCGCGCCATGCTGGATATAATTTTTGGGAATATGAGTACGGAAGGAACGACCGGCAGCCAGTAAATGAATCGCCTCTAAAATCGAGGTTTTACCTGAACCATTTTGCCCATAAAAAACATTAAACGGCTGCAATCCGTGGAGAGCAACCGTCTTTAAATTCCGCACACGCTCAATATGTAAACGCGTAATATGCATGTCTTATATGAATATCAGAAGCCGCGGCTTAAACACGCATCGGCATGACGACATAAGTCTGATCAGTATGCGCCGGGTCTTGTACTAAGACAGACTGATTCGCTTCAGTCATAGTCATTGATACATCATCGCCATCCAGCACACCGAGGACTTCAATCAGATACTGCGCATTGAAGGACATTTCTAGCGGTGAATCGGCATATTGAATCGCCAGGTCTTCAATCGCTTCATCCTGCTCCGGGTTATTGGCACGAAGTTGCAAAGAATCAGCATTGAAGTTCAGAAACACACCGCGAAGTTTTTCATTACTTAAAATCGCCACACGCTGCAAAGACTGCTTGAACACGTCATGTGCGATCATCACGACTTTGTCGCCCCCACGTGGAATCACACGGCGGTAGTCCGGGAACTTACCATCAATCAGCTTGGTAGTGAAACGCACGGTAATGTTCGCCTGTTCCTTGTCACGGCTTGGCATATTGATGGTCACATTGAGCAGTTCACGACCAATCAATAGAGATAATTGCTCATCTTCAACGCTGAGCAGGCGCTGTAATTCTGCAACGGCCTTACGTGGCACAATTGCCTGAATCGGCTGTGCTGCAGTGGATTGTGCTGCTGTTTCACACAGTGCTAGGCGGTGGCCATCGGTGGTCACAGCACGTAGCTGATTGGCATCAATTTCCAGCAAAGTACCGGTCAGGTAAAAACGCACATCCTGAACTGCCATGGCAAAGGCGGTTTTTTCGAACAGGCGTTTAAGTTCACGCTGTGTCACCGTCACTTGCGTGCCTTGGGTGTTTTCAGTGTTCAGTAATGGATAATCATCAGCAGGCAAGGTACCCAGTACAAAACGGCTGTTGCCTGATTTAAGGATGCAGCGCTGATCTTCAGTAATATGCAAATCCACCAATGCCGCTGAAGGAAGTGACTTACAGATATCAATCAGCTTACGTGCAGGAACTGTGGTCTCGCCTTCCTGCAAACATGCACCTTCAGCCAGTGCTGTACTCGCCACCAGTTCGACTTCCAGGTCGGAACCGGTCACGGTCAATGCTTGCGTAGTCACCTGAATTTTCAGGTTAGACAGGATATTCAAGGTATGGCGACGTTCAACCGCTCCTACGACATGTGAGAGAACATTCAGTAAGCTTTCTTTCGCGATTTTTAAACGCACGGTGCATTCCTCTAAAGCTGAAGATTAATATAGAAAAAGTGATTTTTTTGACGGTTTACTATGCGGCAAAAGCAGCCGCATAGCAAGAATAGAATTTGAGCGATTTAGGTCAACTTTGCAACAGACGTTGCAGGTTTTTATAGTCTTCGTTAAAGATCGGATCTTCTTCACGCAGGCTTTGTACTTTCTCGCAAGCATGCATCACGGTACTGTGATCACGACCGCCAAAAGCCATGCCAATTTCCGGAAAACTGTCGCCGGTTAATTCACGTGCCAGACCCATCGCCAGCTGACGTGGACGGGCATAAATCCGGGTACGTTTTGGACCGACCAGTTCTTTCAGCGGAATCCGGAAATATTCACTGACCACACGCTGAATATTTTCAGTACTGATGGTACGGGCACGAATTGCCAGCACATCTTTTAAAGATTCACGCACCACATCCAGATCAATTGGCGTGCCTTTAAAACGTGAAATCGCCACCACTTTGTTCAGCGCACCTTCCAGCTCACGCACGTTAGCCACCACCTGCTGGGCAATAAACAGCGCACAGTTACGTGGTAAATCGACCTGGTTGCTTTCTGCTTTTTTCAGCAGAATTTCAATTCGGGTTTCAATATCTGGCGGTTCAACCCCGACCGACAACCCCCAGGAAAAACGTGAAACCAGACGTGGATCCAGCTCTGTCAGCTCTTTAGGATAACGATCCGAAGTCAAAATAATTTGCTTGGACTCATCCAGAAGTGCGTTAAAGGTGTAGAAAAATTCGACCAGACTGGCCTCTTTACCGGCCAGCAAGTGAATATCATCGACCAGTAACAGATCCAGAGAACGGCAGTTTTTCTTAAACTCTTCGACTTTACCCTGCTGCAACGAGCTGACAAAGTCCTGTACAAAACTTTCTGCGGTCATGTACATGACGCGTGCATTCGGTTTGGCCTGCAACAATGCATTACCGACCGCCTGCATCAAGTGGGTTTTACCCAGACCGGTCGGACCATATAAAAATAACGGGTTGTGCTGTGAAGCACCCAGCTGGGTCAGTACCTTGCGACAGGTTTCTGCCGCCATCTGGTTAGATCGGCCTTCCACAAACAGCGAGAAGGTAAACAATGGATTCAACTGACGTCTACGGCTATTTTTGCCGCTGTCTTCTTTTTCTTTCTTCGGCTTCGGCACTGGCATCGGTGTCGAGGTCAATGCCGCAGTCGTGGTCGCCGGTTGTTCACTGGCAGATAAAATCGCCCCTGGACGTGAATCGACCAAAATCTCGACCTTGCGTACCCGTCCTTCAGACAACTGTTCTGCCAGAATCGTAATCAGTTCCAGATGATGTTCCTGAATGTAACGCGTCCAGTAAGGATTAGGTGCATACAAACGCAAGCTGTCTTCCAGCTCTTCTGCAACCAATGGGCGAATCCACATTGTAAAGACATTTCCAGAGAGCTCTTGTCGCAGGCGATTTAAGCAGTCCGTCCAAAGCATGTGAATCCCCTATTCATTCCATTGTTCATTCAAAAAAGATGACCGCGACCAAAAGCGGGTCGCCATTCTACCCAAGTTATCCACATCTGTCATGGCAATCTCTACAAAAACTGTGCAAAAAGAAATCACCCTGCATAAATTTAAATTTAAAACCCAGTGTGGATAAGTTTATCCGCAAGCTGTGGATAAAATATACCATAAAGTTATCCACAAAGTATAAAATTAATAGAAACAGTTTTATCCACAACATAAGTTTATGTTTAATTAAATAAAAAGTGGCTTATCCATAGAAAAAGTGCTCCCTAATAGTAATAAATTTAAATTTATAAATTTGAATTTATTTATAAGATCACTGTTTTTTGTGGATAACTCAAAAAACTTCAAATTTAAATTCAAAACTACAGGTTAAATTTAAACTCTGGATAGCATGTGGATAACTTTGTTGATAGAGTTGTTTATAACTTATATATATTTATATAACAATAACTTAATTTGTGATTAACTTGAATTGAACTATTTTTTATTAAGTTCTCCGAAAAACAGGGGCTTTATCTTTTTTGATCTTATTTGAAAAGAAAACTGCTTTTGCATTGACAGCTCAAGCAATGAGCACTAAAATCGCGGACCTTCATAGAAAGATCATTTTTGGAGTTTCAATATGAAACGTACATTCCAACCGTCTGAATTAAAGCGTAAGCGTGTTCATGGTTTCCGTGCTCGTATGGCTACTAAAGCTGGTCGTCAAGTATTAGCTCGCCGTCGTGCAAAAGGTCGTCATAGCTTAACTGTTTAATCAGTTACGCTAAGACGATTTTGGGTGTTATGACAAAACTTTATAGTTTTGGCACAGAGTTGCGATTACGCTGTGCTGCCGATTATAAAGGTGTCTTTGATGGTGCGCTTTTTAAAGTGCATCAACCCCATTTCTTATTTCTTGCAAAACATTCCGAACTGCCAAATAGCCGTTTGGGTTTAGTTGTTGCCAAGAAGAAAGTGCGACGCGCACACGAAAGAAATCGAGTAAAACGACTTGCTCGCGAAAGTTTTCGCCTGCATCAACAGCAATTAGATGACTTAGACATTGTAATTATGCCGAAAATGGGTGTTGAAGCAGTGCCTAATGCAGAATTGCACCAGCAATTACAATTTGCCTGGCAGAAACTTAACCGTCTTGCCAAAAAGCATTCAAAAATAGCCCCCTCCCCACAAAAGTAGAGTTGGCCAATGGTACGTTTACTGCATTGGTTGATCCGTTTCTATCAGATTGCGATTAGTCCTCTTCTTGGACCGCGCTGTCGTTATATTCCAACTTGTTCTCAATATTCCTTGGAAGCAGTCCAGATGCATGGCGCTGGGCGTGGAGTGTGGCTGGCTACTAAGCGTATTTGCCGTTGTCATCCGTGGGGGGGCTCGGGATATGATCCTGTTCCCTCAAAAGCGATTCGTTTTATTTCATTTCAGCAAATAGATTCTCAAACGCTTCACGTTGCTGTACCCTTTCGTGATCGTTTATTGAACCAAAATCACTCTCACCACTTGGGGTAATACATATGCAACAATGGGCCAGGATTGCAATTCTCGGAGCCATGTTTGTTGTCGCATATTTGCTCATTTTGGCGTGGCAAAAAGATTATGGAAATGCTGAAACAAAACCGCAGCAGGAAACTGCTGTTGTTTCGCATGACGTATCTGCAGATTTGCCAAATGGTCAGACGGCTACAGTTGCCTCTGATCTGCCACAAGCAAATGTGCCAGCACAGCAAGCCACGGATGCCACAGCACCTGTAAGTCAGCAGCTTATTTCAGTACAAACTGACCTTTATCACCTTTGGATCAATCCTAAGGGTGGTGATATTGTTCGTATTGAATTACTCAATCATGACAAGAACAAAGACAGCGATGAACCGTTCGTGATGCTGGAAAGCGATGCGAAACGTACTTATGTCGCCCAGTCTGGCCTGATCGGTCTGAATGGACCGGACAGCAGCCGTAACGGCCGTCCAATGTATGAGCTGGAAAAAACGGCTTATACTCTGGCAGATGCGAAAACAGTCAAATCCAAAGATGGTGAAAACCTGAAAGTATTGTCTGTACCGCTAGTGTTTAAAACCGCTGACGGGATCGAGATTATCAAGACCTTCAATTTCACTGAAGGTGAATATCCGGTCGTGGTAAATCACAAAGTGGTTAACCGCAGTGGCCAGACTTGGCAAGGTCAGATGTTTGGTCAGATCAAACGGGATAACTCGGAAGATCCAGGCAAATCTGATCAGGGGATCTTCACGCTGGGAACATTCCTCGGCGGTGCATGGGGTACCCCGGACGAGCAGTACAACAAGCTTAAATTCGACAACTTTGTTGAAGAAAAAGTCAGTACTGAAGCGACAGGTGGTTGGGTGGCAATGGTACAGCACTACTTTGTCAGTGCATGGGTTCCAGGTCAGCTGAAGTTGACTCAAGGCAATGGCGAAGCTTATAGCGCCAAGCTTGAATCACGTAAATCAACCGATAACATGAACATCATCGGTTTTACCTCACCGACGTTCAATGTGCCTGCAGGTACAGTGGCTGAAATTGATGCGACTTTCTATTCAGGTCCAAAAATCCAGTCAGAACTGAAAGATTTGGCTGCGGGTTTAAACCAGACCGTTGATTATGGCTGGTTATGGCCAATTGCGAAATTACTGTTTGTCGGTCTTGAATTCTTCCATGGTCTGGTGGGTAACTGGGGCTGGGCAATTATTCTGTTGACTATCTTGGTGAAAGTAATCCTGTGGCCATTGTCGTCGAAGAGCTATCGCTCGATGGCGAAAATGCGTGTGATTGCGCCAGAAATGCAACGCATGAAAGAAGAGTTCGGTGAAGATCGCATGCGCTTCTCTCAAGAAATGATGGCATTATACAAACGTGAACAGGTCAATCCGCTTGCCGGCTGTTTACCACTGTTATTACAAATGCCGATTTTCCTGGCCTTGTACTGGGTATTGATGGAATCTGTGGAACTGCGTCATGCGCCATGGATGCTGTGGATTCAGGATTTGTCTTCAATGGATCCTTGGTTCATTCTGCCGTTGTTGATGGGCTTGACGATGTATATCCAACAGTCGTTAAATCCACAACCAACTGATCCAATGCAGGCGAAAGTCTTCAAGTTTATGCCGATCATCTTTACCGTATTCTTGTTGTTCTTCCCGGCAGGCTTGGTTCTGTACTGGATCGTCAACAACTTGATCACGATTCTGCAACAAACTTTGATTAACAAGTCTGTTGCCAAAGATCGCGCGAAACGTGATGAGGCTACTCCAGTCAACTAAGTTGTACGGATAGGCTGAATAAATCCGCTTAAGATGGTAATCTTAGGCGGATTTTTTTTGGCTGTACTTTTGAGTCTTTGCAGGTGAATTTTATGCTCAACCGAACCACAACTATTGCTGCGATTGCAACTCCACCAGGACGTGGCGGCGTTGGGGTGATTCGCCTGTCAGGTCCGAAATCCTATGAAATTGCCCAGCAACTGACGCAAAAAGAGTTGCCCAAAGCCCGTTTTGCCGGTTTCCGCCAGTTCTACGATGCAGCAGGTGAAGTCATGGATGAAGGACTGGCGATTTGCTTCCCGAATCCAAACTCGTTTACCGGTGAAGATGTAGTGGAGCTACAAGGTCATGGCGGTCCGGTGATTCAGAACGCCCTGCTTGGCCGTTTGCTGGAACTGGGCGCCACTGCAGCCAAAGCGGGTGAATTCTCGATGCGTGCCTTTGAAAATGGCAAGCTGGATCTGGTGCAGGCTGAAGCAATTGCCGACCTGATTGATGCAACTTCGCAAGCGGCTGCACGTTCTGCGGTGCGTTCACTGCAAGGAGCTTTCTCGACCAAAGTCAATGCAGTCCTTGAGCAGCTGATTCATCTGCGTCTGCATGTGGAAGCCGCGATTGATTTTCCGGAAGAAGAAATCGACTTTCTGGCAGATGGCAAGATTTTAAATCTGCTGGATGGCGTATCCAGTGCAGTCACTCAAGTCCAGCAATCCGCACGTCAAGGACAGCTTCTACGTGAAGGCTTGCAAGTCGTAATTGCAGGTAAACCGAATGCCGGTAAATCCTCTCTACTGAATGCGCTGGCCGGAATTGAACGCGCGATTGTGACCGATATTGCTGGCACCACCCGTGATGTGCTGCATGAGAAAATTACCTTAAATGGCTTACCGATTACCCTGACCGATACGGCTGGTCTGCGTGAAACCGGTGATATCGTGGAAAAGGAAGGGATTCGCCGCGCGATTAAGGAAATTGAACAGGCCGATTTATTACTCTTGGTCTATGACTTAAGCCAGGGCGAAGATCCGCTGCAACTCGCCCAAGAATATTTTGCCGAACATATCGAGCCAAAACGTTTGATGCTGATTGGCAATAAATGCGACCTGACCGGTGCTGAAGCCGTGATTGGCGATTTAAATGGTTTCCGGCATATTGCAGTCTCTGCCAAACAGGAAACCGGTGTTCAAGCGCTCATAGAGGCGATTACAGCGCATGCAGGCTTCCAGCCTGAGGAAGACACCTTTATCGCCCGTACCCGTCATTTAGACGCAATGAAGCGCACTCAGCTCTATCTGGCTGAAGCGCGTGAACAACTGGTGGTGTATAACGCCGGTGAACTGGTGGCAGAGTCCTTACGTCTGGCGCAAAATGCCTTGGGTGAGATCACTGGTGATTTCAGTGCAGATGATCTGCTGGGCAAGATCTTCGGTTCATTTTGTATTGGTAAATAATTATTTAATAAAACATCAAAAAAGCCATCAACTGAGGGCTTTTTTTAGGCTGGTAGGCGGGATTTTTGATACGCCCACCACAGCGCAAAACACAGCAAACTAATCGCGATACAAAAGCTGATTACGGCGAAATCCAGCCCCCAATGATCGGCCAGATAACCCACGGCAATGATAGGGACAATAGTGCCCAGATAGGCAATAAACAGATAGGTTGACATGACGGCTGCACGGTTGTCTAAGCTGGTCATTTGATGAATCAGGGCAAAAGCACCCATCAGGGCAAAACCATGGCCAATTCCAAAGCAAATATCACTGATAAAAAATAGCAGGCTGATTTTCGAATACATACATAGCGCTAAAACCATCAGGCTCAAGCACATCATCATCAGGCCGATATTCAGACATTTGGACGCTGCAACCGCTTTGGCCATAAATTGCACGATCACTGAAATCACTAAGATACTGGTAATGGCCAGCCCACTGACCAGAGGGCCATGCCAAGGTAAAATATTGCGGACAAAAGATGGCGACAGTGAAGCAAACAGGCTAAAGGCAGCAAAGGCACTAAAAGCCGTCACTGCAATAATCATAAACACCCGATGAAACTGCGCTTCAGGTCGTTGCAGTTTAGGCGCCATGCTAAAGGGCTGCGCCTCAAACTTGGGTGCTTTGATCCAGAACAGGCCAATCAAACACAGCACGGCGCCCAAAATCACCGGTAAATATGGCATTATCAAGGGGGCAGCGGAAAACTGCGCAATCACACCACCGACCAAGGGTCCCAAACCAAAACCCATTGCGGTGATGATTGAAATCAGTTGTGGTGCAGTGTGTTTATGGCTTTCTGGGATGGTATGCATTAAACCCATCATGGCAGAAGTGGTCATCAGGCCCGAGGCAATCCCAATAATAAAACGGCCAATCGAGAGGATCAGTGCATTCTGGGCAAAAACGGAAATGATGAGACCTAAGGTGATTAGTGCCAGACCAATTTGCAGGGTCCGTAAAAATCCGATGCTGTTACTGGTTCTGCCCAAAAACAACAAGGTCGAGAGACAGCCAAACATATAGGCGACAAAAATGTAGGTGATCTGGCTGGGCAGCAAATGCCAGAGCTGTTGATAAATCGGATAAAGCGGACTGGCCAAAGCGGTGCCAATCGTTCCCATCATTAAAGCTAGGCTGACCATCAAGAACGGTCGCCAGCTGGTCGTTATTGTCATGAAAATGCCGTTATAGTGTTGATCCTTGGCCAATCCATGTCAGGGCGTAGCGAGGAATATAGAAAGTGTCTGCAGTTTAGAATGGATACAGAAAATCGGTCAAGGCTGAATGAGTAAAATGTTTATCATTTAAAATATTTTAACTATATAAAACAATTATTTATTATGAATATTGATGTATTTTCTAGATAGATTGGAGTTCAAGCTAACGCTATACATGGTGTTCCACGTGAAACATTATGAGCTTATTTAACTGGGTGTAAACAGTAACATAAATGTTTGAGAAATTTAAAAGCAGAGCGATTAGAATCGAAGCATATTCTTATCCAATTCATGTAGAACATTCATGTTAAAAAAAACACTGATCATTAGTTTAAGTACATTGGTTTCAAGCTTCGCATTAGCCAATATTGATACGGTACAAGCTAACTTGGCAAAAAACAGTCCCAATTTAAAAATTGAAAATATTCAGACCACCGAGATGAAAGGCATCTATAGCGGTTCCATGCAGGGCCAAGTGGTTTATTTGAATGAAGATGCCAAGCATCTGATTGCTGGCCCGATGCTGCGAATTCAGGATCAGCATAATCTGACCCGTGATTTAATGTTGAAGCAAAATAGTATCGACTGGAAAAAATTACCGCTTCAGGATGCTGTGAAAAGTGTAAGAGGTACGGGTAAACGTCAGATTGCGATCTTTTCTGACCCAAATTGCCCGTATTGTAAAAAGCTTGAGCTAGAGCTGAAAAAACTGAATGACTTGACCATTTATACCTTTATTCTTCCTTTAAAACCCCAGTCGGTTGCTCCTTCAAAACAGGTGTATTGCGCGTCTAATCCAGCTCAGGCATGGGAAGATCTGATTGCTCAAGGAATTCAACCTAAATCGAAAAAAAGTTGCACCAATCCAATTGAGCGGAATAAAAAACTGGCTCAGTCTATGGGCGTGAATGGTACACCTGCGATTATTTTTTCCAATGGTTTTAAAGTGATGGGTGCCTATCCGGCAGAGCAGATTGAGCAGATCTTTAAAGAATTCAATTTATAAAAATTAAATAAAGCTATCAGTCGCTCAATATAAAAAAGCACCTTTTCCGGCACTGCTGTCCCATAGTTTGCTTTAAATAAAAAAACCTGAGTCCTAACAGTTAAAATATGAGTGCAAACAAACACTTTAACGACCAGGATT
>NZ_JAMXXP010000034.1 GCF_024129355.1 Acinetobacter lwoffii | reverse complement strand
CGAGGCATAGCGAATAGTAAAATTGGGTTTGGCGATTTGATTTTACTACTTCGCTATTTTTTTAAGCTAAAAGTGTCAACACACCCTAATTAAACTCAAGTTTTGTTAGAGCCGCTAATTCTTTGAAAAAAATATTTTTCAGTGATGTTAATAGAAGAACGGCTCAATCCTATTCTGTGTCTAACTAATAAATAAATATTTAGGCAACAGACACATTAAATAATGATCCGATCCACGCACTGAATAACATGGCGATAATTCCCCAGAGCATCACCCGAACTGCACCTCTCCACACACTTACTCCACCGGCATAGCTCGCCAGTGCACCCATCATCCCCAAACTTAAAACACCAATCAGCATGACGCCTTTATCCAGATAGTGTTCCGGTAAAATCATAATTGAAATTAAAGGAAATAATGAACCTACCGTAAAGGCCATGGCCGAAGAAAATGCAGCGAGAAAGGGTTGGGCAGAGGTATGTGCTGAAATACCAATTTCATCCCGGGCATGGGCATCCAAGGCATTATGGTCGGTCAGCTGTTCAGCGACCTGTTGTGCCAAAGCAGGTTCCAGACCTCGTTGTATATAAATCGTTTTGAGTTCATTTAACTCATGCGTGGGATGGCGCTGAAGTTCGCGCTCTTCCATGAGTAGATCATTGGTTTCAATATCTTGCTGGGATTTAACCGAAATATATTCACCGGCCGCCATCGAGGCAGCGCCAGAGATTAAGCCGGCAACACAGGTCACCAATAAAATTTCTGTGGATGCTCCACTGGCTGCGATACCCACCACCAGACTGGTGACCGAAATAATCCCGTCATTTGCCCCCAGTACAGCTGCACGAAGCCAGCCCGCGCGTTCGATATAATGTTTTTCAAGATGGTATGAATGGCGCACAATCAAGCCCCTTTTTTATTATCATGATTATAGTAAATTTAAGTCATGTATAGATAGTAGGATTGAATCGATCTGAAAATTATCTTGAATGATCAGCTCATCGTGCGCTTGGCTGAGCATTTTACCAATCCAAGATAAAATCGAAGTGAGATTCATAAGTTCAAGAAATCAGACGCACTTGATACATAATTGATTTACGAATGGTAAAAATGACTAAAGCAAATCAAATATATCGAACAAAATAATAGCTGAGTGAGCTGGTTTAAAAAGAGAATCATCATGAAAGAAAAACATGAAAGCCATAAATGCTTGGTATGCGGCAAGCACTTTCTTCTGAAAAATCTCACTCCGATGGGAACAGTCAGAAAAGTCATTACCGAAGAGATTGCCAGGGATATTCCAGGCTGGACACCGCAAGATTATATTTGCCAGGCAGATTTAACCCGGTACCGCATACAGTATGTACATTCATTATTAAGTTCGGAAAAGGGTGAAGTGACTGATCTTGAGTTTGAAGTGATTGATAGCATGCATCAGCATGAACTGATTACCAAAAATGTGGAAACAACCTTAGAGCAAAAGTGGACTTTGGGAGAAAGGCTCGCTGATAAAATTGCAACTTTTGGTGGAAGCTGGACCTTTTTGATTTGTTTTGCAATCTTTTTGAGCCTGTGGATTACGATAAATACTGTGGTGATGGTGACACGACCTGCTGATCCTTATCCATTTATTCTGTTGAATTTAATCCTGTCCTGTCTCGCGGCGATTCAGGCACCTATTATTATGATGAGCCAGAACAGACAGGAAGCCAAAGACCGCTTACGTTCACAAAATGATTATCAGATCAATTTAAAAGCCGAGCTGGAAATCCAACACTTGCATGAAAAATTAGATCATCTGCTGCTACATCAATGGGAACGGCTGGCGCAAATTCAGGAAATCCAGCTGGACCTGCTTTCTGAAATGAGCAAAAAAGATTAAAGGATGCTGTGGGGGAATCTCTATTATTTTATAGAGCTTATAAGTAATAAGATCGCCATATGCCTTGAGTTGTTATTATCTCGCTCAAGATTTGACCCATATTAAAAAGCCCACAAATGAGTGGGCTCAAACTAAAACCGTCTTATTTAAATAAAATAACTGGTTTTGGTCATCAACTTGGAAATGCCTGTCATGGCGATCTTAACTGGAACGGGTAGATCTACACCGCCAGCATTTAACGCTGTATCCCGATGATGCAGTTCATCTTCATTCATCTGTTCTAGAATACGACGAGAACGTTCATCCTGCGGTGGCAACTGGCTAATATGATGCTGTAAATGCATGCTGACCTGACGTTCTGTTTCAGCCACAAAACCCAAGCTGTATTTGTCACCTGCGATTCCGGCAATCGCGCCCATACCAAAGGAAAGACCGTACCAGACCGGATTGAGTAGGCTGGTATGGCTATCCAGTTCTTTTAAGCGGTCTTCACACCAGGCCAGATGATCCTGTTCTTCAATCGCTGCCTGTTCCATTTCACGACGTACATTCGGGAGTTTAGCCGTCATCGCCTGACCATGGTACAGTGCCTGTGCGCAAACCTCACCACTATGATTGACCCGCATTAAACCTGCTACATGACGTGCATCACTGACCGTTAATTGTGTTTCTACCGGTTGGGCCGGATTTTCACGTCGTGCCGATGTCGTGCCCGGGACGAGACTGCGTAATGCCTGATCAAAAGAATGAATCAGCTTATCGACACCTGTATATTGACGCATGAATTAATCCTCCAAGGGTGCTTTCGCAGTTTTGATCATGGGTTTGAGTCGGAAAAGCAGCCATAAGGTAAACAGGCCACTCAATACTGCGGTAATACAAAAAAGTATTTTAAGATCAAGCTCTAAAACACTTAAAATAATAATCGAGAATATAGCAGAAGATACCATGAAAACGGCATTCAAAATGTTATTTGCTGCAACCACCCGCGCACGATGTGAGCGAGGCGAATGCGCCTGCATCATGGCATAGAGCGGAACAATATAAAAACCACCACTTATTCCGAGCAAGGTGACGGCCAGCATCACATGATAATAGCTCCAGCCTTGCTGAAAGACATCTGCCAAGCCGATTAATGCACCTGTACGCTCCGGAACAAAGGCCAGACTCGCGGCCAGATACAGGGCAAAGATCACCAGACCGATCGCGCCAAAAGGCACCATCTTGATATTGACCTGGCTGCCACCAATTTTACGGCATAAGTATGAACCCAGACCAATTCCGACAGAAAAAAAGGTTAAGAGCAGACTGGCGACATTTTCAGATGCATGCAGATTTTGTAATGTCAGCTGAGGAATCTGGGTCAGATAGGTTGCACCATAAAACCAGTACCATGAGTTGCCCAGTAAAATGGTAAAAATCAGAGGTAAGCTTTTGGCATATTTCAAGGTCTGCAAGCTGGTGCGGAAGAAATTCCAGTCAACTTGCAGCTCAGGCGCGGGAATACTTTGTTTCAGGATATAGCGACTGGATATATAACCAATCAAGGCGATGCTGATGACGGTTAAACTGATCCAGATCAGGTTGCCGGCGGAAGCTGCAATGACTGCACCGCCCAGAATCATACCGAATAGGATTGCCAGAGAAGTTCCGGACTGAAACAGGGCATTGCCGGACATCAGTTCATTCGGTTTCAGGACTTCAGGTAAAATCGCATATTTGATCGGGCCAAAGAAAGTGGAATGGGTGCCCATCAGGAACAGGGCAAATAACAGAATCCATAAATTGCCCATGAGGAAACCGACAGTTCCCAGCAACATAATGGCAATTTCCAGAAGCTTGAGATAGCGAATCAGCTGTGAACGTTCGTATTTGTCGGCAATCTGACCGGCCGTGGCTGAAAAAATAAAATAGGGCAAGATAAACAGTAAAGCCGCCAGATTATTTAAAGTGCTGATGCTGGCCGATTGCTGTTGAATCCAGCCATAAGTAATGACCAGCAGTAACGCCTGTTTAAATACATTATCGTTTAATGCACCAAAAAACTGCGTCAGAAACATCGGTAAAAAGCGCCGAGAAGCTAACAAATGTTCATTTTTGTTCATATAGGCCGTGCTACATTAAGTTTTATTAAGAAATGTCAGTTATGCGTAAACATTGAGAAAAATCATGTAAGATACTTTCAGCCATGTAAAGGTAAAAACCAATTAATTAAGCTCCTTAGCTTATATTTTTCGGTCAAATAATCAATTAAAGAATGTATTCGTTTAGAGTTTGCTATGCCTGCAAAGAAAAATTTTAAAAAAACGATGCTAAATCGCAGTATGGGGCCTCTCATACCACAGCATAGTGGTATGCAGCTGTGTATGAGCATCTTTTTTATGATGTTATCCCATCAGAGCATGGCACAAACCGAACAGCCAGAAACACCCGTAGCCATTTCTCAGGCAGAAATGGTGGACGAGCTATCTAAAGAAGCGATTCGTCAGGGGGTGGCCACGTCTGAAACTGAAGCAGAAGAAAAAATCGAAGAAGCCTTGGAGCCGGAAGTACCAGTTGACAGCATGTTGATGCTGGAACAACAGCAAAATGCAGGATCTGGTCTGGGTGAATTTACGCTGATCGAGTTTGATGATCTGGAAGATCTGCCAGTACAGACTATTGATCAGAACATGGCGAATGAAATTTACCAGGTAGCCGAGCAAGCCAAACAGGAAGCACAAAACTATCGCAATACTCAGACCAGCGAAACGGTGGTGGCCGATATCAGCCAGCAAGAACTGCTGGAAATCAATCAGGCGCCGGTTAATGTCGATCAGTTGATGCAATCGATTCAGGCTGACAGCCAGATTATTGTACAAAATAATGAAGCCGGATTGACCTTGCCAGAAGTGCCAGGTCAGTTGGTCGCTGAGGATGATAAACGTCCGAATCTGTTCAAACGACTATTTTATAAAATCCGTCCTCCACGTCAGATCATGACCGCAAGAGTTCCCCGCATTAGTGCAGATGTGGTGATCATAAATGGGCAAGGTGTGGCGCAAAGTAACGGTATGCTGAATCGTAAAGATGTGCCTGAAGGCCATCTGAATTTAAGAAATAATGTCAAAGCCAAATTATCCAGTTTTACCCAAGAGTCTTTTGGCGACTTTAATTCGGCTTTGCCGCAATTACGCACCTTGTCCAGACAGGCAGCGCAAGCGGTGGGCTATTATAATGCTCAGTTCAGATTTGAAAAACTCTCTGACAGTCGGGTTCGGGTTTTTGTGACCCCGAATGAACCGGTCCTGATTAGCAGTCAAAATATTGAATTTACTGGAGAGGGCGCCGAACAGCCGCAATTCCAGGTCATCAGTCTTTTACCTGAACAGGAAGAAGGCGATATTTTCAATCATGGCAATTATGAAAAAACCAAGACACGCATTACCACAGCAGCCAATAACAATGGTTATTTTGATTCATTCTGGCGTCTGCATGATGTAAAGATTGCTCAGCCACAAAACACCGCCGATGTGAATCTGCGTTTTGAAACGGGTGAACGTTATAAATTAGGCAATGTCGAGTTCAGAATGAGCGATCCTGAAAAGGAATTTCCGCTGGATCGAGACGTACTGGAAAGTCTGGTCACCTGGACAGATGGTGCAGATTATACCTTCTGGCGGGTGAATGGCTTGGCCAATAACCTGACCAACTCACGTTATTTTAACTATACTCTGGTGGATGCGATTCGCCCTGATCCGCTTGATAAAGAGCTGGAACTGGCACCCGATATTCAAAGCCTGATTGAAGAACAGAAACGGACTGAAGATCAGGCTGCTACGATGCAACCAGCTCGCTCGGTATCCTCTTCTCAGGAAGTGACCCAGAATGTCGTAGATGAAGACCAGTTTGCCGGTAGCCGCGATCAGGAAAGCGCAAATTTAAGAACTTTACGGGTTGAGCAGCAAACCAAAGAGAATGAACAGGACCGTTTAAAAGTACAGGCACGGGAAGAGAAAAAGATTCCAGTGATTGTGACTTTAAATGCAGACCGTTTAAATAGTGCTGAAGTGGGTTTGGGTTATGGCACAGATACCGATATCCGCTTACGTGGTCAATATCGTCGTGCCATTGTGAACAAGCGCGGACATTCGTTTGATGCCAACATGGAGTTATCTGGCATCCGTCAGTCGATTGATGGACGTTATAATATTCCCTATCACCATCCGCTGAATGACTATGTCAGTATTGTGGGGGGTTATGAGCGTGAAGAGCGTGAAGGCGTCGCACAGGGCGAAGGCCTGTTGATTGAATCGGCAGTCTTAGGGGCAGACCGGATTATTAAAAATCCACTGGGTAACTGGCAACGTACTTTTGGCGCCCGTTATCGTCTGGATCGCTTAACACAGGATGGTTCTGTTGATTTTAACCAGATTCCAGAAGCGTTTCGCTTTAATACCGAAGATGAACAGCAATCGCTACTGGTGGGTTATGAAGTTTCACGTACCGAGAGTGATCGTCGGGTCAATCCGACCAAAGGTTTTAAGCAGACCTATAAGATTGAACTGGGCAGTGAGGCTTTATTGTCTGACGCAGATATGGCCATTGTGAATGCGGGCTGGCGTTTTATCTATTCATTGGGTGAAAATGCAGACCATCAGTTTGTGGGACGTGCCGACGCGGGCTATATTTTTACTCAAGATTTTGCCAAAGTACCGTATAACCTGAGATATTTCACCGGCGGTGACCAGAGTATCCGCGGTTTTGACTATAAGAGCCTTTCTCCGGAAATTGACGACTTTAAAGTAGGTGGTCAGGCCTTGGGTGTGGCTTCATTAGAATATAATTATCAGTTTAAGGAAGGCTGGCGTGCTGCGGTCTTTGCAGATGCCGGAAATGCCTATAATAAAGAATTCAGTAATCCGACCGAATATGGCGCGGGTGTGGGTGTGCGTTGGGCTTCACCGATTGGGCCAATACGTATAGATGTTGCGACTGGACTGTCTGATGACAATTATCCGATTCGTTTACATTTCTTTATTGGATCGCAGTTATAAAACATCATTTTAAAAAATAGTTATTTGGGTAGATCATGGTCGAGAACCAACCACAGCCAGAACAAGAACCACAAGATAGCGTTGTGCCGAAAAAGCGCCGTATATTCAGAAGCATCCTATTGTCGGTGCTTTTTTCGCTGATTTTTCTGCTGTCTGTGCTGGCTTTACTATTTTCGACCAATCAGGGCAGTAAATTCCTGCTGGATCAGGTGCTGGAACGCCAGCAAATTATTCAATATGAATATGAAGGCGGCAACTTATGGCGCGGGATTATTCTTAAAAATGTACTGGTCAGCCTGAAACCGGTCGATGTCAAAATTGATCGTGCTGATGTCAAGCTGGGTTGGCGCGCGATTGTCAAAAAAGAAATTCATCTGACTGAAGCCGATGTCCTCAATCTGCAAATTATTAACAAGCAACCTTCAACAGGCGAACCGTTCAAGTTTAATGCTATCCGTTTACCTTTTATCTTGCGCGTTGATCATCTCTTACTCGATCATCTGGTGATTAAAACCCAGACCAATGCAGTCGATTTTTATAATATCGAATTAAATGATGCACTCTGGTCCGGCACCGAATTAAATTTTGAAGACTCCCGTATGGATATGGGTTATCTCTCGGTACGTGAAGCCACGGGTAAAATGCAGTTTGAAGGCAAATATCCTCTAGATGCCACAGGCATCGTCAATCTGCCTTCTTTAAGAGACAGCTTGAATATTCATGATATTCAGGTGCGGGCACGCGGAACACTGGACACGATTCAGGCTGGCGTAGCGACCAATACACCTGATTTATTAACGGGTTGGGTTATCGTGCATCCGATGCGTCCTCAGGTACCGATGCGCGGCGAGTTGAAGTTCAAGGATTATCACTGGCCTATTCTGGCCGAACAGAAACTGTTTACCAAAGACGGTATTGCCGAGTTTAATGGCGATATCAAGCGTCTGAACCTGAACGTCCAGACTGACCTGATTGGGGAAAATATTCCACAAGGTCAGTATAGTGCGGTGATGTATACCGATCTGGTCAATCAGCTGAATATTACCGACCTAAATGGTCAGTTGATGAAAGGCGCAGTTAGCCTTGCCGGGACAGTGGGCTGGAAAGATCGGGTCAGCTGGGATCTGGCTGGGCGTTTGAACGGGATTGATCCTAAACATGAGCGCATTCCGCAAGTCGTACAAGATTTCTTGCCGCCAAGTCTGGGTGCGAATATTGCTTCTGCGGGTAACCTGGAAAATGGCCTGCACCTTACTGGACTGGTTGATTTCGACCGTTATGAAAGCTGGAAGCTGAAGTTGGATCAAAACCCGGTCAAAGACAATAAAGCGCAGCCGATGCTGCTGGATGTTGCCTGGAAAAATATTGATCGCGCCGTACCTTATGTGGGCTGGCTCAGCAGTGAGTCTGGCGATGTTAAATTGGCATTGGTTGAAGGTCAGCAGAATATTCATGTGGCCACTAAAGTCGAGCAGCATGAAGAAGGACTTCTGCCTGCAGGTATGTACCAAGCCAAGCTCAATCTGAACAAAAATATCCTGAATGTCCCAAGCTTTAATTACAGCGCCAATGCAGCAGGCAGCTTAAGCGGCAATGCACGGATTGAACTGCCACAGGAAAAACGTCAGTTAAAATGGACCGCGGTATTAAATGCCAAAAATTTGAATACCCAAACTATTGCCGCAGCTTCACCGGTAGATCGTTTGAATGGCCAGGTTAAAGCCAATGGTTATGCGCAACCGAATCAGCAGATTATTAAACTGAATAGTGTCGACCTGACCGGACGACTAGCGGAGCAAAATGAAACCGTACGTTTGACCGGAAACAGCACCATTGCCTTGTTATTCCATAATGAAAAAGCGGGTGGTGGTTTTAAAGGTTATGCGGTCAATTATGATGGTGCTTTAAATGCCAGCCAGCTTAAAGCCAGTCAGGGTATGCTGAAACTGCGCGTTTCAGGCACACCAGAAATGTTGAAGATAAATGAATTTCGTCATGATGGTGTGGCTGGCAAGATTAATGCCAACGGTCTGGTCAATCTGGCGAATGGCATTGGCTGGGATATCAACGCATCCTTAATCCGCTTTAAGCCGCAATATTTTAATGCCAAACTGAAAGGTGAATTGTCAGGCAATGTGCAAACTCAAGGGGTGTGGTCAGATGCCTTAAAACGCATTCAGATTCAACGCTTGAATCTGGCCGGTATGCTGAATAACAAACCGGTACGTGGCAAGGGTAATTTATCGGTCATCATTAATTCAAACCAGCGTGGTTTTGTACCACAGCAGTTTGAAGCCAATAACTTGTTCCTGTCTTATGCCAGCAACCAGATTCAGGCGACCGGTAATGCACAAAACCTCCAACTAAAAGTGAATGCGCCGGCCCTGTTTGAATTGTATCCGGGCTTAAGAGGTCGTGCGCAGGGCTATATCAATATGCAGGCGCAGCCACGATTGCAGGCTTCAGCTAATCTATCTATCGATAATTTTGCTTTTAAAAACCTGTTTAGCGTGCAGAAAGTTCGTGTTCGCGGACAGTTGCCAACATCGCAAAGCACACCAACTTTATTGACCGCAACTATGGATCGCCTGCGTAGTGGTTCACGCGAGATTGTACGCGGTGAGATATCATTGGCCGGTACCCGTGCTGCGCACATTCTCAAAGTGCAGGCAGAAAACCGCCTGTCAAAATTCTTTGTGCAGCTCGCTGGTGGCTTTAATGCTCAAAATAACTGGCTGGGTCAGATTCAAAAAGGTGATTTCGACTCTTTACGCGCCCGTCTGGTACAGCGTCAAAATGCAGCAGTGATTTATAACAGTGCTCAATCGGATCTGTTCATCGGTGCTCATTGCTGGATGAGTCAGCAAAGCCAGCTATGTTTTGATCAGCCGATTCGGGTTAATAAAACCCGTGGCAGTGCCTCTTTTATTACCCAAAACCTTGATCTGGAAGATTTCAGTGCATTCCTGCCTGATGGATTGGCGTTGACGGGTAAAGTCAATGGTTATGCCAAGGCTGCCTGGGCGCAAGGCGCTAAACCTAAAATCGATGCACGTCTGGTGACGCGTAATGGTGTGGTAGGCTTATCTTCTGAGGATCCAGATTATTTGGGCTCTACACTCAAATATGATGAAGTCGGGTTGGTCGCAAAAAGTGTGGCAGATGGCTTGCAGCTTCGTCTGGATGTCAAAACACCAGATATCGGAACCGGCTATGCCAATGTCATCATTGATCCATATCGTGACAGTAAACCGATGCGTGGTGAAATAGCCTTTAACCAGGTACAGCTCAAGGTCTTTAAGCCATTTATTCAGGACATCCGTAATCTGGACGGGATATTATCTTATGCCGGAAAAATTAGCGGAACTTTAACAGATCCTTTGCTTGAAGGTGAGGTTCGGGTTAAAGATGCTTCGATTAGCATGATCTCCTTGCCGGTGAATCTGACCAATGTACAACTGTATTCATCCATACGTCAGAATTCTGCCAGTATCAATGGCGCATTTAACAGTGGTCGTGGTGTGGGTAAATTAACCGGATCGGTCGACTGGAAAGGTGATCCGCGAGTGCAGTTAAAACTGCAAGGTGATAATCTGTTGATTCGTCAGGCCCCATTAATTACCGCTGTAGTGACACCTGATTTGACTTTGGACATGTATCCATTTAATAAAAAACTGAGTCTGAGTGGCACAGTCGATGTACCGCGTGCGCTGATTTCAATGCCTGAAGCCTCAGAACCTGTAGTCGGTTTATCTTCAGATGTACGTGTCGTACATGAAGGTGATGATCAGCTGGCGATCTTGAAGTCGGCACGTCCTTGGGATATCCGGGCAGATGTCGCTGTTTCTTTAGGGAATCAGGTCATCTTCCAGGGCTTTGACAGTCGTATTCCACTCTTGGGTCGAGTCAATCTGTCACAGCGTGGTCTGGAAACCGCAATGCGTGCCAATGGTGCAATTGGGGTATCACAACGAGTGAAAATCGAAGCCTATGGCCAAAGTCTGGACCTGAATCGTGCTATCGCCCGTTTTAATGGTGAACTTACCAATCCGACACTGGACATTGATGCTAATAAATCGGTTCAGGGTAGTACGGTCGGGGTACGGGTAACAGGGACGGCATCGAGTCCAAGTATTCAGATTTATAATGATGCGGGCTTGTCAGAACAGGAAGCCTTGAATGCCTTGATTACCGGTCGTGTTAATGAGGGTGTATCTGGTTTAAGCCAGGCTGAAGGATTTAGATCCGATGTGAATAATACGATCGCTGCTGCGGGGATTAGTCTGGGCTTGGGTAGCACCCGCGCACTGACCAACCAGATCGGGCGCAGTTTTGGCTTAACTGGTCTAGCTCTGGATGCTCAAGGTACAGGAGATGATACCCAGGTTTCTGTGACTGGTTATATTACGCCTGATTTATATCTTCGCTATGGGGTCGGGGTATTCACACCAGTGAATAAGCTGACTTTACGTTATCAGGTAAATCAGCGACTGTATCTGGAAGCGAGTCAGTCTTTAGAGCGTGCGATTGACTTGTTCTATAACTGGCGATTCTAATCCGAATAAAAAAGCCCTAATTTTAGGGCTTTTTTAATTTGAGACAGCACACAGATTTTATTGGCTATAAAGTAGATTGATATATTAGTCCGCAGAAGCATTGATCTCTAAATTCAATCCCTATACATATATGACAATAGAGTTACGAGTAGAGAAAGAATTTAGGATGAGACTTCAGGATGAAGAAAACTGATCATCGTATAATTCAGCTATCACATATAGAAAATCAATTAAAATATGCAATAACAGACTGAAAATCAATAAACCCATAATAAAAATAGGTGTATATTGAAAATACGATTTCACGCATAAGAGCATCTTCGCATGTCGACTAAATTTATCATCCGTTTTGCTGCGATTCTATTTTCTGTACTTATTTTGACTGCATTCGCCATTCAATTTTTCTTTAAACCGGATGTAACCATAGTTCTATGGATTTTCGCTGTACCTTTCATTTTGGGCATTCCAATTTTGGCTTCTGTTGTATTGACCACCAATGATGAACTTGATATTCATAGCGTTAATTAGGCTTGAACCTTAAAGTGGCGCATTTAAAGTGCATCTGATCTTTACTGATAGAGCAGCCGACATTTGCACTTTGTTCAATAAAATAGACCTTATTTTAAAGCAATGCGGGTCAGTTAAGCATGCATCAGAAAATGTAGTAAAAATGAGTGTATGTTTACGCTCATTTTTTATCAGCTTACTCCAGAATTTAGATTTAACTCTCAAATCATCATAATTTACATAAACTCTAAGAAATAAGGGAATATTCTTATCATTATTCATTCAAAATAGGTCTTTATCATAAAACTCATTATTTTAGAGAAAACAGAATGCCTAAAAATAATTATCTACCAGCTCTAGAACAAGTTTATGACTTTTTAAAGGAACGACCAGGTTTTAAGGATAAAAGTGAATTTGATAAAGCGGTAGAATATTTTAGAACTCTACATGAAAGTGATCCTCTGGATTTCAGAGTTCAAGCACCGAATACTGTCGCTGGAAAATTTGGGGCTAAAGAGACTATAAATTTAGGGTCTATGCCAGAATTCAGTAATAAGGAAAATTTCCTTAACTGGATAGATACGCAAATTAACCACTAGTTGAAGGACTTTAAGCAAACGCAGCATGCGGCAGGTTTTCATTTATTATTCATACATTCATTAACATGTAGTACAGAAAACAATCGAAACTGAGTTGGAAAACTACAAATTTGAATGATAACTTTGTATTCAAATCTTCCCAGTAAAGAGGTGAGCAATGAAGTTGTTGACTTTGGTTGGTATGGGAGTAGCAGCGAGTTATTGTTATAAAACTATGAAAAATGGCAAGCTTGCTCTTTCAAAACCTGACTTTGATGAAAGTGTAAAACGATTTGTACTGCAAGAATTTGCAGCTTAGTTCTTCACGATATATTTTCCAAAAAGGCTCATCGGAAGATGGGCTTTTTTATTTTCTAAAAATTTATAATTTTAATATTCAGATTAAAAGCAGTTTAATTATAGCCACCATGTTATAAACCTACCTCGTGATCTATTTTAAATAATTAAATGAGAGCTAATGGATGATGAAGATGGAAATGAATGGTGCGAGCTTATATATTCTGAAGCCTTGAGAATATATAAACCAACAAAATACAACACAGTCAACAAACTGAGATTCTTTGCGCTGATTTTAGAATTATTCGCAGAAATGCAGCATGAGGATGTAATAATTCAAGTAAAGGCCGTGAATGTAAAACTTAAATTGAGATCTAAAAATTACATTTTTTGGGTGTTTGAAATGCCTGATTTTCAGGATAAGACGTTATTTTTAACTTATATGTCTAGCAAATTAAGTCAGCTATAAGGTGTCGTTGAAGGTTAAAATCGTCAATCAATTTAACAAGCATAGTTTTTTTTATACTAATGGTCTATTTATATATTTTTATCAATAGCTTGCTTATTCTCTAGTTGTTGCCCACTTTGACAACATGCCTGAATCAGCGCAAAAGTGATAAAGGGGAAGGCCCATCGAAAGATGGGCTTTTTTAATATGTACAGCTTATTGAACGAAAAGTAACTTAAAGCAAATGTAAGAAAACAGTTTATTAATACTCCCTATACTTTATTGATAAATTCACAGTGCTATAGTCATTTTGCGAAAACAAGAAGACGCAAATAATACGAAGAAAATGACTACAGCACTAGCCCGCTTATTTGAAAGAGTAAGCGGGCTTTTTAATTGAAAAATTAATGTAATATTATGCTAATGTATAAATTATAAGTTTATATATAATTCATGAATAGATTCTATCGCTGTAGTTTCTTTCCAATTTCAGCCTCCTTCCCTAAGGAGGCATTTTTTTGTCGATAGAAAAGTAATGTTCCAATGACTATTGTGTTTATTCAGTTACACAAATGATCATCGTTGACTCTTGAATGAATCTTTCAAATATTTGAGCATGATATTTTATTGGTTAAATAAGTGATGGATCGCCATGATAAATGAAGAAAAGCCTTTGAACTTTGACGACGATAGTGAGCCTCAAGATTTCGAAGATGAAGAATTTATCGATGATAAGAAAGAGGATGAAATGTACAATGCTATTACCAAAGATGGTTCTAGTGTTGATCCTGCGGATGATGGGACGCGTCATATTCGCCCTGAAGACGGTGATCCTATAGAAATTGAAGAGTAATAAAAAGCCCAATTCAATATTGGGCTTTTTATCGTCTGGTGGATGAGAATGAAAATACAATATTTCCCATTTAGAATTGAGCGGATTGATCAAAATCCCCATCTAGAAAATTTAAATAGTCATTGAAATGATTTTTTTCACTTAATAAAAAAGCCCCCATGAATGAGAGCTTTTATGTCAACTCAATCTAGCAGAATAGTCTAAGCTAATATTTGAAATGACATCCAATTAATCTTTAAAAGTATCATTTAACGCAGTTTGAACCGCTTCAACCCGTGCCTTGCAAGCTTTATAGGCGGTCATGGATTCTTCCACGATTTTCATCAAGTTATCAATATCCGGTTCTTGCTGAGATTCGAGCAATTCCGCATTCTTTTTCAAGATGTCATAGCCTTGTTGGAAGCTCAAAGTATCATGATTCATGAGGAAGTACCTGTATAAGTTGTGCTGAAAAAATGCCGTCATGTAATTCGACTTCAACCAGATCGCTGGACTGAATCTGTTGAATAGAGGCAACCACATGTTCTTGCTGGCGCACGATGGCATAACCCTTGGATAAAACATGTTTAGGATTTTGTAGTAGCGTTTCCCGCATCAGGGCATCAAGCTGCTGATTAATCAGCTGGGTATGCTGCTGGGCCAGACTGGTAGTATTGGCCTTGATCTGTTGCAGACGTTGCAGCGCATCCATAATCTGGTTGTTGGCCAGACTTTGAATCAGTTTCAAAAATTGATCATTCTGATTTTGATAAGCTTGAATCTGTTGCTGGGATAAACGCTGAATGCGCTGTAGATAATTCAGGACATCCTGGGTTAGTTCAAAGATATGATTGCGGATTCCTGCAATGACTTTACTCGGAGTATCAAAGGAGCGATGCGCAATCTCATCCAGAATGGTACGGTCTTTTTCATGCCCGATGCCGACCCATACCGGCACCGAACGCTTGCAAAGCAGGGCAGCCAGATCATAATCATTCAAATAAGCCAGATCATTGACTGCGCCACCCCCTCGTATAATCACAATCAGATCCGGGGCAGTGTTATAGGTCTGAGCCCATTGTTTGAGCGCTTGTGCCAGACTGTACATAATACTTTGCGGGGCGGTATTTCCCTGAAAAGTCGCATTGTAATAGACAAACTCACACACCTGCGCACGCTGTAGTGCATCGGCATCTTTTTTGAAATCTCCGAGGCCTGCTGCATTTTCGGGAGCAATCACCAGAATCCGGTTCAAGTCAAAAGGGCTGGGCAAGTTTCTATTGCGCTGAATCAGTCCTTCAGTCGTCAACCGCTCAACAATCTGCTGATAACGCCGGGCAATATCTCCTAAGGTATAGCCCGAATCAATCTCGACAATATTTAAAGAAAAGCCATATTGCGGATCGAAATTAGCTTTGACTTTAATCAGCACTTTCAGATCACGACTCAGCTCAATCCCGCTTTCACGTTCAAACTGCGTGACAATTTTCTGGGCACTAAATTTCCAGATGGTTGCTCGGCAACTGGCAATCACCTGATCGCTATCGGCTTCTTTTTCTGCCAGCTCCAGATAATAATGGCCGGCTTTAATACTTAGATTGCGAATTTCGGCTTTGACCCATACTGGTGTATCGAAAGTGAGTTTGACCACTTCCTGAACCGTAGCAAGATATTCCTTGAGGGAGAGTTGAGGATCGTCTGTCATGCCAATAGAAAGTTTAAAATTCAATCAAATATTAAATCAATCCAGCACAGATCACAAATCTAAAAGCGAAGTCATATTTGAATGATGTAATGACAATGTAATGCTATTAAAATGCATAATCACTTGGTTTAGGCGATTCGTCCGACATTTCCTTATTATGGAGAGGTTCTTCTCTTCTGTTTATCTTGTTCATTGAGAGAGTTTATAGCGTTGAAGTCCTTAATTCATAAAGGTGTTATTTCCATTCTTTAATGAAAAAGCACGGTTAAAAATGTACACAGACTTGTGTCTGGCAAGGACCAGGAAATATGCTAAATTGGTGAAGAATTATTGAAGAAGAATAGGCTCTCATGAAAAAAACAATGCTGTTCGGTTTACTGGCTCTCGCTCTAAGCGCATGTACTACCACGCCGCAATCTAAGACGGAAGCTCCTAAAATGGGTTCAGCGAATCCTGCAAGCGCTTATTGT
The DNA here is from genome assembly GCF_024129355.1 of Acinetobacter lwoffii. Lineage (GTDB taxonomy): Bacteria > Pseudomonadota > Gammaproteobacteria > Pseudomonadales > Moraxellaceae > Acinetobacter > Acinetobacter lwoffii_I. The sequence goes on along the minus strand of NZ_JAMXXP010000034.1, from coordinate 16,686 downwards.
GTCAATCAGGGTGGCAAGCTTGAAATTCGTACTGAAAGCAATGGTCAGGTCGGATATTGCCATTTAAAGAATGGTCAGGTGGTCGAGGAGTGGGAATTACTGCACATGAATCAACCTAAATGTATTGCTGATCAGGCAGTGGAATTGGTCGGTCAGTCCAATTTGACTGAAGCGCAAATCAAGCAGAAAACCAAGGCACAAATTGTACGTATGGTCGAACCGGGTCAAGCGGTGACGATGGATTATCGTGAAGAACGAGTGACTGTAACTGTAGATCCTGCAAGCAAAAAGATTATTCAAGCTTCATGCGGTTAATCACATAAAATGAAAAAGCCCATGAGTGGGCTTTTTTTAATTCCATACAACTGGCATTTTGAAATGACAAATCTTCCCCGATCTTTTATATTGCCCCTCGGAAGGAGAAATTCATGAAAAAGTTATTGGCTTTATCGTTTATGCTGGCGCTGGCCGGTTGTGCCGAGAAGAAACCGTTAACCCCTGAAGAGCAGTGGCAAGGTTATTGTCGAAGTGTCGGAAATGCGGCGCGTACCATTATGCTGGATCGTCAGAATGCGATTGAGAAAGAAAAAGCAATCGAGCATGCCAACAAGATCGATGATGAAACCACCAAAGGTTTTATCCTGAATATTATTGATGAAGTCTATGCGATTCCAGCCGAAGAGATTAAGGTAGATGTAAAAGCAGCCCGTGAAAAAGTCCGCGCTGAATTTACTGCAAAGTGTATTGCGACACCGCATGATGAATTACCAGATTACAAACCGTTCTAAGGAACGGTTTTTAAAATCTGCATAAAATCATTCAACTCATATTTCCCATTAAACGTATTTAAATATACACATCTTCAAAAGACTGAAAAATAGAAATAGCCTAAGCAAAATGTACACTTTGTGACAATTTCTAAATCTAAAATATAGAAATACTTATCTTTATATTGAATAATGAATTTAACTCCAACTAACCAAGGAGTAGCACAATATGGAAGTAGTAAGATATTTGCATCATTCTGATCTACTGCTGGAAGATGAAGAAGGTGTGGTCATTATTGGCGGCAGTCGCTATGTACTCAGCGTTGGTGACAAAGTCGTTTTAAAGAAGATGCTAGAACAAGATAAAAAGCTTTATCAGATTGATATTTCCTTTGCCAGCAATAATCACAGTACCACCTGTGAAGATGAATGCGTGGTGAAATTCCAAGGCTGCCGAGACTCATATCAGCAGTATTTAAACTCGACCACTGTACACTAAGGTGGAGTATCTTTTTAACGTCAAATCAGGCAACATCAGGGTTGCCTTTTTTATGCATTAAATTCAGTTAAAAGGGCCTATTCATGGGCTTGTTTCGTGTGGTGTAAGCTGTAACTGATTATGGAATAATCATTAAGAGCATCATTTAGTTATAAAATAACGAGCATCACGAAGAAACACTTGAGTTGCATTAACTTTTAACTGGAAATTTAGTAAAATTTCGGAGTCCATATTATTTATGAAGCTTGGAATAAGCAGGAATTCATAAGTAATTTTTTAAAAAAGAGGAATAACACTGTGCTAGAAGCTTACCGCCAACACGTTGAAGAACGTGCCGCACTCGGAGTCCCACCGAAGCCACTTGACGATGCCCAAACAGCTGCATTAGTTGAACTACTAAAAAACCCGCCAGCTGGTGAAGAAGCATACTTGGTAGATTTGCTTGAAAACCGTGTACCAGCAGGTGTTGACCAAGCTGCATATGTAAAAGCTGCGTTCTTAGCTGCATTGGCAAAAGGCGAAGCAACCTCTCCACTCGTTTCTAAAGAACGTGCTGTTTATTTACTAGGTACTATGCTGGGTGGTTACAACGTAGCGCCTTTAGTTGAACTTTTAGACAATGCTGAGCTTGCTGAACTTGCAGCTGAAGCATTGAAAAAAACGCTTCTTGTATTTGATGCATTCCATGACGTTGCTGATAAAGCAAAAGCTGGTAACGCAAATGCTCAAGCAGTTATGCAGTCTTGGGCTGACGCTGAATGGTTCACTAGCCGTAAAGACGTTCCTGAAGAAATCAAACTGACTGTTTTCAAAGTAACTGGCGAAACCAACACTGACGACTTGTCACCTGCACAAGACGCTTGGAGCCGTCCAGACATTCCATTGCACGCAAATGCAATGTTGAAAAACGTACGTGACGGAATCAATCCAGAAGTTCCTGGTGAAGTGGGTCCACTTAACCAGATTAAAGAACTGATCGCGAAAGGCAACCAGGTTGCTTACGTGGGTGACGTTGTTGGTACAGGTTCATCTCGTAAATCTGCAACTAACTCTGTACTTTGGTTCTTCGGTGACGACATCCCGCACATCCCGAACAAAAAAGACGGTGGTTACTGCCTAGGTTCTAAAATCGCTCCGATTTTCTTCAACACCATGGAAGATGCGGGTGCATTACCGATCGAGATCGATGTTGCCAACATGAACATGGGCGACGAAATCGTTCTTAAGATCGATCACGCTGCTGCTAAAGTAACTGCGTTCAAAGACGGCGCGCAAATCGCTGAAGCTGAACTTAAAACTCCAGTACTTCTTGACGAAGTTCGTGCTGGTGGTCGTATTAACCTGATCGTAGGTCGTGGTTTGACGACTAAGGCTCGTGAAGCTTTAGGTCTTCCAGTATCTACAATGTTCCGTACTCCGGTTCAGCCTGCTGCAACTGGTAAAGGTTTCACTCAAGCTCAGAAGATGGTTGGTCGCGCTTGTGGTCTTCCTGAAGGTCAAGGTGTACTTCCAGGTACTTACTGTGAACCTAAGATGACTACTGTTGGTTCGCAAGATACAACAGGTCCAATGACTCGTGACGAATTGAAAGACTTGGCTTGCCTAGGTTTCTCTGCTGACCTTGTTATGCAATCTTTCTGTCATACAGCTGCGTATCCAAAACCAGTTGACGTTCAAATGCAACACTCGCTTCCTGATTTCATCATGAACCGTGGAGGTGTGTCTTTACGCCCAGGTGACGGTATTATTCACTCTTGGTTAAACCGTATGCTTCTTCCGGATACCGTTGGTACTGGTGGTGACTCGCATACACGTTTCCCAATCGGTATTTCATTCCCGGCGGGTTCTGGTCTTGTAGCGTTCGCTGCAGCAACTGGTGTTATGCCACTAGATATGCCTGAATCTGTACTTGTGAAGTTCAAGGGTAAAATGCAGCCTGGTATCACTCTACGTGACCTTGTACATGCAATTCCTTACTACGCAATTAAGGAAGGTGACCTAACTGTAGAGAAGAAAGGTAAGAAAAACATCTTCTCTGGTCGTATCCTTGAGATTGACTTAACAGAAATGGAAACTGACCTGACTGTTGAGCAAGCATTCGAACTTTCTGATGCTTCTGCTGAACGTTCAGCTGCTGGTTGTTCTATTACGCTTTCTGAAGAGAAAGTTGCTGAATACCTTCGTTCAAACATCACTATGTTGAAGTGGATGATTTCTGAAGGTTATGGCGATGCGCGTACTATGGCTCGTCGTGTTGAGAACATGGAAAAATGGTTGGCTAACCCAAGCCTGATCAAAGCAGATGCTGATGCTGAATACACCAAAGTGTATGAAATCGATCTTGCAGATATCAAAGAACCTATTCTTTGCTGCCCGAACGATCCAGATGATGCAAAACTTCTTTCTGATGTTCAAGGCGCGAAAATTGACGAAGTATTCGTTGGTTCTTGTATGACTAACATCGGTCACTTCCGTGCGACTGGTAAATTGTTAGAGAAAGTTCCAGGTGGTGCATTGTCAACTCGTTTGTGGATTGCTCCACCTACGCGTATGGACGAACATCAGTTGATGGAAGAAGGTTTCTATAACATTTATGGTAAAGCTGGCGCGCGTACTGAAATGCCAGGTTGTTCATTATGTATGGGTAACCAAGCACGTGTAGCTCCGAACACAACTTGTGTATCAACTTCTACTCGTAACTTCCCTAACCGTCTAGGTCAAGGTGCTAACGTTTACTTGGCTTCTGCTGAACTTGCTTCTGTTGCTGCTGTATTGGGTAAATTACCTTCTCCAGAAGAATATCAACAGTACGCAGCCCAAATTGACAGCATGTCAGCTGACATCTATCAATACTTAAGCTTCGACAAGATGAGCGAATATACTGACGCTGCTAAAGACGTTGATACTAAGAAAATTGCTGCTGCTCAATTAACTTAATTCTTTGTTAATTAAGCAATAAGTGGTATAAGATAAGGGCTGAGTAATCAGCCCTTATTTTTTGGATTTCCAATGATTGATCAAATAGATATTATAAAAAATAAACTTTACTCCCATATTTTATTCATTCGTGAAAATTTGATTAATGATGATTTTGAAAGCTTTAACTCTTATATTGTAGATATAACTAATAAATACCAGGATATAATTGATTACTTAGATAGGATAATTTTAACTTCTGAAAATTTCTTTAAAGCACAAGTCGCAGATGCTCGTCATAAATATAAAATCATGAATCTGAATGGTCGGGATGTAGTCTTGCCTTATGGGTTGTATGAGAAAATTGATATTTTTCTGAATCAGGTATTAGATGATATTAATTCATTAGAACCAAAGAAAATAATTTCTTTGGATTCTCACAGAGCTCTAAACTTGGAGAATATTCAATCTCATTTAACTTGTTTAGATAACATTGAAACACGATTATATGACTTTTTTCATTCAATTGTAGATTATAAGAGTGATAAGAATTTACCCTTTGATTCTTTAGAGAGACAAATTAGTCACTATTATAAGAAGTTTGAAACACTATCTAATAGTTTCTCTGAATTAGAAAATAATTTTCATACATCAAATGCTAGTGTTAATAAAATATATAATAATATTAATGAATTAAACCAAAAAATATCTGATTTAAATGCAAATATACTAAATTTAAAAAATAAATATGAATCTGATTCTACTGAAGTTATACGATCAATAGAAAGTAAATTTATTCAAAGTGCTAATGAAATATTAAGTGAGTTTACTAAGGAAATAGACGCTACTAATGAACTTATGCGCGCAGAGATTAATAATGTTAAAAAAACTAGTAAAAGCTTTAATGAATTTATATCAGAAGAAACATCTATAAAGCTAACTAATAATTTTAAAGAAAAATCCATTATTGAGAGAAATTGGTATTATGGATTTAACTTTATCAGTGCTTTAATTATTGGTGTGGCAATAATTATGTCATATTCTAGTTTAACGAATTTTGCAGAGAAACATTCTACAGATTTTACACAGTTAGACTTGTACTATTTAGCAATAAGACTTTTGTTCTCATTTTTAATATTTTCTACAATTGCCTTTACTAATAAATTAGCGAATAAACACTATTTTCATTGGAAGAAAAATGAGAGTGTTTACTTAAAATTAACAGCACTAAAATCATTTATCGTAGATATGACATCTGAAAAACAACAAGAAATACATGAAAAACTTATCGATGTATATTTTGGGAAAGAGGATTTAGACCCAACGATTTATAAAAAATATGACAATTCTTCAGAAAGCTTATTAAAAATGATTGCTGATAAGTTGCCAAATATTGGAGATCAAAAGAAGTCTAGTAACTGAGAGAATTCATATGTAACTCCTTTACAGTTTTATAGAAAGGTTGTTTAATCACGCTAGTTATCAGCGATAAGAAGTTGACTTAAGTAAATGCCCAAACAATCCCGATTCCTCTGTATTGGTGGCTTCCTCAACGGAACGCAGGTCAAAGACCAAGGTGACAGCTTTGTCTGCGTCGAAAAAGCAAAAATGTCACCTATACCAAAAAGGAAATATTCCATCCTGATTCATGGGATCATGACTACTACGTTTGTGAAACGACCACAGACAAACAGGCACGAAATTGGGTCTATGACATTGAGTCAAAATAATATTTAATTCGATAAAGAAAAACATGGGTTGGCATTATCGTCAGTCCATTTTATATCCGTTTTAAAATATTCAGACAATAAAAAGCCCCATGGTTAGGGGCTAGTCGTATATAGGTCAAGCCCATATACTGTAAGAGGCTCATCTCAAACTGCGTGTATTAGAACACAGCAGCCTGCAAATAACCATCTAAATCTGATTTAAACAGCCAATTGCTGTTCAATCACCGGCCATAAATTCTGATGCGACTTTTTAAACATCAGCATATGACCAATGGTTTTATAGGCATAACTTTTAGGTCTAAGTTCAATTATCTGAGTTTTTGCGTTCGGATATAAACGCAGTAAATCTTTCACGTTGGCTTCCGTGGCAATTTCATCATCCGATGACCAAATCGAGGTAATCGGGCAGGTGATTTGAGTATGAAAATCTGCTTTAGGTGATATAAGTTTACCGACCGCATTCATCACATAGCCCGGTTTACTGCAAAACAGTGCCCATTCTCGTGCCACATCTTTAGGCAGGTTTTCACCCATACCAATCGCTTGAGTCGGGCCATAGCCTTTGGTGATTCGGGCAAGTGGGAAAATGACATTAAACATGACCGGTGCAAGCAGTCTAGTTTTACCTTTAAGTCCTTTCACATGTCCAGTAGAGCCAGAGACGGCCACGACTTTTGCGACTTTATGATGATTTGGCACGATACCTAAAAGCTGACCACCGGCGCTATGTCCAAGTAAGGTCACTTTTTCCGTACTGGTACGTGCTAATAAAGCATCAATCGCGGCCGGAATATCCAGTTGACCCCATTGCACAATACTGGCTTTTGACTTTCTCAAAGGACCGTGTAGTGAATCACCAATCCCCCGAAAATCAAAGACCATAACGGCATAGCCTTGAGCTTGTAACCAGACACAAAACTGATGATAAAACTGTTTAGTAATGCCTGTTGCCGGACAAACTAATACCGGAAGTTTTTTAGTTTCAGAAATAGCTGCATAAAAACGTGCACTTAAGCGATAGCCATCCTGACACTGGAGAGTCAATGTTTCAAATTCAGACATACGATACACTATGATTTTTATAATCCCATGAAGCTTTTACTGTATAGATTTTTAGCAGGGTAGCTTGGGGAAAACATGACTTAAAAGTCAGTAAAATAATAGAGATGGAATAAACTTATGCAGCTAATGGAACTTGAGCTGGCCGTTAAAATAGCCGTTATTTTTAGTGGAATATTCTTGTGGATCGGGATGTTGACCGGTGTCTGGAAATATTGGCAGATTCGTCAATCACCTCAGTCACGCGCACATTATTATGTCGATATTGCCCATCGTAGCAGCCTGCTTTATGCGCCCGCGACCTTAATTTTGGCAGTGCTGGCCTGTTGTTCAGTGTGGCCGAGTATGGTGAATCTGATTTGCGTACTGATCAATATTCTGTTTTTCAGCTTCTCGATTGCCGCTTATATGCTACATGGTTTTCTGCAAGACACGACGAATCAGTTTAAACAACCGCATCAGCTGGGTAAGTTTCATTTGCCAGGAAGTTTAATGACTTTAGCCATGCTGGGTTTAATTATCGCAGAATTGGGCGGGACGGGGATCTTGCTCTATGGAGCATTTATCGGATTATTTTAATGTTCTTTTTATAGTTATTCTGAAAGGATGCTGGAATTCTTGAAAGTTAAAACACTTTTTTCACCAGATGGATGACTGGCCAAATCATCCATCTGGGCTAATTAAAAATTTGTTTATCGGTATTTCTGGTCTATGGCAGCCCATAGGAAAAACGCAGCTGAGACAATCAGTGCATAGCCGAAGTATTCAAGTTTTAAATTACCTTGAATTAAGCAATGGACGGTTAAAGTCAGCATGAGTGCAAAAGTGGTGCATATAAATGTCACCAGATTGGTGTTGTTGGCTTTAAGAGCGTCAATGAAGACTTGCTTGTTGAAATGTAATGATAACATCTCCATCCCTCCCATTTATTTATGTTATTGAAGATTAAAGCAGATTTAATCAGTCAGAATTGAATATATAGTTGTACTGTTTAATTTGGACCTTTGCAACTGCTGTGGCAGGCTTTTACCATCAAAATGGTCATCTTTAGTCGTATAACTACATAATTACTTGATTAGGCAAGAATTATATTTTCAGATTTCACCTCCAACTAATTTTGGAAATAAGATGTAGTCATCATTTGATCAATGCGACCAGATAGAAAATGCAAATTCTACGCCAAAGATATGTAGTGTTAATCAATACTTTGTAAGCTTGCATATGACTCGGACGGGGACTTGGTTTAAGTTGGCAACAATAGGTATCTAAAATCAGGAAATTAAAGTTTTGTTTATATTTATATAAAAAATAAAATAATTAAAGTGCAATTCTATACATCATATTTTATAGAAAATCTTAGTATCAAGATTTACAGCGGTGATTTGATGTCATTATTAAGAAACAATAAATGTCCGTTTGGGTAAAACCTGACAATTATTGATCACGCTCAAACCGGATTTTGGGTAAAAATACGATTTTTCAGACATCCTAGAAGTTTTAGTTTCTAATACGGTCAATCACAGCTGTAATCAGCAATACAATCATGGACGGGATAAACCAGGCCAGATTCTGATCTGATAGAGGTAAATTTTGCAGTAATGCAGGCAATTCAAAACCAGCGACTTTTAATCCATCAAAAATACCAAAGATCAAGGCCACCAGGGTCACTGGCGCAATCACATGAGATGGTTTCTTGAAGAAGTTTGCACAGAAGCTCAGCATAATGACGCTAATGGCAGGCGGATAAATCGCACTTAAGACTGGAACCGAAACAGCGATCAGTTTGGTTAAACCCAGATTTGAAATCACCAGTGAGAAGCCCACCAGAATAAATACAAAGATCTTGTACGGAATTTTGGTCAAGTTGGAGAAATACTCAGCACAGGCACAAGTCAGACCAATTGCAGTCACCATACAGGCAATAAAAATCATGCCAGACAGGAAGTAAGCACCCATATCGCCAAAAGCATGTTGTACATATGCATGCAGGATAATGGCACCATTGGCTGCATTTGGTGCAATCTCATGGCTACCTAGTCCAAGTTTAAACAGACTTAAATACACCAGAGTTAAACCAATACCAGAAATAATGCCGGCATTCACTGCATATTTGGTAATCAGTTTTTTATCGGTTACACCACGTGAAGTAATGGCTTTAACAATCACAATACCGAAAACTAAAGCGCCCAAAGTATCCATGGTTAAATAACCATTTACGAAGCCTTCAGTCACTGCACTGGTAACGTAATTATCGATCGCTGCAGGCGGATTGCTGGCAGGAATCATCACGGCTGCTACACCCAAAATGATCAAAGAAATAATTTTAAGTGGCGACAGGAAATAGCCGACGGTATCCAGAATCTTATTGGGATATAAGGACACGATGGTCACCACAGCAAAATAGATGATGCTGTAAATGAGCAGACTGCCAGATTCATTGCCAAAGTAAGATGAAAAACCGATTTCATAAGAAACGGTTGCGGTACGTGGCGTCGCAAATAAAGGGCCAACAGCTAAGTAACAGATTACAGTCAGCAAAATACTGGCTGCTTTGCCCAGAGGCGAGCTTAGTGCCTGAATGGAGCCTTCAACGCGAGACAATGCAATAATGGTAATCACGGGTAAGCCGACTGCTGTAATAAGGAAACCTAAAGCAGCGAGCCATACGTGTTCACCGGCTTGTTGAGCCACAATCGGTGGGAAGATAATGTTGCCCGCACCAATAAACAGTGCAAAGGTCATAAAACCTAGGGCGACAATATCCCGGGTACGCAGACTTGTCATAAAGGGAGATCAATAGAACAAAAGAAAGCGATTTTAGTGTATATGTCCAATTTTTTGGAGTTTATTTTAAGGCTGGAAGCCTTGATTCTAGTGAGTTTGCGAATCATATAACCAGTCATTCAAATCTTGGTAGAAATATATGTTTGATAAATCGCTGAAAAATATATTTTTCCTTATAAGCTCAATAAATATCTGCACTTGCTATCAAAATATGTCAGTTATTGTTTGTACAAATAAGCAGCAGTGAAAAGTCCTATTTCAAGGAAAATTACTGTACTGAAACTCAACAACTGCGACATATTTCGCAAAAAAGGGATTATAATTCAGGGATTCATAGTGAGGATAGGTATATGCGCGCTCCAGCGATTAGTCTTAAAACTGAGCAAGATGTTGAAAAACTGCGGATATCTGGGCGTTTGGCTGCAGAAGTTTTAGCGATGATCGGGGAGCATGTCAAGCCAGGTGTCACGACTGAATATCTGGATGATCTCTGTCATGATTTTATTGTAAATACCTTAAAAGTGACGCCCGCCAATATTGGCTATTATGGCTATACCAAAACCACCTGTATTTCACCGAATGAAGTGGTTTGTCACGGCATTCCATCATCGAAAGTCGTTCTGCAGGATGGCGATATTATCAATATTGATGTTGCCATTATTAAAGACGGTTATTTTGGTGATACAAGCCGGATGTACTATGTTGGAACTCCTTCTCCAGAAGCCAAGCGACTGGTCAATACCACCTATGAAGCCATGGTGGCCGGGATTCATGCGGTGAAGCCGGGCGCGACTCTAGGTGATATTGGTTATGCCATTCAAACGGTTGCACAGCGTGAAGGTTATTCTATTGTGCGCGAATATTGTGGTCATGGCATCGGCAAGGTCTATCACGAGCAGCCAAACATTCTGCATTACGGCCAGCCGGGTCAGGGCATTAAACTGGTTCCGGGCATGGTGTTTACTATTGAGCCAATGGTGAATATGGGCAAAGCCCGCGTCAAAGAGCTAAAAGATGGCTGGACGGTGGTCACCACGGATAAATCCTGGTCTGCCCAATGGGAACATATGGTCTATGTCACCGAAACCGGATTTGAAGTCTTGTCTCCTTGGCCTGAAGGCACAGGTGAGTATCCAGAGATTTAAAATATTGATTGCATGATCTTTATTAAGCTAATCCACTTACATAAATTACAACTCACTCGTTCTTGCTGACGAAAACATACAAAACACTACATTAAACAGTGGTTTAGGGTTTTATATCTGATTAAACTAAGAGTCAGATACATAGGTTCCCTTTTTTTCGCTCACTATGCTGTAGTGAAAGTTTCTCTAGCTCATTTTTCCCCAAGAATGAGCTATTTTTTTGTCCAGTTTTTCTCAAAAGCATATCACTTAGTGCTGATTTAATTCAGCGACCAAATAATCAATAAAGATCCGGACTGCGGGCAATAAGCCGCGACGTGAAGGATAAACCACATGGAAAATACCATGCGGTGCTTTCCAGTCAGGAAGCACCCGAACCAGTTCGCCACTTGCCACGTACTGCTCGACCACGTTATCAGGCAACAAAGTGATGCCTGAGCCTGATGCGGCCAGTTGGGCCAGCATATTTAAGTCAGAACCCATAACTGTGGGACTGACACGGATTTTTTTCTGTTCCTGCTGTTCATTTTGTAAGGTCAGAAACTGTTCGGTATGATCTTCAGCCATACTCAGAATTTTATGTTCAGCCAGTTGCTCAGGGTTTTTCAGTTCACCAAATTCATTTAAATAACCTTGACTGGCAAATAGATGCTGCTCAATTTTTTCAAACTGGCGGATCACCAGATTCGGGTCATCATCCAGGCTGGAACGGACACGTAAGGCCAGATCAAAGCCTTCATTGATAATATCGACCCGGCGATTGGTGATCATCATCTGGACTTTAATTTCAGGATATTTTTTCAAAAAATCCGGCAGAATTTTTGCCAGTTCGTTCTGGGCAATAGACACTGGCAGACTGACTTTAATAGTTCCGCGTGGTTCGGTACTCAGATGGTCAACCAGATCATGCGCTGCCTGTGCAGCATTCAGCATCACTTGGGCATGCCGATAAATATTCATGCCAATATCGGTGACGGCAAAATGACGCGAACTGCGCTGAATCAGACGTACACCCAGACGCTCTTCCAGATTAAACACCCGGCGGCTAAGTTTGGATTTGGGAATATCGGTTGCACGTTCGGCTGCACTAAAGCCGCCATGTTCCACCACCTGAGCGAAACAGTAAAAGTCATCCAGATCAGACAGCATGGTTTAATTCCATTCTTGCAACGATAAGCTGATTAAAAATTGATTGTTGCATACTGTCAATCAGAGAATGCACATATAAAAAAATTTTAATTCCCGGATTTAAGTAAACTTAGCAATGTTTGCATGCCATCGGTCGCGCTTTGGGTAATCTTGTGAAAATGTGCAGGTAAATGCTGCTGCTCGGCTTTCGGGTCGATGTAATAGGCCTCACAGTGCGCAGGAATCTCATGAATTAACCCGGCGACCGGATAAACCTGTAGGCTGGTGCCAATCACTACGAAAATATCGGCATCCTGTATACATTCTTGAGCTTCTTCATACGCGGGCACGGCTTCACCAAACCAGACCACATGAGGACGCAGCGGATAGCCTGCCTTACAAAAGTGTTGATTTAAATCTAATTCAGAACCTTCAATTGGATAAAACTCGGTCGTGCTTTGTGCATCGGGGCCTGAGCTTTTGGCCAGACGAATATTGCCATGTAAATGGATCACCTTGGAGCTGCCGGCACGTTCATGCAAGTCATCAATATTCTGGGTGATTACATGCACATCAAACTCATTTTCAAGATCGGCAATTAATTGATGTGCAGCATTCGGCTGTGCTTCCAGAATATTTTTACGGCGGGCATTATAAAAGCGTTGCACCAGTTCCGGATTGTTAGCCCAGGCTTCGGGTGTGGCGACTTCTTCAATCCGGTATTGTTCCCAAAGTCCATCACTGTCGCGAAAAGTATTGATACCACTTTCGGCGCTCATGCCTGCACCGGAAAAGACCACCAACTTTTTCATTGTTCTATCTCCTGAATCTTTAGGCAGCTGAAGCGCTAGATTGTGAATTTTCTTTTAAGAAGATGCCAAGTTCTCGGGCAAATTTTAGCGGTTCAGTCAGTAAAGGCGTATGGCCAGACTTGCTGAAGATTATCTGTTTGGCATTAGGCAGGCTTTCTACAATCAGGCGCTGACCTTCAAAAGGATATAACTTGGATTGTACACCGCTAAAGAAGGTCACCGGACAGCTAAGCTGAGCTAGAGCTTCGCGGTAATCTTCACGATGATATAAATAATTGTTGATATACCACGCCATATAATCCACCCGGCTGGAAGGCAATAACAGACTTTGCAGACGAGGTTGATTTAGGATGAATGCGAAAGCTTTCAGATTATATTTTTGTTCATTTTGTAGCTGAATAAACTTTAGCCATAGGGCGGCAATTTGTTTACGGACAGAAACGTCAAGATCACGGATCAATTCAACTTGCTGGTATTGCGCAAGTAGGGCAGAGAGCTGCTGCAGGATGTCGATAAATTCCTGATGGCGTGGACCAAAAAGGCCAAAAGCCCAGGTATCATCAACCGGAATTTTAGGTGTTTGATCGATATGCAAATAAGCAGAAATCTGACTGGCAAAGTTGTCATAATGCATGCCGTGCATTGCGGTGGTTGCACCCATGGAATAGGCAATGACGATGACTTGATCTAATTCTAGCTGGGTCAGAACTGAACGTACATCTTGCCAGTGACTGGAAATTGCATCGCGACCTTGCGGAATTTTACAGCGACTGGAAGCCCCAAAGCCGCGCCATTCTGGAATAATGAAACGGAAATTTTTCTGATGCGGATAGAGAAAAGCTTTCCATTGCCAGCTCAGCATGCCGAGTCCTGAGAGTACCAGTACCGACTGTCCCTGACCGTATTCGCGTACAAACAGCTGTTCACCATCGCGCATGCGATAAAAGGGCATGTGTGTCTCCGTATTTAGAATTATTTTGCGTCAAATTGTTGCAGTCGCGGAATAACCTGTTCCAGCCAGGAAATCCAACCCAGTTCCTGATCAATTCCCAGTTGCAGAATCATTTTATGAATATATAAGGTACGGTCAGTTTTGTCCGCTTGAGCAAAGTCTTTGGCAAAAATCTGCTGATAGGTTTTCAGTTTTTCTTTATGCAGTTCCAGATGGCGTTCCAGTTCTGCCAAGGTGTTATTGCCACCAAGTTGGGCTTCGGCACGCAGACGTACCATTAGTTCTTCGCGCAGTTGTGCCGGTGGGCTTTGTTGTAGCATCCAGTTGGCCAGTTCTTCCCGGCCCAGACGTTCCACCTGATATGTCTTTTTGCGGCTATTGGAATCTTCCTCTTCTATCGTCGAAATCCATCCTTTTTGCAGCATGGCATTCAGCTCGCGATAAATCTGCTGATGAGTGGCATTCCAGAAGAAGCCCATGGATCGGTCAAAACGGCGGGCCAGTTCGATTCCGGTGCTGGGCTTTTCAATCAGGCTGGTCAATAAAACATGCGCTAAAGACATAAGCGTCTCAAAAAAAGTGACTCAGGATTATTATGCAACATGTTGCATAAAAATCAATTCTGGCATATAAATTAGTGCAACAAGTTGCATTAAACTGGAAAGTTTGAGGGATCAAACTGCCAGTTGCTAAAACAATAGCCAGCCTAAACGCACGCTCAGGAGTTGAAATGTCTAAATATCCGAATTTACTTGCCCCATTGAACTTGGGTTTTACCACGCTTAAAAACCGCGTGTTAATGGGTTCCATGCACGTTGGTCTTGAAGAGGCACCCGGCGGATATGATCGGATGGCAGCTTTCTATGCAGAGCGTGCCAAAGGTGGAGTCGCTTTAATCGTCACCGGCGGGATTTCACCAAATGATCATGGGGTGACGTTTCATGGTGGTTCCAAACTTGACACTCTTGAAGAAGCTGAAAAGCATAAGGTAATTACCCAGGCCGTACATGAGGCGGGCGGGAAAATTGCCATGCAGATTTTGCATACCGGACGCTATTCTTATCAGGCTGAAAATGTTGCGCCGTCTTCAATTCAGGCACCGATTAATCCAGTCAAACCGCATGCTTTAAGCTCGGCTGAAGTGCAGCAGACCATCGATGATTTTGCTAACTGTGCCAGACTGGCTCAGTATGCAGGTTATGACGGTGTCGAAATCATGGGCTCGGAAGGCTATTTGATTAACGAGTTTATTGCCGCGCGTACCAACCATCGTGATGATGAGTGGGGTGGAAGCTATGCAAACCGCATCCGTTTCCCGATTGAAATCGTACGCCGTACCCGTGAAATGGTCGGTGAGAACTTTATCATTATTTATCGCCTATCTATGCTGGATCTGGTCGAAGGCGGTTCAACTCTGGAAGAAGTCATCCAGTTGGCCAAAGAAATTGAAAAAGCCGGTGCGACCATTATCAATACTGGCATTGGCTGGCATGAAGCGCGTATTCCGACTATTGCTACCAAAGTACCTCGTGCAGCCTTCACTTGGGTGACGCGTAAACTGAAAGGTCAGGTGAAGATTCCTTTAATTACTTCAAACCGTATTAATACCCCGGAAATGGCTGAGTATGTATTGGCATCTGGTGATGCTGATATGATTTCTATGGCTCGCCCAATGCTGGCTGATTCGGAGTTTGTTCTGAAAGCGGAGCAGGGTCGTAGCGATGAGATCAATACCTGTATCGGTTGTAATCAGGCCTGTCTGGATCATATTTTCTCAATGAAAATTGCCACCTGTCTGGTCAATCCACGTGCCTGCTATGAAACAGAGCTCATTTTTAAAGAAACCAATGTGGCAAAAAATATTGCCGTGATTGGTGCAGGTCCTGCAGGTTTAAGTTTTGCTGTATATGCGGCAAATCGCGGTCATCAGGTGACGGTATTTGAAGCCGCTGCTCAGATTGGTGGGCAG
This sequence comes from Acinetobacter lwoffii, assembly GCF_024129355.1. Classification (GTDB taxonomy): domain Bacteria; phylum Pseudomonadota; class Gammaproteobacteria; order Pseudomonadales; family Moraxellaceae; genus Acinetobacter; species Acinetobacter lwoffii_I. Next base: position 925 of record NZ_JAMXXP010000034.1, on the reverse strand, counting down.
TTTAATATTGCCAAGACCATTCCAGGCAAGGAAGAGTTTTATGAAACCTTGCGTTATTTCAAACGCCAGATTGAATTACAGCCACGTATTAAATTGCAGCTGAACCATAAGGCGAGTCTGGAAGAACTGGCTCAGTCAAACTTTGATGACATTGTGGTGGCAACAGGCGTGACACCGCGTCAGCTTGAGCTTCCAGGCATTGATCATGCAAAAGTACTGTCTTATCTGGACGTTTTGAAAGAACGTAAGCCAGTGGGTCAGCGAGTTGCCATTATTGGTGCAGGTGGTATTGGCTTTGATACAGCCGAATTCCTGAGCCATGAAGGGGAAAGTGGCAGTATCAATCCGGAAAAATTCTATGATGAATGGGGTATTGATACTGAGTATGAAAATGTCGGTGGCTTAAAAGCTGCAAATGTAGAAAAACCGCAACGTGAAATTTATTTATTGCAACGTAAAGCTGCTTCAGTCGGGGCGAGTTTGGGTAAAACCACAGGCTGGATTCATCGTACCGGTTTAAAACACCGTGATGTAAAAATGATTGCGGGCGCCAATTATGAAAAAATTGATGATCAGGGCTTACATATTGTCGTGAATGACAAGCCTGCTGTGTTGGAAGTCGATCACGTGATTATTTGTGCCGGTCAGGAGTCTTATACCGCCATGTTTGATGAGCTAAAAGCGGTGGGTAAAAATGTGCATCTGATTGGTGGAGCAAAAGAAGCGGGTGAGCTGGATGCCAAACGTGCCATCCGTCAGGGTGCTGAATTGGCAGCGGTGATTTAATTTAAAAACGTCAAGCTTTATTAACCTCTCCCTTGCGCAGCAGTGCTACTTGTATCTTGATTGATATAGTGATTAGCTACCACTATACGCAAATTGTAGAGTTTGGAGTGCTGCTAAAATCTTAAATTTGAACCTGAGA